>NZ_JBYOKU010000002.1:0-302801 GCF_057799175.1 Pseudomonas sp. 14P5.3.2 | reverse complement strand
GGGTCCGTGCCACCAATCACCCCCTCCCCCCCCCCCCCCCTCTCCCCAACCACCCCCGCTCCCACAGGGACGGTGTTCCGGGCACAAAAAAGGGGACGCCATTGGCGTCCCCTTTTCATTGCAACTATCTGTATCAGAACGCCGGCAACACCGCGCCTTTGTACTTCTCGGTGATGAATTTCTTCACTTCCGGGCTGTGCAGGGCAGCAGCCAGTTTCTGCATCGCGTCGCTGTCCTTGTTGTCGGCACGGGACACCAGGATGTTGACGTACGGCGAGTCGTTGCCTTCGATCACCAGCGCGTCCTTGGACGGATCGAGCTTGGCTTCCAGCGCGTAGTTGGTGTTGATCAGCGCCAAATCGACCTGGGTCAGCACGCGCGGGATGGTCGCGGCTTCCAGCTCACGGATTTTCAGGTCTTTCGGGTTCTGCGCGATGTCTTTCGGGGTCGACAGAATGTTGGTCGGATCCTTCAGGGTGATCAGGCCGGCCTTGGCCAGCAGCAGTAGCGCACGGCCGCCGTTGGTGGCGTCGTTCGGGATCACCACGTTGGCGCCGCTTGGCAGGTCTTTCAGATCCTTGATCTTGCTCGAGTAGGCGCCCAGCGGCTCCAGGTGCACGCCGGTCACAGCCACCAGGTTGGTGCCCTTGGCCTTGTTGAACTCATCGAGGTACGGCTGGTGCTGGAAGAAGTTGGCGTCCAGGCGCTTCTCGGCCACCTGTACGTTCGGCTGGATGTAGTCGGTGAAGACCTTGACCTTCAGCTCCACGCCTTCTTTGGCCAGGGCCGGCTTCACGAATTCGAGGATTTCCGCGTGCGGCACCGGGGTGGCGGCAACGGTCAGGGTTTCAGCGTGGGCCGAAAAAGCGGCTACGGCAGCGAAAGCAGCGATCAGTTTTTTCATTCAGCTAACTCCTTATAAGGCGCCCGTGTGGCGCCTGCCAGCGAATGGCCGGCTCATCTCTTGATTTACAAAAACCGGTTATTTGCGCGAGAAATGCACGACCAGTCGGTCGCCGACCATTTGCAGCACTTGTACCAGAATCAGCAGCAACACCACGGTGACGATCATCACGTCAGTCTGGAAACGCTGGTAGCCGAAACGGATCGCCAGGTCACCCAGACCACCGGCGCCGACCACACCGGCCATCGCCGTGTAGGACACCAGGGTAATCGCGGTCACCGTAATCGCTGCGAAGATGCCTGGACGGGCTTCCGGCAGCAAGGCGTTCATGATGATTTGACGGGTAGTCGCGCCCATCGACTGGGTCGCTTCGATGATGCCGCGATCGACTTCACGCAGCGCGGTTTCCACCAGACGCGCGAAGAACGGCGTCGCACCTACCACCAGCGGCGGAATCGCACCGGCCACGCCCAGCGAAGTGCCGGTGATCAGCACGGTGAACGGGATCATCACGATCAGCAGAATGATGAACGGCAGCGAGCGCAGGATGTTCACCGCCAGCGACATGAAGGCGTAGAGGCCACGACTTTCCAGCAACTGACGCGGACTGCAGAGGAACAGCAACACGCCCAAAGGCAAGCCGAGCAACACGGTGAACAGCAGCGATCCGCCAAGCATCAGCATGGTGTCGCCGGTGGCCAGCCAGATTTCGTACCAGTCGATATTGGTGAAGAAACTCATCAGGGCTTCCATTAACGCAGCACCTCCATGTGAACGTCAGCGGCGGTGAAGCGGGCGAAGGCCGCTTCCATGTCGCCACCGGTGACGGCGAGGGTCAATTGCCCGTAAGGAATGTCTTTGATGCGGTCGATGCGACCGGCGAGGATGCTGTAGTCGACCCCGGTTTCCCGGGCAACGGTACCGAGCAACGGCGCGTAGGTTGCTTCGCCCTGGAAGGTCAGACGCACGATGCGACCCGGCACGTGAGCGAAGTCATCGCGCTGTTCACTTTCGTCGATCTGCTCGCTTTCCTGGACGAAACGCTTGGTGGTCGGGTGCTGCGGATGCAGGAACACATCGGCCACCGAGCCTTGCTCGACGATCACCCCGGCGTCCATCACTGCCACCTGATCGCAGACGCGACGGATCACGTCCATCTCGTGGGTGATCAGGACGATGGTCAGCTTCAGTTCGCGGTTGATCTCGGCCAGCAGTTGCAGGACCGAGGCGGTGGTCTGCGGATCGAGAGCACTGGTGGCCTCGTCGCACAGCAGGATCTTCGGCTTGGTCGCCAGGGCGCGGGCGATGCCGACGCGCTGTTTCTGGCCGCCGGACAATTGTGCCGGGTACTTCTTGGCGTGATCGGACAGACCGACCCGCGCCAGCAACTCGGCGACACGCTGATTGATCTCGCTGCTCGACAGCTCGCCCGCCAGAGTCAGGGGCAGCGCGACGTTGTCGGCCACGGTCTTGGAGGCGAGCAGGTTGAAGTGCTGGAAGATCATCCCGACTTGCTGACGGAAGCGGCGCAGGCCGTTGGCGTCCAGCGCGGTGACTTCTTCGCCGTCGACGATGATCTTGCCGCCGCTGGAGTCTTCCAAGCGATTGATCAGACGCAGCAGGGTACTTTTTCCCGCACCGGAATGGCCAATCAGGCCGAAGACCTGACCGTTTTCAATCGAAAGACTGGTCGGGTGCAGGGCGGGGATGTCCTTACCGGCGACGCGGTAAGTTTTGTGGACGTTTTGAAACTCGATCACGTAGCGAACCTTGTGGGGCGCGTTAGAAAAGGATCAGCGGTTAGCCGGGCGCGCATTTTAGCCTGTCCGTATAGAGGTTCTTAGCATTTATTTCGCAATTAACCTTCGATTTGGCAATAACAAGATCAAAGGTCATAAAAAAGGAACGCCCATTCCTGCTCATTGGTCACTAGTTAAGCGACTTGAAACCCTGGGTAACCGTGCCCGGAAACGCTCAAGAGTCCCCGTTGAAACGGGGTCAACCGAGGAGTCTACGTCTGATGAGCAGCAAGAAACCTACGACCGACAAAAGCCAACTGGCCGGAACCGATACCAAGGATCGCGCCAACACCAACGCCAAACTCGACAGTCTGGAGAAGTTTCGCTCCGACGCGACCGGCCAGGCCCTGCGCACCAATCAGGGAGTTAAGGTCGCCGATAACCAGAACACCCTCAAGGCCGGCCCGCGCGGGCCGTCGTTGCTGGAAGACTTCATCATGCGGGAAAAGATCACGCATTTTGACCATGAGCGAATTCCGGAGCGCATCGTTCACGCGCGCGGTACTGGCGCCCATGGTTTCTTTCAGGCCTACGAGAACCATTCGACGCTGACCAAGGCCGGCTTCCTGCAGGATCCGGGGAAAAAGACCCCGGTGTTCGTGCGTTTTTCCACAGTGCAGGGGCCGCGCGGTTCCGGCGATACCGTGCGTGACGTACGCGGTTTCGCGGTGAAGTTCTTCACCGACGAGGGCAACTTCGATCTGGTCGGCAACAACATGCCGGTGTTTTTCATTCAGGACGCGATCAAGTTTCCCGACTTCGTCCACGCGGTAAAACCCGAACCGCACAATGAGATCCCGACCGGCGGCTCGGCCCACGATACGTTCTGGGACTTCGTTTCGCTGGTGCCGGAATCGGCGCACATGGTGATCTGGGCGATGTCCGACCGGGCGATTCCGAAAAGCCTGCGCAGCATGCAGGGCTTTGGCGTGCACACCTTCCGCCTGGTCAACGCCGAGGGCAAATCGCGCTTCGTCAAATTCCACTGGCGCCCTACCGCCGGCACCTGCTCGCTGGTGTGGGACGAGGCGCAGAAGCTCGCCGGTAAAGACACCGACTACCACCGTCGCGATCTCTGGGAAGCCATCGAGATGGGCGATTACCCGGAATGGGAATTGGGAGTGCAGATCATCGAAGAGGAAAACGAGCACGACTTCGATTTCGACATCCTCGACCCGACCAAGCTGATCCCCGAAGAAATTGTGCCGATCACCCCGCTGGGCAAGATGACCCTGAACCGTAACCCGGACAATTTCTTTGCCGAGACCGAACAGGTTGCGTTCTGCCCGGGCCACATCGTGCCGGGGATCGATTTCTCCAACGATCCGCTGCTGCAAGGCCGGCTGTTTTCCTACACCGACACGCAAATCAGCCGACTCGGTGGGCCGAACTTTCATGAGCTGCCGATCAACCGCCCGGTCGCGCCGTTCCACAACGGCCAGCGCGATGCCCAACACCGCACGGTGATCGACAAGGGGCGCGCGTCCTACGAGCCGAACTCGATCGATGGCGGCTGGCCGAAAGAGACCCCGCCAGCCGCGCAGGACGGTGGTTTCGAGACTTATCCGGAACGCATCGACGCCGCCAAGATCCGCCAGCGCAGCGAATCGTTCAGCGATCACTTCTCGCAGGCACGGCTGTTCTTCAACAGCATGAGTGACCATGAGAAGGAACACATCATTGCCGCCTACAGCTTCGAGCTGGGCAAGGTTGAGCGCGAGTTCATCCGTGCACGGCAGGTGAATGAGATTCTCGCCAATATCGACCTGGAACTGGCCAAACGTGTGGCGGCCAACCTCGGGCTGCCGGCGCCAAGCAAAGGTACGGTCGAGGTGCGCAAGACTTCGTTCGATCATTCGCCAGCGCTGAGTCAGGCCAATCTGCTGCCAGAGAACATCAAAACCCGGAAAGTGGCGATTCTTGCGGCGAACGGCGTCGATGGTGCGGCAATTGATGCGATGAAGAAGGCATTGGCAGCGGAAGGTGCCCACGCCAAGCTGCTCGGCCCGACTTCGGCACCGGTGAAGACGGCCGACGGCAAAGCCCTGCCGGTGGACGCTTCCATGGAAGGCATGCCTTCGGTGATCTTCGATGCGGTGTTCGTGCCCGGTGGCGCGGCGTCGATCAAGGCGTTGAGCGCTGACGGTGTGGCGTTGCACTACCTGCTGGAGGCGTACAAGCACCTGAAGGCGATTGCGCTGCACGGCGAGGCCAAGCAGTTGCAGGATCTGCTGAAGCTTGAGGCGGATGCGGGGTTGCTGCAGGGCAAGGATGTGCCGGGGTTGACCAAGCCGTTCTTCGCGGCGATCGGGCAGCATCGGGTTTGGGATCGCGAGCCTAAGGCCAAAGCTGTTCCAGCTTAAGAAAACTGGCTGCCTGAGAGGACGCTTTCGCGAGCAGGCTCGCTCCCACAGGGTTCACGCTGGACCTGTGGGAGCGGGCTTGCTCGCGAAGCTTTTCAGGGTTTAGCTGGAATCAGAACCATCTGCGCAGGCACCGCGCGCAGAATCTGCTTCTCGATGCGCAACTCGAAATCCGGATTCAGTTTCTTCACCCGCTTGCTCAGCAGAGTCGCCAGCCAAGGGTAATCCTGAGTGCGCGGTGCCTGAATGCTCACGGCACATTCGTAATTCACCACATCGGCGGCGATCGCGTCGAGTTGCCGGCGAAGCTTGCGGCTATCGTTGATGTTCAGCGCCACCGTGGTGCTTTCGGCAGTCGGATCGATGACCTTGGCTTTCGGTTTGGCTTCGGCTGCCAGCAGCGCCGCTTCGGCTTTCTCCAGCTCGGCTTTACGGGCTTCGGTGATCGCGCCGTTTACGCCACCGGTCAGCGCCGGGGCCTTGGGCATCAGGGCGCGAGCACGGCTCAGTGCGGTCGCTGCCGCGTTCACATCACCTTTCTGCAACACGATCTGACTGCGGCGCAGGTAGGCCTCGGCCAACTGGCGCTGGTACTGCTCGAGCGACTGATCGTTGGGGTTCTGTGCCTGCAAGGCGGCCAATTGGTCTTCGGCTGTGGCCAGTTCGCTGCTGGCCAGGCTTTGCTCCAGCTGTGCGATGGCCGTGGCCCGCGCGTCGGGGGCTTCGGCCACCGGCGGCGTGCTTTGGCAGGCGCCCAGCAGCACGGAAAATGCGACAAGGAGCAGATAACGGGAGGCGAACGGCTTCATTCCTGCGACTCTCTATTTGCGCAAAAAGCGAGCAAGTCTACACCCCTCGACGGGGCAGAACAAAACTCAGCAGAAACAGTGCGGCTGCCGTCACAACGATTGACGGCCCCGCCGGGGTGTCCTTGAACCATGACAGCGCCAGCCCGCCACACACGGCGAGCATGCCCAGCAGGCTCGCGCCCAGCGCCATCTGCTCCGGCGAACGGGCGTGACGTTGTGCCGCAGCCGCCGGGATGATCAACAGCGAAGTAATCAGCAACACACCGACGATTTTCATCGCCACCGCGATCACCACCGCGATCAACAGCATCAGCGCCATGCGCAGACCCGCCACCGGCAGGCCTTCGACCCTGGCCAATTCCTCATGCACGGTAATCGCCAGCAGCGGCCGCCACAGCGTCACCAGCAGCACCAGCACTGCCGCGCTGCCACCGAGGATCCACGCCAGATCGGTCGGACTGATCGCCAGCAGGTCGCCGAACAGATAGGCCATCAGGTCGATCCGCACTTCATGCATGAAGCTTAGTACCACCAGGCCAAGAGAGAGCGTACTCGGCGCGAGAATCCCCAACAGCGTGTCCGACGCCAGCGGCTGACGCTGCTGCAACGTCACCAGCAGCACCGCCAGCAGCAGGCAGCCGACGGTCACCGCCACCGTCGGACTGACATCCAGCAGAAAGCCCAGGGCCACGCCAAGCAGCGCGGCGTGGGACAGGGTGTCGCCGAAATAGGCCATGCGCCGCCAGACCACGAACGAACCCAACGGCCCGGCCACCAGCGCCAGCGCCAGACCTGCAAGCAGGGCATACAACAGAAAATCAGCCATGCTTGCAGTGGTCTCCGTGAACGTGGGTGTGGCCCGCAGCGGGCGCCTTGACCACCGAACCGTGCAGGTCGTGGGCGTGGTCGTGATGGTGGTGATAGATCGCCAGGCTCGGCGCATTCTTGCCGAACAGCTCGACGAACGCCGGATCGCCGCTGACCTGCTCCGGATGCCCGGAACAGCAGACGTGTCGGTTGAGGCAGACCACCTGATCGGTGGTGCTCATCACCAGATGCAAATCGTGCGAGACCATCAGCACCCCGCAACCATGCCGGTCGCGCAGGCGAGTGATCAGGCTGTACAGCTCGGCCTGGCCGGCGACATCCACGCCCTGCACCGGCTCGTCGAGCACCAACAACTCCGGCTCGCGCAACAGCGCCCGGGCCAGCAGCACGCGCTGCATTTCGCCGCCGGAAACGTTCTGCACCGGGCTGTCGATAACGTGCTCGGCGCCGACTTCCTTCAGCGCAGCCAGCGCACGCGGGCGATCAACACCCGGCACCAGACGCAGGAAGCGCAGCACCGACAGCGGCAAGGTCGGGTCGACGTGAAGTTTTTGCGGCATGTAGCCGACGCGCAGTTTCGGCTTGCGCCAGACACTGCCACTGTCGGGCTTCAGCAGGCCAAGCACGGCGCGCACCAGTGTGGTCTTGCCGGCGCCGTTGGGGCCGATCAGGGTGACGATCTGCCCCGGCTCGACGCTCAGCTCGATGTTGTCCAGCACGGTCTGCCCGGCAAACGTGACGGCGACGTGCTCCAGACGGATCAACGGGTTGCTCATCAGGCCCCCTGGCAACCGGAGCACAGGCCGACCACTTCGACGGTCTGTGCTTCGACGATGAAACCGACATCCTTGGCGCTATTGATGATCGCGTCGCTGATAGCTTTCTGTTCCAGCTCAATGGCGGCGTGGCAGTCGCGGCAGATCAGGAACTGGCCCTGATGCGCATGTTCCGGATGCACGCAACCGACAAAGGCGTTGAGCGAAGAAATGCGGTGCACCAGGCCATTTTCCAGGAGGAAATCCAGCGCGCGGTACACGGTCGGCGGCGCGGCGCGGCGGCCGTCCTGCTCGCTGAGCACCGCCAGAATGTCGTAGGCGCCCAGCGGCTTGTGGCTCTGCCACACCAGCTCCAGCACCCGCCGGCGCAACGCAGTCAGGCGCAGGCCTTTCTGGGCGCACAAGGTATCGGCCTCGGTCAGTGCGCTGTGCACGCAATGAGAGTGGTCGTGTGGACGGCTGGCAATCGGTGTAATAGGCATGGGCGGCGACGAGTTTTGATAGAGACGTTATTATGTTACCCGTTCTCGCCTCCTTGAGTGGTCATCGTGTCCCGACTTTTTTCTGTTTTTGTGGCGTTTATCGCCAGTTTTCTGCTGATCGGTTCGGCTCAGGCCGAGGTCAAGGTCCTCACCAGCATCAAACCGCTGCAGCTGATTGCCGCGGCCGTGCAGGACGGCGTGGCGATTCCCGAAGTGCTGCTGCCGCCGGGCGCTTCGCCACATAACTACGCGCTGCGCCCGTCCGACGTGCGCAAGGTGCAATCGGTGGATCTGCTGTACTGGATCGGCCCGGACATGGAAGGTTTCCTGCCACGGGTACTCAACGGTCGTACGCTGCCAAGCGTGGCCGTGCAGGATCTGCCGGGCATGAAGCTGCGCCGCTTCGCCGAAGACAGCCACTCCCACGCCGAAGACGCCGACGAGCATGATCACGATCATCGCCCGGGCACGCTGGACGCGCATTTGTGGCTATCGCCGGTCAACGCGCGGGTCATTGCCGAGAAAATGGCTGCCGACCTCAGCGCAGCCGATCCGGCCAACGCCGAACGCTATCAGAGCAACGCCAAGGCTTTCGATGAGCGCCTCGACGCACTGGATGCACGCTTGAAGAAGCGCATGGCCGATGTCGAGGGCAAACCGTACTTCGTGTTCCACGAGGCGTTCGATTACTTCGAAGACGCTTACGGCCTGAAGCACACTGGCGTGTTCAGCGTGGCCGCCGAAGTCCAACCGGGCGCGCAGCATGTCGCCGCGATGCGCAAGCGCCTGCAGGAAGTGGGCAAGACCTGCGTGTTCAGTGAACCGCCGCTGCGTCCGCGCCTGGCGGAAACCCTGGTGGCAGGCCTGCCGGTGAAGCTGGCGGAGCTGGATGCACTGGGCGGCTATACGCCGGCGACAGCTCAGGGGTATGAGCAGGTGCTGGAGAAGTTGGGCAACGATTTGGCCGGGTGCCTGGAATCGTTGTAATCCCCGGCATAGGTGTTGCCCCCATTCGCGAGCAGGCTCGCTCCCACAGGATCGCCGAGACCCTGTGGGAGCGAGCTTGCTCGCGAAGCTTTTAAAGGGCGAAAGGTAGCGGTGTATGCACCTGCTGCCGCTGCGCCAAACGCTGCTCGAACTCCTGCGGATCGTGAATCAGCACGTCCTGCCCGGCAAACTGCTCGGCGGCGATCAACCGCGACAACCAGAACCGCACACAGGCCACGCGCAGCATGGTCGGCCATAGCTCCGCTTCAGCGGCCGTGAACGGACGCAGCGCCGCATAGGCACCGAGGAATGCGCGGGCACGCGGCCCGTCAATCAGGCCTTCCTCGTCCGAACACCAGTCATTCAAGGCAATCGCCACGTCGTAGAGCATCGGCCCCGAGCAGGCGTTGTAGAAGTCGATCAACCCGGTCAGGTGCGTGCCTTCGAACATCGCGTTGTCGCGGAACAGGTCGGCGTGAATGTTGGCCCGTGGCAGCGCGAGAATTTTGTCTTTCTGCAGGGTGATTTCTTCCAGTGCCTTGTGCAGCAACGCACGCGGCTCGTCACTCAGGTGCGAGAGAAATTCGGTGCCCTCCTCCAGCATCCAGTCCAGGCCACGGTCGGTCTTGCGTTTGATCATGCGCTCGCCCTGGGTCGCCAGGTGCAGATGCGCCTGCAACTCGCCGACCTGCGCGCAATGCTGGGCGTTGGCGACCTTGATGTGCTTGCCGGACAGGCGCGGCTGCAGCAGCGCCGGTTTGCCCTTGAGCTCACGCAGCGCCACGCCGTCAGTGGTACGCAGCGCGTAGGGCACCGGCAGATCGGCCTCGTGCAGGACGTCGAGCAGGTCGATGAAGAACGGCATTTCCTGCACCGGGCCGCGCTCGACCAGGGTCAGGACGAATTCGCCCTGCTCCAGGCTGATAAAGAAATTGGTGTTTTCGCTGCCGGCGGCGATCCCCTGGAAATCAAGCAGACGGCCGAGCCCGTAAGGGGCGAGAAAGGTTTCCAGCTCGGGCCGAGCCAGGGGGGTGAACACAGACATGGTTAAAAACTGCTCAGTTCGGGCGCCGCGATCAAGCGGCGCCGATTAAAAGTCGGGAATCTTACTTCCAGGTAAAGATTTCCCACGACGGAATCAGCATATCCGGCTGGTCGGAACGGATGTAGTTCGCGTCCGAACCATCGGCGCGCACCAGGAAATACGGTTTACCGCCCTTCGGCGTGACCTTGATCGCATAGACGAAGCCACTGCGGCTGTATTCCTGAATGACCTTGTCACCTTCGGTGTGCGTGTTAATGGTAACTTCCGGCTCCTTTGACGGCGCATCATCCGCCGCGATCGCGGCCAGCGGTGAGACAGCAATCAAACTGACCAGCAGCAAGCGATTTAACGTACGCATGATAACCTTGTCCCTTTGTCGTCAACGGTCCCGCTATTCTAGCGCCGGGCCCGCCGAAAAGGTTGATTCTGCTCATGAGCCAAGCCCCCCTCGTCCTGGTGGACGGTTCGTCTTACCTGTACCGCGCGTTCCATGCACTGCCACCACTGACCACCTCCAAAGGCCTGCCGACCGGCGCGGTCAAAGGTGTGCTGAACATGCTCAAGAGTCTGCGCAAGCAGTACCCGGACAGCCCGTTCGCCGTGGTCTTCGACGCCAAGGGCGGGACGTTTCGCGATGAGATGTACGCCGAATACAAGGCCAACCGCCCGAGCATGCCCGACGACATGCGCGTGCAGATCGAGCCGCTGCACCAGAGCGTGATCGCCCTCGGCTTCCCGCTGCTGTGCGTGGAAGGCGTCGAGGCTGACGACGTGATCGGCACCCTGGCGCGCAGCAGCGCTGCGGCGGATCGTCCGGTGATCATCTCCACCGGCGACAAGGACATGGCGCAACTGGTCGACGGTCACATTACCTTGGTCAACACCATGTCCGGTAGCTCGATGGACGTGGAGGGCGTGAAGGAGAAATTCGGCGTCGCTCCCGAGCAGATCATCGATTATCTGGCGCTGATGGGCGATTCTTCCGACAACATCCCGGGCGTACCGGGCATCGGCCCGAAGACCGCTTCCGGCCTGCTGGTCGGGGTCAACGGTGGCCTCACCGAGCTTTACGCGAATCTCGACATCGTGCCGACCCTGCCGATTCGCGGGGCCAAGACCCTGCCGGCCAAGCTCGAAGAGCACAAGGAGATGGCCTTCCTCTCCTATCAACTGGCGACCATCAAGGTCGATGTGCCGCTGGACATCGGCCTCGACGACCTGCAAATGGGCCCAGAAGACCCGGCCAAGCTCTACGAGCTCTACACCCTGCTGGAATTCAAGAGCTGGCTAAATGATCTGGATCGCGACGCCAAGCGCCAGGAACTGAACGCGGCCGCCGAGCCTGCGCCGGCTGGCGATCTGTTCAGCGCGCCGGCAGAAGAAGCCCCTGCCGCTCCGACCGAAGCAGCGTATGAAACCATCCTCGATCAGGCGCGTTTCGACGTCTGGCTGGAGAAACTGAACAACGCCAAGCTGTTCGCCTTCGACACCGAAACCACCGGCATCGACGCGCAACAGGCGCAACTGGTCGGCCTGTCGTTCGCGGTGCAGGCCAACGAAGCGGCGTACATCCCGCTGACCCACTCCTACATCGGCGTGCCCGAGCAACTGGATCGCGACACCGTGCTGCGCGCGCTGAAGCCGATTCTGGAAGACCCGAACAAGCTCAAGGTCGGCCAGCACGCCAAGTTCGACATGAACATTCTGGCCAACTGCGCCATCGGCGGTGATCAGAACGAAGGCATCACCGTGCGCGGCATCGCTTTCGACACCATGCTTGAGTCCTACGTGCTCAATTCCACCGCCACCCGCCACGACATGGACAGCCTCGCGCAGAAGTATCTGGATCACACCACCGTGAGCTTCCAGGACATCGCCGGCAAAGGCGCCAAGCAGCTGACCTTCGACCAGATCGCTCTGGAGCAGGCCGGCCCGTACGCCGCCGAAGACGCCGACATCACCTTGCGCCTGCACCAGACCCTGTTCGACAAACTCAGCGCGATTCCGAGCCTGGCCAGTGTGCTGACCGACATCGAGATCCCGCTGGTGCCGGTGCTGGCGCGCATCGAGCGTCAGGGCGCGTTCGTCGACGCCGAGCTGCTCGGCATCCAGAGCATTGAACTGGGCAACAAGATGGTCGCGCTGGAGCGCGAAGCATTCGAGATCGCCGGGGAAGAATTCAACCTCGGCTCGCCGAAGCAGTTGGGCGTGATCCTCTACGAAAAGCTCGGCCTGCCGGTGCTGAAGAAAACCGCCAAGGGCCAGCCATCGACCGCTGAGGAAGTGCTGGCCAAGCTCGCCGAGGATGATCACCGTCTGCCGAAAGTGCTGATGGAACACCGTTCCATGAGCAAACTGAAAAGCACCTACACCGATCGCCTGCCGGAGCAGATCAACCCGCGCACCGGGCGTATCCACACCTCGTACCACCAGGCCGTGGCTTCTACCGGGCGCCTGTCCTCCAGCGATCCGAACCTGCAGAACATTCCGGTGCGTACCGCTGAAGGCCGGCGTATCCGTCAGGCATTCGTTGCGCCAAAGGGCTACAAACTGCTGGCGGCGGACTATTCGCAGATCGAGCTGCGGATCATGGCCCACCTGTCCAAAGACGAAGGCTTGATGAACGCCTTCCGCAACAATCTGGACGTGCACACCGCGACCGCCGCTGAAGTGTTCAAGGTTGAGCTGAATGAAGTGACTTCCGACCAGCGCCGTGGCGCCAAGGCGATCAACTTCGGCCTGATCTACGGCATGGGCGCGCAGAAGCTCGGCAAGGACATCGGCGTCGACACCAAGACCGCCAAGGCCTACATCGACACCTACTTCGCCCGCTACCCGGGTGTGCGCGAATACATGGAGCGCACCCGCAAGCAGGCCGCTGATCAGGGCTATGTCGAGACCTTCTTCGGTCGCCGCCTGTATCTGCCGGAAATCAACTCGAACAAGCCGCAGGAACGCGCTGCGGCCGAGCGCACGGCGATCAACGCGCCGATGCAGGGCACCGCCGCCGACATCATTAAGAAAGCCATGGTGGCGGTGGATAACTGGCTGGCGGCTTCGGGGCTGGACGCCAAAGTCATCCTGCAGGTGCACGACGAACTGGTGCTGGAGGTTCGCGAGGATCTGGTCGATCAGGTCAGCCAGGAAATCCGTCTGCACATGAGCGAAGCGGCGAAGCTGGACGTGCCGTTGCTGGTGGAAGTCGGCGTCGGCAACAACTGGGATGAAGCGCACTAAGGCATCTGGCCCGGACGTTTGCCGCGACACACCGTCGCGGCAAACGCCCGAAACGCGCTTATTTCGAAACGCGCTTGGGGTTATTCCAAAGCTTTTTGAAAAAAATCTGAACTAATCTGACAACTCACTACTCAGAGATACTGAATGGCTGGTGAAGCCCTTCAATGCTCCTATGTTGTGTTAAGTGTTGGCAGATATCTGAACCCCGCCCTAGCGGTTCGGAACTTGAACCCCGGAACTTCTCCCTCCCCATATGAAGTCCGGGGCTTTTTTTGCCTCAAAACTGCCTGTGGCGCAGCCATGCTGCGTTAAAAGCGCAACAAAAAATGCTCATTTAGGTCCCCTAAACTCCGCTTTTTTGTTGCACTTTTGCCTTGCCTGGCAGCACCACAGACAGTTTTGATATTCCCTTATTCTGCCTCGGTCGCCGCTTCGGCGCCCTTGTCAGCCAGTTCCATCCAGCCTGCCAACACAGTGTAGGCCTCTTCCAGGCCCATGCGTTTTGGCGCCGAGAACAGCTGGATCGTCACCAGATCACCCCAGCCCTTGCGGATTTCCGACTGCACTTTCAGCAGCGTGTTCTTGGCGGCGCCATAGGTCAGCTTGTCGGCCTTGGTCAGCAGAATGTGCATCGGCATGCCGGCGGCAACGGCCCAGTCGAGCATCAGCAGATCGAAATCGGTCATTGGATGACGGATGTCCATCATCAGAATCAAACCCTTCAAACTCTCGCGGCCACCGAGGTAAGCCTCGAGGTGACGCTGCCAGTGTTGCTTGAGCGGGATTGGTACTTTTGCATAACCGTAGCCCGGCAGGTCGACCAGACGCCGTTCATCGTCTAGCTTGAAGAAGTTCAACAGCTGTGTGCGACCCGGGGTTTTCGAGGTGCGCGCCAGGCTGGCGTGAGTCAGGGTGTTCAGTGCGCTGGATTTACCGGCGTTGGAACGACCGGCGAACGCCACTTCGAAGCCTTCGTCGTCAGGGCATTGATCGACTTTGGCGGCACTGAGCATGAACGTGGACTGTTGGCACAGGCCGAGGATGGGATTCTTGAGTTGCATGGGATTTCCGATGTGGGCGGCGCCGGGATTGGGCGCGGAACGCGGTGTCGCTTCCGTTTCAGTGACGCCAGTATATAATGCCGCAGATTTTGTGTGTGCTTTGTCCCAGCGAAGGATGAAGTTCACGAGAGCCAAAGACCTTGATTGCGCATCAGAACGCAGAACGCTCTCAACCCTGAAAAGGTCGTTTTATGACGAAATGGCTGCTGGCTGCCGGAGTCCTGATACCGCTTTGCGGCGCACAGGCTACACAGGAACCGGAAGCCGTGTACAACCGTGTTTGTGGTGCCTGTCATTCCGGCCAACTACCCATGGCGCCCGAAAGAGGCGATCAGGCAGCTTGGACGCCGAGGTTGGCGAAAGGTATGGAGACGCTGGTGCAACACGTGACCCAGGGTTTCAAGGCGATGCCGCCGCGTGGTTTGTGCATGGACTGCAGTGCCGAGGATTACCAGGCCATCATCCTTTGGATGAGCGAGAGTAAACCCGGTCCATAACTCTTAACCCTTAGCCGTAGTTGGATTAGCTGATGAACAAATTGATCGTGAGTCTGCTGTTGACCGTGGGAATTTCAGGCTTCGCCCATGCTGCCGGTGACGCCGCCGCCGGCCAGGCGAAAGCTGCCGTATGCGGAGCCTGCCATGGCCCGGATGGCAACAGCATGGCGCCAAACTTCCCGAAACTGGCAGGTCAAGGTGAACGCTACCTTGACAAGCAGTTGCACGACATCAAATCGGGCAAGCGCGTCGTTCTGGAAATGACCGGCCTGCTGACCAACTTGAGCGATCAGGATCTGGCTGACATCGCCGCCTACTTCGCCAGCCAGAAAGGTAGCGTCGGCGCCGCCGATCCAAAAATCGTCGCGCGTGGTGAAGCCCTGTTCCGTGGCGGCAACCTGGACAAAGGCCTGCCAGCCTGTACCGGCTGCCACTCGCCGAACGGTGCCGGCAACGCCGCCGCAGGCTTCCCGCACCTGGGTGGCCAACACGCTCAATACATCGCCAAACAACTGACCGAGTTCCGCAAGGAAGAAGGCGGTCGCGCAAACGACGGCGACTCCATGCCAATGCGCACCATCGCACGCAAACTGAGCGACGAAGACATCGCCGCGGTCGCCAGCTACATCCAGGGCCTGCACTAACCGCCCTGAATCGAGCGTTAACGCTGATGGACATCTCCTGCAACGTTAACGCTCGATTAATCCGTCGCAGCAAGTATAAAAAGGGTGGCTTTGGCTGCCCTTTTTTGTGGCCGCTGCCGTTACACTACAGAACTCATGCCCGCCAGGATCTGTCTGAAAACAGGTCGCGCGAGGCGACCAAAATTGTCCAGGAGTAAAGCATGCGTAATCTGATCATCAGCGCCGCTCTCGTCGCTGCCAGCCTGTTCGGCTTCACCGCCCAGGCTGCCGAAGCACCCGCCGCCCCTTACGTCGAGCTGGCCAACCCGGTGCCGGTGGCAGAGCCTGGCAAGATCGAAGTGGTGGAGCTGTTCTGGTACGGCTGCCCGCACTGCTACTCCTTCGAGCCAGTGATCAATCCCTGGGTTGAAAAACTGCCATCCGACGTCAACTTCGTGCGTATTCCGGCCATGTTCGGCGGCGCGTGGGATGCTCACGGCCAGATGTTCCTGACCCTGGAAGCGATGGGCGTCGAGCATAAGGTTCACGCTGCGGTATTCAATGCCATCCAGAAAGAACGCAAACCTCTGACCAAGCCCGAAGACATGGCTGACTTCCTTGCCACTCAGGGCGTGGACAAGGACAAGTTCCTGGCCACCTTCAACTCGTTCGCCATCAAGGGTCAGATCGTAAAAGCCAAAGATTTGGCCAAGAAGTATGAAATCTCCGGCGTTCCAACCATGATCGTCAACGGCAAATACCGCTTTGACGTCGGCTCTGCCGGTGGCGAGAAAGAAGCGCTGCAACTGGCTGATCAACTGATCGCCAAAGAGCGAGCGGCCAACAAGGCAGCTGCCAACTAAGCGCGGTAATCGCCATGCGCCGCTGGGGCACCGAACGCATCGTTGGCCTGCATGATCCGCAGGTCAACGAGCATCACCTGGAGTCCACGGGCCTGCCCGCAGACCATCGTCTGCGCTTGCTCAGCTTCAACATCCAGGTCGGCATCAGCACCGAGCGCTATCGGCACTACCTGACCCGCAGCTGGCAGCATCTGCTGCCGCACACCGGGCGCTCAGGCAATCTGCAAAAAATCGGCGACCTGCTTGGCGACTTCGATCTGGTCGCCCTGCAGGAAGCCGATGGCGGTAGCCTGCGCTCAGGCTACGTCAATCAAGTCGAACACCTGGCCCACCTCGGCGCCTTCCCCTACTGGTATCAACAACTCAATCGCAACCTCGGCCGACTGGCCCAGCACAGCAATGGCGTGCTCAGTCGCCTGAAGCCGTGGGCGATCGAAGATCATCCGCTACCCGGCCCGAAAGGTCGCGGCGCGATCCTGCTGCGCTTCGGCGAAGGTCCGGAGGCGCTGGTGGTGGTGATGATGCACCTGGCCCTCGGCGCCCGGGTGCGCAGCTTGCAACTGGCCTACATTCGCGATCTGATCGGTGGCTACAAGCACCAGATATTGATGGGCGACATGAACACCCATGCCAGTGATCTGCTACAACACTCACCGTTACGCGATCTCGGCCTGCTGGCCCCGCAGATGGAAGCGACGTTCCCCAGCTGGCGGCCGCAGCGTTGCCTGGATCATATTTTGCTCAGCCCGACCCTGACCCTGGAAAAGGTCGAAGTGCTGGCTCAACCCATTTCCGATCACCTGCCGGTCGCGGTAGAGATCCGTCTGCCGGGTTCGCTCACGGCCGATGCATTGCCCGCGATGAGTCCTGCCCCTCGCGGAACCCCTGAATGAGCGACGACGCCCAGCGCTGGAAAGAGAAGTACCTTAAAAGCATCGAACAACAGGACAAGCTCGAACGTCGCTGGGCAGCCCGGCTCGACTTGCTGCGTCGCGGTCTGGTGCGCAGCACGCTGGCCGCTGAAGGCACCGACAAAGTCGTTGATCAGTGCATGAAAGAGATGCGCGACGTGGTGCGCACCGACGACATGGACGCTGGCCTCGCTGCCCTGCTGCCGCGCCTGGAAAAAGCCGTGCTCGACTCCGAGCAGCGTCGCGAGACCCGAATCGATCAGGTCAGCACCGCGCTGACCGCACTGGTCACCCAACTGCAAGCCTTGCCGCTGCCTCGGGAAGTCGCCCAGCCCCTGAAGAAATTCGCCAAGCAACTCGACAGCCGGGTCGGTCAGGCGCGGGAAATGCCGCTGCTGCTGAGCGAACTCAGCGGTTTGCAGGGCAAGGCGTTAAGCCAGCTGGAAACACCGGCCGAGCCGGACCGTCCGGGCTTTCTGCAGCGTTTGTTTGGTAGCCGCGACAGTGAAGAGGCAACAACCGCGCCGCCGGCCCCGGATCAGCCTCAAGCGCCCGCGCCACCCAGCGCGGGACCTGCGCCAGAGCCCGTGCCCGTGCCCGTGCCCGCGCCAGTGCCGACAAAAGCAATCGAACCGGTGCCGGCAGCGCCGCTCACCGCAGAGACCATAGCGCAACCACCGGAGGCTGAGCTTCAGCAAACGCCAGCCGTGCAACCCCAGGCCGAATCGCCCGTGGTTTCATTTGTACCACCCGTGGTTGCGGTCGAGCCGATCAGCGAACCCGCTGCCGCGCCCGCACTGCCGGCAACCGAACCGGAAGTCGCGCGGCCGGCCACCCCGATCACATCACCAGCGCTGGTTGCCGCGATCAACCCCGACGAGTTGATCCACCCTGGTGACAGCCCGACACCGTTGCTGCTCGACAGCCTGCCCCTGCCCGAACCGATCGCCCAGGCCCTGGCCGCTATCGATCCGGAGCAACCCGAGCAAGACATACTGTACGCCCTGCCCGACTCGCCGGAGCCGTCCTACAGCTCGGTGGCCAAACACATTGAAGACACGCTGATCGGGCTGCTCGACGACCTGACCTTGCCCGAGCGTCATCGCCCGCAGGCCGAGGCGATGCGCGACCGTTTGAAAAATGGCCTGAACTGGTACGAACTGCTGCCGATTCTCGACGATCTTGCGACCTTGATGCTGGCCATCACCGACAGCGGCCAGCACGAGTTCGAAGCCTATCTGCAACAACTCAACGAACGCCTCGAAGCGTTCCAGAGCAATTTGCAGGCGGCCAGCGAGGGCCACGCCGACAACAGCTCGGCGGCGCGGGCGATGGACACGCAGATCCGCGAGCAAGTCGACGGCTTGCAGACCAGCATGCAGGAGGCGGCTGATCTGGATGACCTCAAGCAGGTGCTGGAGAACCATCTCGAAGGCCTGCTCGGCACCATGGATCAGCACCAGAAACAACGCGATGCCCGCGAGCAGGAAGTGGCGGCACGTCTCAAGGGTCTGGCCGAGCGCGTGGCGCACATGGAGCAGGAAGCCCTGGGCTTCCGCGAACACCTCGAAGAACAACGGCAGAAAGCCCTGATTGATCCGTTGACCGGCCTGCCCAACCGCGCCGCCTGGAGCGAACGGCTGGAACACGAGATCAAGCAGTGGCAGCAACACGGCAATACCTTGAGTCTGGCGATGCTCGACCTCGATCATTTCAAGCGCATCAACGACAACTACGGCCATCTGGCCGGCGACAAGGTACTGAAGATCATCGCCACCGTACTGCGCAAACGCCTGCGCGGTGCAGATTTCATTGCCCGCTTTGGTGGCGAAGAATTCGTTCTGCTGCTGCCGGCGACCACGCCGGCCGTGGGCGCCAAACTGCTGGAAAGCCTGCGCGCGGCGATCGAAGCCTGCCCGTTTCACTTCAAGGGTGAACGGGTGACGATCACCATTTCCATGGGCCTGGCGTCGTTCAGGACGGGAGAACACAGCGATCTGGTGCTCAAAAGAGCCGATCAGGCGCTGTACCGCGCGAAAAACGGCGGGCGCAATCGGGTCGAACTGGGCTGAGCAATTGTTCCATTTTGTTTAAATCAGCTCGTCGGCCGTCGAGACGCAAGGCAGTACGTTACACTGTTGCATTACTGTCTTGCGTGTACTGTCTTCTGCCATGAAATTTTTTGCCCTCCTCGCGTCGCTGCTCATTCTGGCCGGTTGTGCCAGCGCCCCGCGTTACGACACCAGCCATCCTTCGGCCAATCACGACAGCCGCGTGCAGTTCGTGATCGTGCATTACACCTCTGCATCGCTCGCACGTTCGCTGCAGCTGTTGACCCACGGCGAAGTCAGCAGTCACTACCTGATCGGCGACGACAAAAGCGCCACCATCTACAAACTGATGGATGAAAACCAGCGTGCATGGCATGCCGGGGAAAGTCAGTGGCAGGGCCGCACCTGGCTCAACTCCAGCTCGATCGGCATCGAAATCGTCAATCCGGGCTTCAAGGACACGCCGACCGGGCGCCGCTGGTTCCCGTACAGCGAAGCGCAGATCCAGTCACTGATCGTTCTGCTCAAGGACATCAGCCAACGCCAGGGCATCAGCCCGCGCCATATCATCGGTCACAGCGACATCGCCCCCCTGCGCAAACTCGACCCCGGCCCACTGTTCCCGTGGAAACGTCTGGCTGCCGAAGGCCTGGGCGTATGGCCCAATGAACAAGCGGTGGCCCGCCAGCAGGCGCAGTTCAGCGCCGAACTGCCGAGCATCAGCTGGTTTCAGGAACAGCTGGCGCGCGTCGGTTACGACACTCCGCAAACCGGCGAGCTGGATGTCGCGACCCGTCATGTACTCGCCGCCTTCCAGATGCACTTCCGCCCTTCACGTTTCGACGGTATGCCGGACGCACAAACAGCCGCGTTGTTGCTGGTACTCAACCAGACAAAATAATGACGCCCGCCCGACGGTCAGGGCGAAACCGTAATCAGCAGCTATAACTCATTGGTAATTCTTCGGATATTCCATGATGGTTGCTACCCGAGCGACGCTGCGTAGCTGGTTCTATCGCCCGTGGTTTTTGGCGATGATCGCGGCTGTCCTCAGCGCTGCGCTGCTGATCACTGGTGGAATGTTCTTCGCCATTCACCAGATCGAACAAAACGAGAGCCAGGAGATGAACGCTCAGGGCGAGCGTTTTCTGGCTCGTCTGGAGCAACTGTTCGGGCAATTGCGCGAAAGTCTCGACGACCTCGAGGCGCAGCCGTTACGCAGTTGCGATGACGAAATGATCGCCACCCTGCAACAGGTCACCTTCAACTATCGCTTCGTCTATGAAGCGGCCTACATGGACGGCAAGCGAATCTGCTCCAACCGGCCCCGGCAAGAAGGGTTGTCGGTCGTCCGTGCGCCGGACATCAAAGGCCCGACTTACAGCTACTGGCTCAACACAACCACCGAACCCGATGAAAACCGCGCAGCCCTGATGCTCGGGCGCGGCAATTTCCGCGTGGCCACATCCCGTGGGCATTTGACTGACATGGTCGACTTGCCACCGGACAGCAGCCTGCTGGTGGTGCTCGATCACGGCAAGCGAGCTATTCCGGTACTCGGCAAAGCCCAGGCATGGCCACCGACCGAGGCCTGGCCGCCAAAAAGCCGCGAGGCGCTGCAAGTCACCCAGTCACGGCTGATCTACCGCATGCCAACTAAAAATCCGGAATACCAGTTGGTGCTGATCACGCCACGAACCGGCATGCACATTCCCACCGTCTGGTGGTGGATGGTGCCGGTCTGCCTGCTGCTTGGAGCGTTGTCGGGGTTCCTGGTGTTTCTGCTGGTGCGCCAGCGACAGTCGCTGGACGCCGAGCTTCAGGGCGCGATTCGTCGCGGCGAACTGCAAGTGCTGTATCAGCCGATCTTCGACCTCGACAACCGCAACTGCGTGGGCGCCGAAGCCCTGCTACGCTGGCGCCGGCCGGACGGTACGTTGACCAGTCCCGACCTGTTCATCCCCATGGCGGAAAACACCGGGCAGATTCGCCAGATGACCGATTTCGTCCTGCAACGGCTGCTTGAACAACTGGGACCGGTGCTGCGCGCCAACCCGCAGCTGTACATCTCGGTCAATCTGGCTGCGTGCGACGTGATGGTGCCGCGCATCGGCCAGGTCATGGCCAAGCTGTTGACCCTGCACCGGGTCGCGGCGCGGCAGATTGCCTTTGAGGTCACCGAACGCGGGCTGATCGACGTGGTAGTCGCGCGGGAGAACCTGCAAGCCTTGCGTGATGTCGGCCACCAGGTGCTGATCGATGATTTCGGCACTGGCTATTGCAGCCTCGCCTATCTGCAGACGCTGCCGGTGGATTGCCTGAAAATCGACAAGGCCTTCATCGATGCCCTCGGCCATGACGCCGCCAGCAGTGGCGTTGCTCCGCACATCATTCACATGGCGCAGGCACTGGATCTGAAGGTGATCGCCGAGGGCATCGAGCACGAAGCACAAGCGGTGTTTCTCAGCAGTGAGGGGGTCAAGTTCGGTCAGGGCTGGCTGTTCGCCCAGGCACTGAGCGCGGTGCAGTTCATCGAACTGATCACCCGTGGACGGCGCCTCGCCGGGCGCCGGCTGGACGACGAAGCCTAGACCGCCAGCGCCATGTAGAACTGCGTGCCCTGCCCCGGCCGCGAATACACGCCCATCCGCCCGCCATGCAACTGCACAATTTCCTTGCACAGTGCCAAGCCAAGGCCGGCGCCGCCCTTCTTGCGCCCGACCTGCACGAACGGTTCGAAAATCCGTCCCTGCTGACCGTAGGCAATGCCTTCGCCGTTGTCTTCGACGCTGATGATCACCCGCTCGCCATGCCGACGCGCTTGCAGGCGGATCTGCCCGTCGCGGGCGGTATGACGCAGGGCGTTGTCGATCAGGTTGTCGAGCACCCGTTCAAGTTGCGCCTGATCGGCCTGCAGACGCGGCAACGGCCCCTGCACTTCGACGTTCAAGGCAATGCCCTTGGCCGCCGCCGAATCGGCGAAACGCGATTGCGCCTGCTCCAGCAAATCTTCGATGGAACACGGCGCCAGGGTGAGTTTCTGCAAACCGTTCTGATAGCGCGAGAAGTTGAGCAAGTCGTTGATCAACTGCATCAGGCGCTGCATCTCTTCGTTGACCGTGTCGAGCAGGTCCGCCTCGCGTGACTCCGGGGGAAACTTCGCCCGCTCGCGAAACAGGCCGAACGCCATGTGCATGCCGGTGACCGGCGTGCGCAGCTCATGGGAGGCGCGCAGCACGAACTCACTGCGTACCCGTTCGAAGGCGCGCTGCTCGGTGACGTCGTGCAGCACCATCACCGCGCCAAGAATATGCCCCTGGGTGTGGCTGACCGGAGTCAGGCTATAGGTCAACAAGCGTGATTCGCCATCGACCTCGATGCTCAAATCCTCCGGAGCGCGCTCAAGGGTGCCGCCGCGCAGCACCAGTTGCAGCTGCGCGTCGAGCTCCGGGCGCTCAAGCGCAGTGCCCAGGCCCTGCCCCAAGCGGTCACTGTCCCAGCCCAACTGGCGCTGGGCCACCGGATTGAGGTGCTCCAGATGCCCTTCGCGGTCGATCATCAGCAAGCCGTCGTCGATGCTGTCGAGCACCGCCTGCAAGCGCTGCTGACCGGCCAGCAGCTCGTCGATATTGGTCGCCTGATGCTCGCGCAGCGCCTCGGCCATGAGGCCGAAGCGCTTGGTCAGCTGATTCATTTCCATCGCCGAGGAAATCGGCAGCGTGACTTCGAAATTGCCCTGGCCGATGTTGTCCGCCGCTTGCGCCAGCGCCTCGATCGGCGCGCCGAAGCGCCGGGCAATCGCATGGGCAGTGACAAACCCGATGATCAACACCGCCAGCCCTACCAGTCCGAGCAAGCCTGAGACCAGCAGCGCCCGCTCCCGGGCGTCATGCTGTACCGCGTTGATGTTGTCCAGCGCATGCTTGTGTTCGGCGATCAGACCGTTGCGCAAGGTGTTGAAGCGCTCTCTGAGTTCGCTGTTGCCACTGAGCACGTTGCCGGGGTCACGCGACTGCTCGAACGCCTGGAGAAAACTCAGGTAATCGGCTTTGGCTTGAGTAAACCCGTACTGTCGGCCATCGCCGTCTGCCTCCTGCGAAATGCCTTCATCGAGTAATTGCAGGTAATGCTGCTTTGACGCCTCGAAGGCCGCGGGATCGGGCTTTTCAGCCAGCATCAGTACCAGTTGGTCGCCGAGGGTCTGGCGCAATTTGAGCCCCAGATCCAGGGTCACGAAGTTGCTGCGGATCGTCGCTTCTTGAGTACCGGCCATCTGCATCACGCTGACCAGCCCGAGCAACAGCCCGAGCAAGGCAACCGTAATCAGCGCAGAAATACTCAGGAACAAGCGAGTGCGCAACTTCATCGCCAGCTTCATCGTCGGGCGCTCACAGGTTGTACTGCTTGCGTTTGCGATACAGGGTCGACGCATCGATGCCCAGGGTTTTCGCCGCCTGATCGAGGGTGCCTGCCGTCGCCAGCACCGCGCCGATGTGGGCTTTTTCCAGCTCATCGAGACTCAGCGCCGCGCCGACCCGTGGTGCGTTGTTCGCCGGTTGCTCGGCCATGCCCAGGTGGCTGATTTCCACGCGTTCCTGCGGGCAGATGATGCTCGCCCGCTCCACCACGTTACGCAGCTCCCGGATGTTGCCCGGCCAGCGATAACCCAGCAGCGCCTCCCGCGCCTCGTCACTGAAGCCCCGGGCCGGACGCGCGTACTCTTTGACGAAGCGCGCGAGGAAACGGTCAGCCAGGGTCAGAATGTCTTCGGCACGCTCGCGCAGTGGCGGCAGATGCAGGGTGATCACGTTGAGGCGATAGAGCAGGTCTTCACGGAAGCGCCCGTCGCGCACCATGTCCTCGAGGTTGAGGTTGGTCGCCGCGAGAATCCGCACATCGGCGCGGCGGGTCACCGGATCCCCTACCCGCTCGTATTCCTTGTCCTGAATAAAACGCAGCAATTTGGGTTGCAATGTCAGCGGAAAATCGCCGATCTCGTCGAGAAACAGCGTACCGCCGTCAGCCTGATTGACTCGACCAAGCGTGCTTTCGCTGGCGCCGGTAAACGCACCGCGACTGTGACCGAACAGCTCGCTTTCCATCAGCTCGGCAGTCAACGACGGGCAGTTGATGGTCACGCAGGATTTCTTTTCGCGCTTGCTCCAGCCGTGAATGGCCCGGGCCAGTTCGCCCTTACCCGTGCCGGATTCGCCGAGGATAAGGATGTTGGCGTCGGTACCGGCGACCTGACGTGCTGTTTCCAGCACGACTTTCATCGCCGGGCTGTGGGAGTCGAGGCCGTCCTTGGGTTTGCGGATCTCGCCTTCGAGCGCTTCCAGGCGCGCCGAGAGCTGGCGCACCTCCAGCTGCTTGGCGGTGGCCAGACGCAACTGGTCGGGGCTGCACGGTTTGACCAGATAGTCGGCGGCGCCCGCCTGGATCGCGTCCACGGCGGTATCGACTGCCGAGTGCGCGGTGACGATCACCACCCGCATCCACGGCGCCTGAACGCGCATCTGCGCCAGTACATCGAGACCGTTGTCTTCACCCAGACGCAAATCAAGGAAGCACAGGTCGAACACCTGACGTTGCAACAATGCCTCAGCCTGGGCCGCGCTGTTGGCGGTGGCCACCGTATAACCTTCGTCTTCGAGGCAGTAACGAAAGGTTCGCAGGATGGCGGACTCGTCGTCCACCAGCAGAATGCGGCCTTGATGCTCAGTGGCAGATTCCATTTTTCCTACGCTCCATAGTGATTGATCTTGGGTTAGTCCCGGAAAAATCGGGCAAGTTGCATGGTTGATTCTGAACGATGCGAGCCATAGGAGGGTAGCTCTCTCCTGCCTTAACGGCCAATCCATTGATTTTGTTGAGTTTTTAAACAATCACCGATTTGCAGGGGGTTCCCTGCGTACTTTTCTGACATCCGGGACGTGCTCTCAATTCAATAAGAATGAAATCTCCTACGAAATAATCGTGCATTCCGCACGACCGTAGACGACCCATCGTGCAGGATGCGTCCGTCGCTGAATTTTCATCACTTATAACTCATTGATTTTATTGAATATTTTTCAAATAAAAAACTGGCATGCAGCCTGCAATAACTCATTCAGCCCGGGCAGATTCCACTGCCCCCACCGAATAAGAGTGAGGAACCCAGGATGACTCGCCAACGTGCCGCCCAAGTGCGTATCTCGCCACTGCATATTCAGCAAGGCCTGTTTGGCGTACTTGCGCTGTTGATCACACTGATCGCTTGCCAGCAATACCTGAGCTGGGAAAACAGCCAGAAGCCTGAGCCACTGATCTCGATTCAACACAGCACGCAGACGCACTTCAGCGCCGTCAGCAGCAGTCAGGCCGAAAGCGCCTCGATGCGCATGATGGATGTCGATCAGCCACAGCCGCTGGATCAACTGCCACGTGAAGAGCGCTGGGTTTTCTGACGAACCGAAGAATTCGGGCGCATCGCGCCGGAACACGCAATATCCCTAAATAGAGAAGTAAGGAGAATCACCATGTTGAGCTGGGCAATTACATTCTTGATCATTGCCATCATCGCCGCCGTACTGGGCTTCGGTGGTATCGCGGGCACCGCCACGGGTATCGCCAAGATTCTCTTTGTCGTGTTCCTGGTGATGTTCATCGCTTCCTTCTTCTTTGGCCGTCGCGGCCGAGGTTAACGATGATTGCTTTAAAGACACTGGCAGCCGCCCTGCTTCTGGGCGGTAGTGCCATGGCGATGGCGGCCAATGATGGCCAGGCGCGGGTCAACGAGCTGCTCAGCTCCGACCCGCAATACCGCGAAACCTGGCAAGGCGTTGTGAAGCACGAAGAACGCCTGCCGGAATGGGTGATGAACCTGTCCGGCACGCCAGACCAGCAGATGAATGCCGTGACTGAAGATGGCGACAAGTATCTGGTCGGGCCGCTCTGCGAATCCGCAGACAAGTGCCTCAACCACCGCTTGATCGTAGCTTTCAGCTTCGACAAGAAAGATGCGTACGCCATGCTCGTCGATGTGCCCGAAGGATTGCCGGCCGACAAGTCGCCCACGCGACATGCCACCTACCGCTTCCTTGGCAAACCGAATCAGGGCATGCAGAACCTGTTGATGGAAACGCTGAAGAAAGATCCGAACTGGTACTGATTCGAACATGAGGGCAGCGCCCCGCTGCCCTTTATTGCGCCTGCCCGAGGAAGGCCGGCGCATGACCAGGGGGCCGGGACGTTCTGACTGTTACAGGGTCGGAGTGACCTACGGGTACAGGGAGTGCCTGCGTGAGGGCCGGGTCAGGGTAAAAGCTGCGACGCAGGTTCGCCGACCCACAGCGGTTCGACGGACTTGCGCTGAGCTTTGTCCGATGCAAAACATTGATCTAGAGCGTCCTGCTCGTCTTTTAATGCCTCACACTGCGCGCGAAAACATTTCGCGGTGTTTCCTGGCGACCGTATATCGAGAAAGAGTCCCTTTAAACAGTGGGAGATCTAGTCTGCAAATGTAGGCTTTTTCCTAAATTTTCCGACGAATTCACTCGTTCAAAAAATAACCAACCTCGGCTGTAATGGCCGGTTCACGGCACTTATGCCGGCTGAAATGTCGTAATCGAACCGGTTGGGACGCCAGTTTCATTTAAAAAAGCTCATGCCGATTCGGCATAGGGTAGGCGTTTACGGCATTAGACGGCGCAACCTTGCATCGGAATAGTTGCGCCTTTTTTCGCCTGCCGAAGAGCCGTAAACACGCGCTTCGGGGCACCTTATACGGAGGCAGATGCACAGACTTTTCCGCTGAAAGAGCGTTCCAGTTCCTGCATGTGCCTGAGTCAAACGCAAGTAAGGGTAAAGATAATGAAGAAGGCAAAACTCAGCCTCGCCTGGCAGATCCTCATCGGTCTGGTATTAGGGATTGCAATCGGAGCGTTGCTCAACCACTTCAGTGCCGAGAAAGCCTGGTGGATCAGCAACGTCCTGCAACCGGCAGGCGATATCTTTATCCGTCTGATCAAGATGATCGTGATCCCGATCGTCATCTCTTCCCTGATCGTCGGCATTGCTGGCGTGGGCGACGCCAAGAAGCTCGGGCGTATCGGCCTGAAGACCATCATCTACTTCGAAGTCGTCACCACCATCGCGATCATCGTCGGTCTGGTGCTGGCCAACGTGTTCCACCCGGGCGCCGGCATCGACATGAGCACCCTGGGCACAGTGGATATCTCCAAGTACCAGGCGACCGCCGCCGAAGTGCAGCATGAACACGCGTTCATCGAGACCATCCTCAACCTGATCCCGTCGAACATCTTCGCGGCCATGGCCCGCGGCGAGATGCTGCCGATCATCTTCTTCTCCGTGCTGTTCGGTCTCGGTCTGTCGAGTCTGCAGTCGGACCTGCGCGAGCCGCTGGTGAAGATGTTCCAGGGCGTCTCGGAAAGCATGTTCAAAGTCACCCACATGATCATGAACTACGCCCCGATCGGCGTGTTCGCCCTGATCGCAGTGACCGTGGCCAACTTCGGCTTCGCCTCGCTGCTGCCGCTGGCCAAACTGGTGATCCTGGTTTACGTCGCCATCGCTTTCTTCGCCTTCGTGGTGCTGGGCCTGATCGCCAAGCTGTTCGGCTTCTCGGTGATCAAGCTGATGCGCATCTTCAAGGATGAGCTGGTCCTGGCTTACTCCACTGCCTCCTCGGAAACCGTGCTGCCACGCGTCATCGAGAAGATGGAAGCCTACGGCGCACCGAAAGCCATCTGCTCCTTCGTGGTACCGACCGGCTACTCGTTCAACCTCGACGGTTCGACCCTGTACCAGTCGATCGCCGCAATCTTCATTGCCCAGCTGTACGGCATCGACCTGTCGATCAGCCAGCAACTGCTGCTGGTGCTGACCCTGATGGTCACCTCCAAAGGCATCGCCGGCGTACCGGGCGTGTCCTTCGTGGTGCTGCTGGCGACTCTGGGCAGCGTGGGTATCCCACTGGAAGGCCTGGCGTTCATCGCCGGTGTCGACCGCATCATGGACATGGCGCGTACCGCACTGAACGTGATTGGCAACGCCCTGGCAGTCCTGGTTATCGCGCGCTGGGAAGGCATGTACGACGACGCCAAGGGTGAGCGCTACTGGAACTCCCTGCCGCACTGGCGCAGCAAGGAAAAACTGCCGGCTGGCGAGATCTCCAAGCCGTAATGCAAACCCCTGTGGGAGCGAGCTTGCTCGCGAAGAGGCCGGCACATCCAACAATTATGTTGATTGACACACCGCCTTCGCGAGCAAGCTCGCTCCCACAG
Source organism: Pseudomonas sp. 14P5.3.2 (assembly GCF_057799175.1). Lineage (NCBI taxonomy): Bacteria > Pseudomonadati > Pseudomonadota > Gammaproteobacteria > Pseudomonadales > Pseudomonadaceae > Pseudomonas > Pseudomonas sp. 14P5.3.2. The sequence continues at coordinate 274,281 of NZ_JBYOKU010000002.1, read as the reverse complement.
TGACTGATGCAAGCCTTACCGACAAACCCCGGAGCAATCCGGGGTTTGTCGTTTCTGGCGACCCCGCTATCATTCGCCGCATCTTCCGGGGGATTTGACTGATGCTTAATGGCCTGTGGCTTGGCTTCTTCGTCGTGGCAGCAATATCTGCGCTGGTGCAGTGGCTGGTCGGTGGCAACGCCGGGATTTTCGCGGCGATGGTGGAAAGCATTTTCGCCATGGCCAAACTCTCGGTCGAGGTCATGGTGCTGCTGTTCGGCACGCTGACCCTGTGGCTGGGCTTTCTGCGCATCGCCGAGAAGGCCGGGATCGTCGAATGGCTGGCCAAGGTGCTCGGCCCGCTGTTTCTGCGGCTGATGCCGGAAGTCCCGGCCGGTCATCCGGCACTCGGCCTGATCACCTTGAACTTCGCCGCCAACGGTCTGGGGCTGGACAACGCCGCCACGCCGATCGGCCTCAAGGCGATGAAAGCGCTGCAAGAGCTCAACCCCAGCACGACCATCGCCAGCAACGCGCAGATCCTGTTCCTGGTGCTCAACGCCTCGTCGCTGACCCTGCTGCCGGTGACGATCTTCATGTACCGCGCCCAGCAAGGCGCGCCGGACCCGACCCTGGTGTTTCTGCCGATCCTGCTGGCGACCAGTTGCTCGACCATCGTCGGCTTCCTCTCGGTGGCGTTCATGCAGCGCCTGCGTATCTGGGATCCGGTGGTGCTGGCCTATCTGATTCCCGGCGCACTGATCCTCGGCGGCTTCATGGCGCTGCTGGCGACGATGTCGGCCACGGCGCTGGCCGGACTGTCGTCGATCCTTGGCAACCTGACGCTGTTCGGCCTGATCATGCTGTTCCTGGTGATCGGCGCGTTACGCAAGGTCAAGGTTTACGAGGCGTTCGTCGAGGGCGCGAAGGAGGGCTTCGACGTCGCCAAGAACCTGCTGCCGTATCTGGTGGCGATGCTCTGCGCGATTGGCGTGCTGCGCGCTTCCGGGGCGCTGGACTTCGGCCTCGACGGCATTCGGCATCTGGTGCAGTGGGCCGGTTGGGACACGCGTTTTGTCGATGCGTTACCGACCGCGATGGTCAAACCATTTTCCGGCAGCGCCGCACGGGCGATGCTGATCGAGACCATGAAAACCTCCGGCGTCGACAGCTTCCCGGCACTGGTCGCGGCGACAATTCAGGGCAGCACCGAGACAACCTTCTATGTGCTGGCAGTGTATTTCGGTGCGGTGGGGATTCAGCGGGCGCGGCATGCGGTGGGCTGTGCGTTGCTGGCGGAACTGGCTGGCGTGCTCGGCGCGATTGGCGTCTGCTACTGGTTCTTCGGTTAACCCCAAGAGCTTCGGGCAACCAATTTCTCTGTGGCGAGGGAGCTTGCTCCCGCCGGGGCGCGAAGCGGCCCTGAAAGATGGGGCTGCTACGCAGCCCAGCGGGAGCAAGCTCCCTCGCCACAAAAGCAATTTTGATAGATCAGGGTCTCTGAGGTGCGAGCTTCTGGCCTTGGTCGACGGCCCACGCGACGACCTCAGCCGTCAGCCGATCACTGGCCTGTCCAAACCCCGCCACCACCGCCGGCACCTGCACATCGTTCAACGGCTGACGCTCTTCGAAGCGGCGGCTTGCGAGGATCTTCTGGTCATAGCCGCGCACCAGCAGCGCATCGACGCGCACCACGACGCTGGCCTGATTGCCCTGATACTCGGTCTGAAACGCCTGCAAATTGCCGCCCAGTTCCAGATCCGCGGCGAAGTTGCTGTCATCGGTACTGAGCAGCGTCACCCGACCATCCCGGGCAAAACCATCCAGCAGCCGATTACGCACCAGCACCGGCGCCGGATCGCTCCAGCGCGAGGCCTTGTAGCTGCTGATCACATCACCCTGTGGAATCACCGCGATGTTCGGCCGGTTCAGCGCTTCGCTGGCCTGCAACTTGTTCAGGCGCAGCGACCAGTGCTGGGTCGCCGCTGAGCTGGCCGAGGCGGGCGCTTGCGCGGCGGGCAGGCGATAGACGTCCGAAGGCTCGGCCTTGGGCAGGATCGAGCACGCCGAGAGCAGGGAGAAACTGGCGAGGAGAGCGAAGTGAGTCAGCTTCATGGGGTGAATTCCTTGTTCTTGTCACTGCCCAGCAGGTAGCCGCTGGGGTTGGCCTCAAGGCGTTGCGAAATGCCGCGCAGCGAAGTCAGGGTTTCGCGCAGTTCGCGGATCGCCGGGGCCAGGCCATTGAGGCCCTGCAAGCCGTTGTCGAGGGAGTTCTGGTTCTTGCTGAGCAAGCCGTTGATGGTGGCGCTGCTTTGCTCCAGCGACTTCATCGCCTGCTCGGCACTGCCCAGCGCCTGCTTGCCCTGATCGTTGAGCAGGCCGTTGGCGTTGCGCATCAACGCCGAGGTTTGCTCGAGCATGCTGCCGGCCTGCTTGCCGACGCTTGCCAGTTGCTGCATGGCCTGGCGCAGGTCGCCGCGCTGATCGTTGATCGAACCGGTGGTTTGCTCCAGGTGCGCCAGGGTGTTGCTGACGCGCTCGACGTTCTCCGGGGAAAACATCTGGTTGGCATTGTTCAGCAGGGCGGTGATGCCGGTCATCAGGTCGTTGCTGTCGTTGAGCAGCCGGGAAATGGGCGAGGGCGCCGCGACGATGGTCGGCAATTCGCCATCATGTCCGCGCAGTTTCGGGCTCTCCGGGGTGCCGCCGCTGAGCTGGATGATCGAAGTGCCGGTGATCCCGGCCAGCGCCAGTTTGGCCTGGGTGTCTTCCTTGACCGGGGTGTCCCCGCCCAGACGAATCCGCGCCAGCACCCGGCGCGGGTCTTTCGGGTCGAGACGCAGGCTGACCACGTCACCGACCTTGATCCCGCTGTACTGCACCGGGCTGCCCTTGGACAGGCCGCTGACCGCCTCGTTGAAGACCACTTCGTAATCCTTGAACTCGCTGTCGACGCTGGACTTGGCCAGCCACAGGCCGAAGAGCAGGGCGCCTGCCACGACAATCACTGAGAACAGGCCGATCAACACATGATGGGCTCGGGTTTCCATGTCAGACCTCGTTGAGCAATTTGGCGGCGTCCAGCGCCGAGCGGCCGCGCGGGCCGTGGAAGTATTCGTGAATCCACGCGTCGTTGGTTTCCGAGACCACATCGATCGGGCCGGCCACCAGCACTTTCTTCTGCGCCAGCACTGCCACGCGGTCGGTGATGGTGTAGAGCGTGTCGAGGTCGTGGGTCACCAGAAACACGCTCAGACCCAGCGCATCACGCAGGGTCAGGATCAGTTGATCGAACGCCGCCGCGCCAATCGGGTCGAGGCCGGCGGTGGGTTCGTCGAGAAACAGGATGTCCGGATCCAGCGCCAGAGCCCGGGCCAGCGCGGCGCGCTTGATCATCCCGCCGGACAACGACGCCGGGTATTTGTCCGCCGCCGACAACGGCAGCCCGGCCAGCGCCAGCTTCACCGCCGCCAGGTGCTCGGCGTCGTTGCGGCTCAGGCCGGCGTGTTCGATCAGCGGCAGGGCGACGTTTTCGGTGACGGTCAGCGAGGAGAACAGCGCGCCTTTCTGGAACAGCACGCCGAAACGTCGCTCAACCAGCGAACGCTCATGCTCGGACAGGCTAGGCAGGTTCTGGCCGAACACCTTCACGTTGCCTTCGCTGGGCCGGCGCAAACCGACAATGCTGCGCAGCAGCACCGATTTACCGCTGCCGGAACCGCCAACCACGGCGAGGATTTCGCCTTTGTACAAATCCAGATCAAGGTTCTCGTGCACGCTCTGGCTGCCAAAGCGATTGCACAGGCCACGGACTTCGATCACCGCCTCCGAGGGCGCGCGGGGTAGACGACTCACCAGCCCATCTCCATGAAGAACAGCGCAGCCACCGCATCGAGCACGATCACCACGAAAATCGACTGCACCACGGCAGACGTGGTGTGCGCGCCGACCGATTCGGCGCTGCCGCTGACCTTGAAGCCTTCCAGGCAACCGATCGTGGCGATCAGGAAAGCAAAGATCGGCGCCTTCACCAAGCCGACCAGAAAGTGCTGAATGCCGATGTCGCTTTGCAGCAGCGAGAGGAACATCGCCGGCGAAATCCCCAGTGACACCGCGCACACCACACCACCGCCGATGATCCCGCAGAGCATCGCCAGAAACGTCAGCATCGGCAGCGCCACCAGCATCGCCAATACCCGCGGCACCACCAGCAGCTCCATCGGATCGAGGCCGAGGGTACGGATCGCGTCGATCTCTTCATTGGCCTTCATCGAACCGATCTGCGCGGTGAACGCACTGGCGGTGCGGCCGGCCATCAGGATCGCCGTGAGCAGCACACCGAACTCACGCAGGAAGGAGAAGCCCACCAGATCCACGGTGAATATCGTCGCTCCGAAACTGGCGAGCACCGTGGCGCCGAGAAACGCCACCACCGCACCGACCAGAAAGGTCAGCAGCGCCACGATCGGCGCGGCGTCGAGACCGGTCTGTTCGATGTGGGCGACGACGGGGGTGATGCGCCAACGCTTGGGGCGCAGCAGATTGCGGGCGATGGTTTCGAGGATCAGGCCGATGAAACCCAGCACTTGCAGGGTGTCCTGCCAGACCGTTTCCACCGCGCGCCCGATGCGGGTGAGCAGTTGCACGCTGACGCTGACTTCCGGCTCCTTGATCGGCACGCAGAAATCGGTCAGCGAGCGATACACCGTTTGCAGCAGTGCGCGGTCAGCCTGGGAAATCGTGCAGTCAGGGTGTTCGGCGGATCTGCCGAGGCGTTCGGAACCGAGCAGTTCTACCAGCAGGGATGCGCCAGCGGTGTCGAGGGCGCCGAGGCTGTTGAGGTCGACCACGGTATTGGCGTCGTACTGGCCGCGGAGTTTTTCGGTCAGGTGCTTGAGGTCGGCGTAATGGGCAAGCGTCCAGTCCCCGGAAACCCGCAGACGGGCAGGGCTGATCGAGGTGTCCAGCTGGGCATTACCGCTCATTGAGCTGCTGATCATAAGCTCCGTGCTTGTTCGGCTAAATACGCTGGCATACGTAATAGCACGAACCGGATTACTTTTCTTTGATCGCTGTGCTGTCGGTCACTTCGAAACGCAGCACGCCGATCACCTGACCGTCCTCGGTCAGCACCCGCACCTGCCACTTGCCCGCCGAGTTGCCGGGGAAGTTCTGCTTGTGCGTCCACGCCCGATAGCCTTCCTTGCGCCCGCCGTGGATGTCGAGGGCGATGCGGTCGACTTCCTGACCATTGAACTGCCACACATGGTAGATCCGCTCATCCAGCCCGCGCGGCGCATTGATCGCGGTGTAGGCGTAGAGACCGCCGTTGCGGATCTGCTCGGCGCTGACCTGTTCGAGGCTGTCGCCCGGGGTGCGATCCTGCAACTGAGTGCTGATCGCCACGTCGGTCATCCACAGCGTCGCCGGCGGCACCCACGAGCGCAGGGTCCAGCCGACCGCGCCGATGCCGACGGTAATGCACAGAATGGCCAGCGCGTTGCGCACCGTGCGGATCGGGAAGATCGACGCCAGGCTCGGGAATGACAGCACCACCGCCGTACCCAGCGCCCATTTGAAACTCTGCGCGGTGGTCAGGTGCATGATCACCGGCAGCGCGGTGAGCAGGGCGGCGAACAGGGTCAGGGTGTGCAGCGCGAGAAACGCCCAGCGCCGTGGCGCCAGCCATTTGTAATAGAGCGGATCGACAATCGAGATCAACGCGGCGATGCACAACAGCCCGGTGAAGATCAGTTGGCCGCTGTTCCAGGTGGTGGTGATGAAGAAGAACGGCAGGACGAAAAACAGGCTTTCCTGATGGATCATCTGCGTTGCGTAACGCAGCAGCGGCTGGGGGATTTCCCGCTTGAAGATGCGCGTGAACAGGCCGGTCAGAGTGTTTTCCAGCATCAGCCAGATCCAGCTGAGCAGCATGATGATGGTGATCCAGCTCGCCAGCCCCTGCTGGCGGTCGACCAGAATGAAACTGCCGACCCCGGAGATGAAACCGCCAAGCGCAATCACCCCGGGATAGCGCTTCATCAGCTCGAGAATACGCTGGATCAGGAGGGGGATTTTCTGCATGTGGGCGGTTCACGACTGAATAGGAAAAAACCTCGACAGAGTACCGTCCGCCGGGCGACGTGGCGAGGCTCCCGGTCAGTAAAGCCTCTTATTTCTGTGGCGAGGGAGCTTGCTCCCGCTCGACTGCGCAGCAGTCGCAAAACCTGAGTGCGCGGTGTTCCTGAAACACCTAGTCGTCGGTTTTGGGTCTGCTTCGCAGCCCAGCGGGAGCAAGCTCCCTCGCCACAGGATTTCTTCATCCTTCGGCTTTGTGGTTTTCCCGGCGATGCAAGCGCCAACCAATCAGCACCAGCAAGACCACACCCAGACCACCGGCAATCAGCCACAACACCTGATCATCACTAAGCAACGGCTTCTCGATCCGCAGATATCCCGGTTGCAACAGCAACTCGCGCATGGCCTTGTTTGCCGTTTCCAGGGTCACGCCTTGCAGCTCGCGGGCCGGGTTGGCAAAGCGCCCGTCCTCGTAATCGCCCAGCGCGCTCCAGTAGTAATCCGCCATGGCACTGTTGCCCTGTACCGCCCAGGCCTGATGGGCGATGGCGGCTTGTTTGATCCGGGCGAAGGTGTCCGGGTCGAGGCCGTTTTTCAGCAGATCGGCCTTGAGGTCTTCCAGCACCTGTTGGGCTTCGGCGAGGTCATCGCGATCCACATCGGCGTTGAGGCTCATGAAACCGACCCCGCCAAACACTTCGCGCTCGGCCCACGGCCCGTAGGACAAGCCATGGTTCAGGCGGATCTGCCGGTACAGCGCCCAGTCGAGGTAGTCCTTGAGGATGTCGAAGGTCTCGTCATATTGATCGTCGAGCATCGGCTCCGGCACCAGCCAGTGCAACTTGGCGCCGTCGCCGATGAAGCCGCGGGTGAGGGTGCGTTCATGGGCAGCGCTGGTGCGGATGTCCGGCAGCTCACGGTGCTCCGCCGGATCCACCGCTTCCAGCGCGCCCCAGGTGCGTTCCAGATAGGCTGGCAGCAGTTTGTCGAGCTCGCCGACGACGATCAGGGTCATGTTGTTCGGCGCGTACCAGGTCTTGCGCACCTTCTCCAGTTGCTCCTGGGTCAGATGGCCGACTTCGGCGCGTTGCGGGCATTTCAGGCCCAGTTCCACGGCCAGTTGATTGCTCGCGGTGTGGCCCAGATCCTGGCGGTCGAGGAAGCGCTGCAGGCGCGTGTAATGGCCGCCGTCCTCACGCTCGACCACACGTTTGGCGGCGTTGATCGCGTTGTCGTCGATGCGGGTCTGGGTCAAAAGGTCGAGCAGCAGGTCGAGCACCTTGCGCTGATTCTTTGCCGGGGCTTCGATGACGAACGTGGTGTCGGCGTTGCTGGTGAACGCATTCCACTCACCGCCCAGCGCCTGCATGCGCTCCTCGAGGCCGCCTTCGCCGGTGGCGTCGACGCCGCTGAACAGCAGATGCTCAAGCAGATGCGGCAGCTCTTTTTCATCGCAATCGAAATCGTCGAGACCAACGCCCACCACCAGACGAATCGCCACATGCCCGCGTTCGGTGCCGGGCTTGAGCAACAGCTGCAAACCGTTGGGCAGCGCATAGCCTTCGACCTGAAAGCGATCAACAGCGAAGGAGGGCAGGGAACCGAGCAACAGACAGGCGAACAACAGGCAACGCATAACAGGCTTCCATACGGCTGATTTGGAGATCCGTGTCGCTATTCAGGCCGGCATTCGCGAGCAAGCTCGCTCCCACAGGGGAATGCATTTCAAATGTGGGAGCGAGCTTGCTCGCGAAGGTCTTAAGGCTGAATCAATGTTACTGACTGGCCCGAGCCCCAGACGTTCAAGGCGAATGCGTAATGTCTACCATATCGTCCGACTCCAGCGCCCCGGTGTCCGAGGTTTCCAGCACCACATAAGCACTGCTGCAAAACAGCGAATTCAAGCGTTTCATATCCGCAATCAACTCCAGATGCAGGGAGCTGGTTTCCAGACTCTGCACGATCTTGCGTTGCAAACGGCTGACATGCGCATGGGCCAAACGGCGTTCCTGTGCGCGGAAACGACGTTTCTCGCGTAACAGTTGCCGAGCACTTTCCTTGTCGCCGCTGAGGAACACCGACAGGCCCAGGCGCAGGTTGGCGATCAGTTGCTGATGCAACCCGGCCAGCTCTTCCAGACCGTCCTCGGAGAACGAGCGACGCTGCGAAGTCTTCTGCTGCTGCACCTTGCGCAGCATGCGTTCGATCAGGTCGCTGGCCAGTTTCAGATTGATCGCCAGCTCGATGGTCTCCGCCCAACGCCGACTGTCCTGCTCGCCGAGGTCCTCGCGGGGCATTTGCGCCAGATACAGCTTGATCGCGCTGTACAGCGCTTCGACGTCATCGGTCAGACGGCGCATTTCCTGGGTGATGGCGGTCTGCTTGCCGCGCAGCACATCGAGCATCGCGTCGAGCATGTTGTCGATCAGGTCGCCCATGCGCAGGGTCTCGCGGGCGGCATTGGCCAGCGCCAGGCTCGGGGTGACCAGCGCCGTTGCATCGAGATGCCGCGGCTTGGCGGTGCCGTTGACCTCCGCACGCTCCGGCAGCAGCCAGGCACACAGGCGTGCCATCGGCGAGACGCTGGGCAGCAGGATCAGGCAGCGCGCGGTGTTGTAGAGCAGGTGGAAGCCGATGACCATTTCCTGCGGGCTGAAATCCAGGCCGTCCATCCAGTGCACCAGCGGATCGAGCACCGGGATGATCAGCAGCAGGCCGATCAGCTTGTACAACAGACTGCCCAGCGCCACTTGCCGGCCCGCCGAGTTCTGCATGCTGGTGCTCATGAACGCCAGCACGCCGCTGCCGATGTTGGCGCCGATCACCAGACCAATCGCGACCGGCAGGCTGATCACGCTGGCGCCAGCGAGCGTTGCGGTCAGCAGCACGGCAGCGAGGCTGGAATAGGAAATCATCGCGAACAACGCGCCGACCAGGGCGTCGAGCAGAATGTCGCCGGTCAGCGAGGCAAAAATCACCTTCACCCCTTGGGCATGGGTGATCGGCGCAGCGGCCTCGACGATCAATTGCAGCGCGAGAATGATCAGTCCCAGGCCAATCGCCACCCGGCCCATCTGCCCGAGCCGCGTCTGTTTGCGCGACAGAAAGAAAATCACCCCGAGGAAAATCAGCAGCGGCGACAGCCACGACAGATCGAACGTCAGCACCCGCGCCATCAGCGCGGTACCGACGTCGGCGCCGAGCATGGTCGCCAGCGCCGGGGTCAGCGCCATCAGGCCCTGGCCGACGAAGGAGGTCACGAGCATGGCGGTGGCGTTGCTGCTCTGCACCATCGCGGTCACGACGATGCCGGCCACGAAAGCAAGCCAGCGTTTGGACATGTTCTGGCCGATCACATGGCGCAGATTGGTGCCGTACACCCGCAGGATGCCGGTTCGGACGATGTGCGTGCCCCAGATCAGCAGGGCCACGGCAGAAAGCAAATTGAGCAGGGTGAGCATGCAGACCCCCTGTAATGGCAGCGCCCCAGAGGGGCAAGTTGACGGTACCGCGCGGTTTCTACGTTTTTGATACTTAAGCTGTAGTTGGCTAACGGACTGGGCGCCAGCATTGCACAGCTAAAGTGCGGATTGAAACAAAAGTGTCATGAAAACGGGTTTATTCACCTCATCTGAAATCAACGCGGTCCCCTGTAGGAGTGAGCCTGCTCGCGATAGGTCCATCAACTTCAACATCGTTGTTTACTGACGGACCGGCGATCGCGAGCAGGCTCACTCCTACAGGTATTACGGCTGCCCCGGATTCTTCAGTACCCCTGAACAACTGTGGGAGCGAGCTTGCTCGCGAAAGCGGTGGATCAGCCAACATTGTTGTCGACTGACACTCCGTCTTCGCGAGCAGGCTCGCTCCCTCAGGGGTGTTGCGTGATTCAGGACTTCCGGATTACTGCCCCGGAACGTCCTTGCGCAGTTTCACCGGATCTTGCTGCTGTTTCTTCCTGGCCATCGCGCCGCGCAGTTTGATGTTGATCGCTTCCACCGCCAGCGAGAACGCCATGGCGAAGTAGACGTAGCCTTTCGGTACGTGCACGTCGAACGATTCGGCGATCAGCACGGTACCGACCACCAGCAGGAACGACAGCGCCAGCATCTTCAGCGACGGGTGCTTGTCGATGAACTCGCTGATCTTGCCCGAGGCCGCCATCATCACCAGCACGGCGACGACGATTGCCGCGACCATCACCGGCACATGGGAAACCATGCCGACAGCGGTGATCACCGAGTCCAGCGAGAACACGATGTCGATGATCGCGATCTGGATGATCGTGTAGAGGAAGTTGCCGCCCTTGCCCGAAGGCTCGTCGCCGCTTTCGTCTTCGCCTTCCAGCGCGTGGTACATCTCTTGCGAGCTCTTCCACAGCAGGAACAGGCCACCGAAGAACAGGATCAGGTCACGCCCGGAAATGCCTTGGCCGAACACCACGAACAGGTCGGCGGTGAGGCGCATGACCCAGGTGATCGACAGCAGCAACAGGATCCGCGTGATCATCGCCAGGCCCAGGCCGAAGATGCGCGTGCGCTGCTGCATGTGCTTGGGCATGCGGCTGACCAGGATCGAAATCATGATGATGTTATCGATGCCCAGAACGATTTCCAGGGCGGTCAGGGTAAAGAAGGCAACCCAGATTTCGGGGTTGGTCAGCCAATCCATGTGTATTCCTTTGAGCGAGTGTTAAACCAGAACGCCAGCAAGCAGCTGGCGTCATGGTGAGTGAATGCCGTTACAACGTGCTGAACAGCGGGAAAGTCCCCAGCAGCAAGGCGGCCACCAGTATGCACAGGCACACCAGCACTGCCCACTTCAGGGTGAAACGTTGGTGATCACCGAACTCGATACCGGCCAGCGCCACCAGCAGGTAGGTCGACGGCACCAGCGGGCTGAGCAAGTGGACGGGCTGACCGACGATCGAGGCACGGGCCATTTCCACTGCGGTGATGCCGTAATGGCTGGCCGCTTCGGAGAGCACCGGCAACACGCCGTAGTAGAACGCGTCGTTCGACATGAAGAACGTGAACGGCATGCTCACCAGCGCCGTGATCACCGCCAGGTACGGGCCGAGGAAGTCCGGAATCACTGCCAGCAGACTTTTCGACATGGCGTCGACCATGCCGGTTCCGGACAGGATACCGGTGAAGATACCCGCAGCGAAAATCAGACTGACCACCGACAGCACGCTGCCGGCGTGGGCCGCAACGCGGTCCTTCTGCATTTGCAGGCACGGGTAGTTGACGATCATCGCAATGCTGAACGCCACCATAAACAACACCGGCAGCGGCAGCAGGCCGGCGATCAGGGTGCACATCAGCGCCAGGGTCAGCAGGCCGTTGAACCAGATCAGCTTCGGACGGCGGGCATCGGGGAATTGCGACACGCTGATTTCACTGTGATCGATTTCGTCGCCGATCAGGTGCAGCTCGCCCAGACGCGCACGCTCACGTTTGCCGTAGAAGTAAGCAATGATCAGGATCGCCACCACACCGGCGGCCATGGCCGGGATCATCGGCACGAAGATGTCCGACGGGTCGACATGCAGCGCACTGGCGGCACGCGCGGTCGGGCCACCCCACGGGGTCATGTTCATCACGCCACCGGCGAGGATGATCAGACCGGCCATGATCCGCGGGCTCATGCCGATGCGGCTGTACAGCGGCAGCATGGCGGCCACGCAGATCATGTAAGTGGTCGCGCCGTCACCATCGAGGGAAACGACGAGCGCCAGCACGGCGGTACCGACCGAAACTTTCAGCGGGTCGCCCTTGACCAGTTTGAGGATCTTGCGCACGGCCGGGTCGAACAGGCCGGAGTCGATCATCAGGGCGAAGTACAGAATGGCGAACATCAGCATCACGCCAGTCGGCGCAAGCTTGGTAATACCTTCGAGCATCATCGGGCCGATCTTCGGCGCGAAACCACCGAACAGGGCGAACAGGATCGGGATGATGATCAGGGCGATCAGCGCAGACAGGCGCTTGGTCATGATCAGGAACATGAACGTGATGACCATGGCAAAGCCAAGGAAAGTCAGCATGGGAATACTCCAGGCGTAGCGCGGCTAATTGAGTGAGCGGATCGGAGGGGATCAGCGCAGAACGGGAAGCACGAGACGTACGGGCGGAGTGACAGCGAAGAGGCGGGCTACAGAGGACATCAGAATCACCATTGTTGTTGTTAATTGGGCCTGACGTGCGAGCGATCACACGCGCTGGCCAACCGGTCTGTTGCCGGTAGTGGCGGCGATCCTAATCGGGCAACCTTTCAGCTACCTTTCGCGGATGAAAGGTCTGACGAGAGGCGCGGCCACTTTCATGCAACTGGAAGCAGATACAACGATGAACGTCGTAAGACCTTTCTGTAGTTTCTGAGGGAGCGTCTTCACCCGCTGTATGGAAGGGAAACGCAATGCTAGGCTTGCGCCACTGCAATGTTTGAGAGGAGCTCCAACCAATGCTTAATAGCGTTGAATTAGATAATTTCGGCCCGCTACAAAAAATCCGCTGGGGCAAGCTCTCAAACTTGAATCTGATTATCGGAGCAAACAGCAGCGGCAAGACGTTTTTGCTCAAAGCGCTTTACTGCACGATGCGCACGCTCGAAGAGTACCAGCGTGGAAATGAACAACGTTCCGCCGCGGAGATACTGGCAGACAAACTTTACTGGACGTTTCAGGCAGACAAGATTGGCGACCTGGTAACAAAAAGTGCAGACGGTCCGTTGATGTGCAAGGTCAACGTTGACTCTCGAGCGTTTCGGTACGGATTCGGCAAAGACACGACAAAGAACATTGCCACGTTAGAAAATCACGTCCCTCCACGAGGCAGCAACTCAATATTTCTTCCTCCCAAGGAAGTACTTTCCCTGCAACACATTATTCTGAAAAGCCGTGACATCGATAAAGACTTCGGTTTCGACGACACCTATTACGATCTGGCGAAAGCACTCCGCCTCCTACCGACGAAAGGAAAAAATCACGCTCATTTCGCAAAGGCCAGGGAGAATCTGGAGGAGATGTTCGGCGGCAAGGTGGAATTCGACAGCAGTACAAATCGCTGGCAATTCAAAAAAGGCAATCAGAAGTTCCAGATTGGCTCTACTGCTGAGGGCATCAAGAAAATTGCCATTCTCGACACCTTGCTGGGCAATCGATTCCTGACCAAAGATTCCATGGTATTCATCGACGAACCCGAGTCGGCCTTGCATCCGGTAGCCATCACCAGGCTCGTCGATATCATTGTGTCTCTGGCCGCAAGCGGGATTCAGTTTTTCATTGCCAGCCACTCGTATTTCGTCATTAAAGCGCTGTATCTCGCGGCGCAAAAACAGAACATGTCTATCCCTGTTCTCTCGTCAATTGACGGCGAATGGCTCGGTGATGATCTTCTCAAAGGTATGCCGGACAACCCCATCGTCGATGAGTCCATTCGTCTTTATGAAGAGGAAGTGGAGCTGGCTCTGGGATGACTATTTCAATCGAAGAATCAGGGATGATTTTCGGGCCGTTTTCAGAGGATCAGCTTTTTCCGATCGAAAACAGTCCACTGTCCAAAAAAATAGGAAACGGCATCAAGGTCACTGAGTTTGTTCTACTTCGCGATCTTCAGGACAAACCTCAGGAAGTCTGGTTTGTAGAGGCAAAATCAAGTGCTCCTCGGCAGACCGAAGTATTCGTAGAAGAGATCAGGCAAAAATTCACCAACTCAGTGCAATTGACGCTTGCGGCCTGCCTTAGGCGGCACCCTCACAGTGATGAACACCTTCCAGCGGGTTTCTTGAATCTTGATCTCTCAAACTGCGCCATAAAATGCATTCTGGTCATAAACCAATTTCCAAAGGAATGGATGATCGGACTACGTGACGCGCTGAATAAGGCAATGAGCTCTTTAGCGAAGACTCTCGGGCTAAAACCGGGCTCAGTCGTCGTCATTAATGACGAAATGGCACGGGCCAGGAATCTGATAAGTTAACTAAGAGGGCAGGCGATGACTTTATCGCACAGCGGTGGCTGCCATTGCGGACATATCCGCTATCGGTTCAGCGGGCCATTGCAGGACATCGCCCACTGCCACTGCTCGATCTGCCGCAAGGTCAGCGGCGGGATCGTCACCACATGGATCACACTGCCAGCGGCCAACTTCCAGTGGCTGGCCGGGACGCCTTCGCGCTATGACTCGTCGGGCAGTTGCGCGCGGTATTTCTGTCCGCACTGTGGCGCGCAGCTGGCGCTGGTGACATTGCTCAGTCCCGAGAGCATCGATGTGACCATCGCCACGCTGGATCACCCGGAGCGGGCGCCGGCCGAGCGGCACATCTGGACGGACAGACAATTGCCCTGGCTGCATCTGGACGAGCATCTGCCGGGCGAGCCTGAAGAAACGCTTTGATCAGAAAATAGACAGATCCAGCGGACGCATCGCCCCCATCCAGATCGCATGCTCGGTGTGATCGAGCAAGTCATCGCCGGTATCCGGGTGCAGAAACACCACCAACCCATTGCGATTGAGCGCCAGCCACGGCAACAGATCGCCGATCAACTGCGGGCCGAAAGCCAACTGGCAGCTCCAGTCCGGGTGTGGGCCGACCGGACGCTCATGCATCCGGCCCATCTGCACTGGAAACAACTGCGCGGCCTGTTCGCACAAGGCCCGGGCCTGAGCAATCGTGCGGGCGTCGTAATAAATATGGGCGTGGTAGCCCTTGATCGTGTGCATTTGAAAGCCTCTGAATCGAATTCGAACCCTCGCCGTTTCCTGTAGGTCACACGCCATATGACAGGAACAGGAGCTCAGCCATGAAAAATGCCGAAACCCCGACGGTGAAAGTGGTGCTCTATGGTGCCATGGCCAGCCTCGGCGGTGCGTTGATGGCTGAATTGCTGCGACGGCAGCACGAAGTCATCGCGATTCTCGACGATTTGAACGTACTCGCGCCACGTCCCGGCCTGCGCACCAAAAGCGGCGATCTGTTTGACGCCGAGCGGGTAAAGCAGAGCGTAGCGGGCAGCTCGGCGGTGATCTGTCTGCTCGATGCGCCGGGCCTGCCGTTCAACAGCGACCATGTAGAAAGATCCGTAGTGCTGGGGCCGGTGGAACAGGTTTTGGCGGTCGATGCGTTGGTCGACGGCCTGCAGGCGGCCAACATTTCACGGCTGTTTCTGGTCGGCAATTTTGCGGTCCTCGACGAGCCGGAACTGGACGACGCACTGCAACGCCACGCCGCCGAAGAAATCCGCGAAGCCCTGCAAAGCAGCCCGCTGCAGTGGACACTGGTGAATGCGCCGCACGGGGTGGCGGGGCTGACCATTGAGCATTTCAGTCAGGTGGGCGGCAATCTGGAGCCGGGGCTGGCGGAGCCGCTGGAACGGCTGAACCGTGTCGCGGTGGGGATTGCCGATGAGCTGCGGTTGAATCTGCATGTGGGGCAGCATGTGAATTTTGTGGCGACGTCAGATACGTAAAAAGATCGCAGCCTTCGGCAGTTCCTATATTTGAAACGCGATTCCCCTGTAGGAGCTGCCGCAGGCTGCGATCTTTTGCTGTTCACACCGCAATCGAAGGTAACCCCAATCCAGTCAGAGATTCGGCACTGCTCGCCTGTTCCGCCATCAACCAATCGACAAACTGCTGAATCAACGCGCCCCGACGTTTGCGCTGCGGCAGCACCACGTAATAACCGAGGCGCGACAACGTGGTCTCGGCGATTGGCCGACAGAGCAAGCCTTGGCTCAACAAGTTATCCACAAGGTGGCGCCAGCCGATGGCCACGCCCTGACCGCCAATCGCCGCTTGAATCAGCAACGTGTAATTGTCGAAACGCAATTGGCCCGGCGCGGGTGGCGTGCTGATACCCAGTTCGCGAAACAGCCCGCTCCAGTCAAACCAGTTGCTGCTGTTCTCCCCGCGCAAGTGCAGCAGCGGCAATTCCAGCAAAGCCTGAGCAGGCAAGGGCAGGGAGCGTCCCTTGAGCAGTTGCGGACTGCACACTGGAAACACTTCTTCGCTGAACAGCCAATGGCTCTCGCCCTGCTTGAAACGCCCGTCGCCAAACAAGATCGCGACATCGATGTCGGTGCGCAGCATGTTGTGGTTGCGCTCGCTGGTGACCAGGCTGACGTCGACATTCGGATTGGCTTCGTGGAAGCGATGCAGGCGCGGCATCAGCCAGTACGCCGCAAACGCGAAGTCGGTGGCGACCTGCAATACCTCATGCTGTTGCTGCGCGCTGATCGCGCTCAAGCCTGCGTCGATGTTCTGCAAACCGAGCTGAACCTGCTCGAACAGGATTGTCCCGCCCTCGGTCAGTTCGATCCCGCGGTAGATCCGGTCAAACAGTCGTGCGCCCAGCTGTTCTTCCAGACGCTTGATCTGCTGGCTGATCGCTGGCTGCGTGGTGCCCAGCTCCACCGCCGCCGCGGTAAAGCTGCGGTGACGGGCCGCCGCCTCAAAGGCGCGCAACAGGTCGAGGGACAGATTGCCGAGGGCTTCATACATAAGCTGTGCTTATCCTAGTCATTGTCCGGCGCGGGCTTTACCGGACAGAGCATGGACTCCATGCTCGATCGCAGCAATGTCGCATAAATATTCACTATGGAATGCCGCGATCACATGAAGCGCAAGAACATTCTTTTCATCATGGCCGATCAAATGGCCGCGCCAATGTTGCCGATCTACGGCCCGTCGCCGATCAAACTGCCGAACCTTTCGCGCCTCGCCGCTCAGGGCGTGGTGTTCGACGCCGCTTATTGCAACAGTCCGCTGTGCGCGCCGTCGCGCTTCACCCTGGTCAGTGGCCAGCTGCCGAGCAAGATCGGCGCCTACGACAACGCTGCCGATTTCCCCGCCGACATTCCGACCTACGCCCATTACCTGCGCCGCCTCGGCTACCGCACCGCGCTGTCAGGCAAGATGCATTTCTGCGGCCCGGATCAATTGCACGGCTACGAAGAGCGCCTGACTAGCGACATCTACCCGGCCGATTACGGCTGGGCGGTGAACTGGGACGAGCCAGACGTGCGCCCGAGCTGGTATCACAACATGTCGTCGGTGCTGCAGGCCGGGCCGTGCGTGCGCACCAACCAGCTCGACTTCGATGAAGAGGTGGTGTTCAAGGCCCAGCAATACCTGTTCGATCACATTCGCGAGGACGGCGATCAGCCGTTCTGCCTGACCGTTTCGATGACTCACCCACACGACCCGTACACGATTCCCAAGGCGTTCTGGGATTTGTATGACGATGGCGACATCCCGTTGCCGAGCACTCCGGATCAACATTCCCTCGATCCACACTCACAGCGCCTGCTCAAGGTCTACGACCTGTGGGACAAACCGCTGCCTGTGGATAAAATTCGCGACGCGCGTCGCGCCTATTTCGGCGCGTGCAGCTATATCGACGCAAACGTCGGCAAACTCCTGCAAACCCTCGAAGATACCGGGCTGATCGACGACACCATCATCGTCTTCTCCGGCGACCACGGTGACATGCTTGGCGAGAAAGGCCTCTGGTACAAAATGCACTGGTTCGAGATGGCCGCGCGGGTGCCGCTGTTGATCAGTGCGCCGGGGCAGTTCGCTGCCGGCCGGGTCAGCGCTGCGGTGTCCACCGCTGATCTGTTGCCGACCTTCGTAGAACTGGCCGGCGGCAGCCTGGAGCCGAACTTGCCGCTTGACGGCCGCTCGCTGCTGGCGCACCTGCAAGGGCAGGGCGGGCATGACGAGGTGTTCGGCGAGTACATGGCGGAGGGCACGGTCAGCCCGCTGATGATGATCCGTCGCGGCGCCTACAAATTTATCTACAGTGAAAGCGACCCGTGCCTACTCTTCGATGTGCACAACGATCCGCGTGAACTCGAAGAACTCAGCCAGTCACCGCAACATCGCCAGCTGTTCGACGACTTTCTCGCCGAGGCGCGGGCCAAGTGGGACATCCCGGCGATTCACCGCGAGGTGCTCGCCAGCCAGCGCCGCCGACGTTTTGTCGCCGACGCCCTGACCATCGGCAAGCTGAAGAGCTGGGATCACCAGCCGCTGGTGGACGCCAGTCAGCAGTACATGCGCAACCACATCGACCTCGACGATCTGGAACGCAAGGCCCGTTATCCACAACCCTGCCAAAATCAATAATGTAAGGGGAAGTCCATGCGCAAGTTATCCACAGCACTGACGATTGGCCTGCTGGCTCTGGGCAGTGCTTCGGCATTCGCCGAGCAAAGCTGCGAAACGGTGAAAATGGCCGACCCGGGCTGGAGCGACATCGCCGCGACCAACGCCATCGCCGGGTTTCTGCTGGACGGCATGGGCTACAAGGCCAAGGTCGACACCCTCGCGGTGCCAATCACCTTCGGCGGCTTGAAGGACGGTCAGGTGGATGTCTTTCTCGGCAACTGGATGCCGGCGCAGCAGGGCTTCTACGACAAGTTCGTCGCCACCGGTGACGTCACGCAACTGGCGAAGAACCTCGACGGCACCGAGTTCACCCTCGCCGTCCCGGATTACGTGTGGGACGCCGGTGTGCATGACTTTGCCGACCTGAACAAATACGCCGACAAGTTCGACAAGAAGATCTACGGCATCGGTTCCGGGGCGCCCGCGAACATTTCGCTGCAGGAAATCATCAAGAAGAACGACTTCGACCTCGGCCAGTGGAAGTTGATCGAATCCAGCGAACAGGCGATGCTCGCCGAAGTCTCGCGGGCGGTGAAGAAACAGAAATTCGTCACCTTCCTCGGCTGGACCCCGCACCCGATGAACGTGCAGTTGAAGATGCATTACCTCAAGGGCGGCGAGAAGTATTTCGGCGACACCGGCAGCGTCTATACCCTCACGCGCAAGGGTTATGCCGAGGCCTGTCCGAATGTGGGCAAGTTGCTGACCAACCTGGCGTTCACCCAGGACATGGAGAACAGCATCATGGCTGAGGTGGTGAACAAGAAAGTCAGCAATGCCGATGCGGTGAAGGCATGGATCAAAGCCAATCCGGCGGTTCTGGACAAGTGGCTGGAGGGGGTGAAGACCGTGGATGGCAAGGATGCGTTGCCTGCGGTGAAGGCCAAGCTCTAACGCTGTTTGTTGTGGCGAGGGAGCTTGCTCCCGCTGGAGTGCGAAGCACTCCCAATCGGGCTGACTGGGTTTTCGCAGATAAACCGAGCAGTCTGGTTTGCGACTGCTTCGCAGCCGGGCGGGAGCAAGCTCCCTCGCCACAGTGATTGGCGCGTCCTGATAACCTTGCATAAACCCACACCCCACGAGGACCCATGGCCCTGCCCAGTCGCCATTCACTTTTCCCCTTCCTGACCTGGCTGCCCCGGCAAACCCGCGCCAGCGTCGGCCGGGATCTGGTCGTTGGCCTGAGCGGTGCCATTCTCGCGCTGCCACAGTCGATCGCCTACGCGCTGATCGCCGGCCTGCCGCCGGAATACGGCCTCTATGCCGCGATCATCCCGGTGCTGATCGCCTGCCTGTGGGGTTCCTCGTGGCATCTGATCTGCGGCCCGACTGCAGCGATTTCGATTGTGCTGTATGCCAGCGTCAGTCCCTTGGCCGTGCCCGCGTCCCAGGACTACATCACTCTGATTCTGCTGCTGAGCTTTCTGGCGGGGATTTTTCAGTGGCTGCTCGGCCTGCTGCGCTTCGGCGCGCTGGTGAATTTCGTCTCGCATTCGGTGGTGCTCGGCTTCACCCTCGGCGCAGCGGTGGTGATTGCCATCGGCCAGTTGCCGAATCTGCTGGGGCTGGATCTGCCGGCCAAAGCCACGGCCCTGGACAGCCTGATAGATCTGCTGCAGCACCTGCAGGCTGTGGATAAACCTTCATTGGTATTGGGCGTGGCCACGGTGGTGGTCGGTTTCGTGCTCAGACAATTGCTGCCGCGCTGGCCGACCCTGTTGATAACGCTGGTGCTCGGCAGCCTGCTGGTGTGGCTGTGGCCGACGATGTTCGGCCACGTGCATCGGGTCAGCGCCTTTGTCGGGCGCTTGCCGCCGTTCAGCGCGTTACCGCTGGATCTGGATCTGGTGCTGCGCTTGCTGCCGAGCGCCGTGGCGGTGGGCATGCTCGGGCTGGTGACGAGTCTGTCGATTGCCCGTTCGATTGCCGCGCGCTCCCAGCAGTTGCTCGATGCCAATCAGGAAGTCCGTGCGCAGGGTCTATCGAACATCGTCGGGGCGTTCTTTTCCGGTTCGTTGTCCGCCGGCTCGTTCACCCGCTCAGGTCTGAGCTACGAGGCCGGTGCCTGTTCGCCGCTGGCCGGGGTGTTTTCGGCGATCTGGGTCGCGCTGTTCGCGATTTTCGGCGCCGGGCTGATTTCACACATTCCCATTCCGGCGATGGCCGGAAGCATTCTGCTGATCGCCTGGGGGCTGGTGGATCATCGCGGGATTCGTTCGCTGCTGCGGGTCAGCCGCGCCGAGTTCGTGGTCATGGCCCTGACCTGCCTCGCCACGCTATTGCTGGAATTGCAGACGGCAATCTACGCCGGGGTGCTGGCGTCGCTGTTCTTCTACCTCAAGCGCACCTCGCAACCACGGGTACAGCACTGGCGCGAGGGTGAGGAGGATGTGTTGCGGGTTGGCGGCTCGATCTTCTTCGGCGCCAGCCATTACCTGCAAGTGCGCCTGCAACGGCTGCACGGCACGCGGGTGGTGATCGAGGCGCAGCAGATCAACTTCATCGATTATTCGGGGGTGGAAATGCTGCATCAGGAGGCGCGGCGCCTGCTGCGTCAGGATCGCAGCCTGACCCTGCGCCGGGCGCGGCCGCAGGTGGTGGAGGAGTTGAGAAAGCTGGAAGGGCCGGAGAAATGCCCGATCCGGTTTGAGGATTGATCCAGAATCGGCGGTGCGGCCATTCGCGAGCAAGCCCGCTCCCACATTTGATCGCATTCCAATGTGGGAGCGGGCTTGCTCGCGAAGCTTTTAAAGGGCCAACTGGCGGCGTAGTTCGGCGAGCACCGGCGCCGTATCCGGACGCACCCCGCGCCACAGGAAAAATGCCTCGGCAGCCTGTTCAGCCAGCATCCCCAGACCATCCATCGACACCGCCGCGCCATGCTCGCTGGCCCAGCGGCAGAACGCGGTCGGTTCCTTGCCGTACATCATGTCGTAGCACAGGGTCTGGCCCGGTTCGATCAGGCTCGGCGCAATCGGCGGTACATCGCCGGTCAGACTGGCGGAGGTGGCGTTGATGATCACGTCCACCGGCTCCTGCAACCAGTCGAAACCACTGGCCGACACCGGCCCCAGGTCACCGAACAACTCTGCCAGCAGCTCGGCCTTGTCCACCGTGCGATTGGCGATGATCACCGATGCCGGCTTCTCGGCCAGCAACGGCTCCAGCGCGCCACGCACCGCGCCGCCAGCGCCGAGCAGCAGGATGCGCTTGCCGGTCAGGCTGAACCCGGCATTCACCGTCAGGTCGCGCACCAGTCCGGCGCCGTCGGTGTTGTCACCGAGCAACGAGCCGTCGGCCAGTTTGCTCAGGGTGTTCACCGCACCAGCGCGTTGCGCACGGGCGGTCAGGCTGTTCGCCAGGCGAAAGGCTTCTTCCTTGAACGGCACAGTGACGTTGGCGCCGCGACCGTCCTGGAAAAACGCCATGGCGCAGCCAGTAAAGTCGTCGAGTGGCGCCAGCAGGGTGCTGTAGTCAAGGCGCTGGCCGGTCTGCTCGGCGAACAGTTTGTGAATCATCGGCGACTTGCTGTGGCCGATCGGGTTACCGAAAACGACGTAACGATCCATCAGCAGTCCTCAGGCCTCGGCCAGCCAGTCGCGGTCTTGCAGGAAGTAGTCGGTCAGGCGCGCTTCTTCACTGCCGGGCTCGGCCTTGAAGTCATAGGCCCAGCGCACTTGCGGCGGCAGCGACATGAGGATCGACTCGGTACGCCCGCCCGATTGCAGACCGAACAGCGTGCCACGGTCGTAGACCAGGTTGAACTCGACGTAGCGGCCACGGCGGAATTCCTGGAATTCACGCTGTTTCGCGGTGAACGCATCGTTCTTGCGGCGTTGCACGATGGGCAGGTACGCATCGATGTAAGCGTCACCGATGGCGCGCATGAAGGCGAAACTGGTGTCGAAGTCCCACTCGTTCAGGTCATCGAAAAACAGGCCGCCGATGCCGCGCGGTTCGTGGCGATGCTTGATGTGGAAATAGGTGTCGCACCACGCCTTGTAGCGCGGGTAGACGTCCGCACCGAACGGCGCGCAGGCCTGTTCGGCGACGCGGTGCCAGTGGATGCAGTCTTCTTCGTTGCCGTAATACGGAGTCAGGTCGAAGCCACCGCCGAACCACCAGACCGGCTCTTCACCTTCTTTCTCGGCGATGAAAAAGCGCACGTTGGCGTGGGACGTCGGCACATGCGGGTTGTGCGGATGGATCACCAGCGACACGCCGAGGGCTTCGAAACCGCGACCGGCCAGTTCCGGACGGTGGGCGCTGGCCGACGGTGGCAGGCCGCTGCCGAACACGTGGGAAAAGTTGACGCCGCCCTTTTCGATCACCGTACCGTTCTCGATCACGCGAGTACGACCGCCACCGCCGGCAGGCCGGGTCCAGGCGTCTTCGACGAAGCGCGTGCCGCCGTCTTCGGTTTCCAGCGCGGCGCAGATGCGGTCTTGCAGGTCGAGCAGATAGGCCTTTACGGCGTCGGTGCGGGTCGTCATGGCTTCACCTTGAATCAGGGGCATCACTACGCGGGCGCCCCGCAGGCAGGGGGCGGCGCAAATGGGCGCGTAGCATAACACCGCAGACCCGAGCGCCGCAGTTGACGAAGATCAAGCAGGGGAGTTGGATAGGGGCCTCGCAAAACGACCCAAGGAGTAGGCAGATGGCAAAGCGTATCCAGTTCCGCGCCCACGGCGGACCCGAAGTACTCGAGTATGTCGATTACCAGCCCGCCGCCCCCGGCCCGCAACAGGTGCGAGTGGCCAACAAAGCCATTGGCCTGAACTTCATCGACACCTATTTCCGCAGCGGTCTCTATGCGCCACCGGCGCTGCCATCGGGTCTGGGCGCTGAAGGCGCGGGTATCGTCGATGCCGTGGGCAGTGAAGTCACCCGGTTCAAGGTCGGTGATCGCGTGGCGTACGGCAGCGGCCCATTGGGTGCCTACAGCGAGTTGCACGTGCTGCCCGAGGCCAACCTGGTGAAACTGCCGGACGAGATCAGCTTCGAAACCGCCGCCGGGGTCATGCTCAAGGGCCTGACCGTGCAGTACCTGCTGCGCCAGACCTATGAACTCAAGGGTGGCGAAACCATTCTGTTCCACGCCGCTGCGGGGGGTGTCGGTTCGCTGGCCTGCCAATGGGCCAAGGCACTGGGCGTGAAACTGATCGGCACGGTCAGCTCGAAGGAAAAAGCCGAACTGGCCAAGGCCAACGGCGCCTGGGCAACCATCGATTACAGTCACGAAAACGTGGCAGAGCGGGTGCTGGAGCTGACCGACGGCAAGAAAGTCCCGGTGGTGTACGACGGCGTCGGCAAGGACACCTGGCTGACCTCGCTCGACAGCGTCTCGCCGCGCGGGCTGGTGGTGAGTTTCGGCAATGCCTCCGGTGCGGTGGACGGGGTGAACCTGGGGATTCTTTCGGCCAAGGGCTCGCTGTACGTGACCCGGCCGACCCTGGCGACCTACGCCAACAACGCCGAGAACCTGCAGCGCATGGCCGACGAGTTGTTCGAGATGATCATCAGCGGCAAGATCAAGGTGGACATCAGCCAGCGTTATCCACTGGCTGACGCGGCAAAGGCGCAGACCGAACTGTCGGCGCGGCGCACCACCGGCTCGACCATCCTGCTGCCCTGATCAACCTTCGGCATCTTGCCAGCCAGGGTTGCAACCCCATGGCTGGCAAGATAGTTCGAGCGCGTTCAGCACCTCGGCAGAGGACACTCCAACGGTTTTTGCACCAGGTGGCCAACCGTCGCGTGATCGGGCTGTTGAACCGCCGCGAGGATTTGTCGCCACTCGGCTGACAACACCCAATAATCGCCGCGTGCGCGCTGGTCGATATGCAGCGCATTGGAGGCGATCGGCATCAGGCCGAAACGCTGATAAAAGCGCAATTGTTGCGATCTGCACAACGCGGTCACCCCCTGATAGCCGCGTTTTATCGCCCACTCGGTAGCGGCCGCCAACAGACCGTTGATCGCAATGGGCAGTTGATTGGGCGTGTACGAGATCAAGCGGCTGAATTCGACATGGCGCGACAGCGCCACCGTGGGCGAAACATGTTGCTGCGCCAGCGATACCCATTCGAACGGCGCCGGAGTCGCCCTCAATACTGCCAACAGTTGATCGTGCCGATACAGCAGAAAGTGGGTACTTCGCGACTTTATCGCCAGTCTGGTTTCGAGCATCCGCGCCCGTGAAGTCAGCATGTAATGCTGCAGCCGGAGTCGAAATTGCCGATCGACAAACCGGTCGAACTCCTGAGTATCCGCCCCCGCTTCAAGCATCACGATACGGCAACCCTCATGGTGACTCTTTAACGTCACCTGAAGCGCCTGCAGATAATCCGTGAGTTGCAAATTCGTAGTGTCCATTCTTTCTCCGCAGACCTTAACTTATCGAAGTATTTCGAGTGCAGGGAAAGGATGGTTGCTTTTGGCAATTCCGCCACGCCAGAAAGTCTGATAATCCGGTGGGAAAACTCAATGAATCCGGGTACTTGGCGACTTTTCCGACACAGAAACGGGCGTCATTGCAGGACAAATCGCAGGTACGCGTAGTCCTCCTCGCCATCAAGGCGAAGAGGACTCACGTAAAGGTTTTCGAGCCAGGATCAGTCGGGACGAATGACCTTGCCGGTTGCCAGATCGCGAATCACGCTGGGGTTCTTGCGCCCGCCCAGTTGTCCGCCAAGGATCAGGTCGATCTGCCCACGGAAATACTGCTCGACGCGCAACCGCGTGCGCGCCGCCGGCCGCCCCTGCGGGTTGGCCGAGGTGGAGATCAGCGGCCCGACCATCGAGCACAGATCCCGCACCTGCGGATGATCGCTGACTCGCAGCGCCACCGTGTCATGCACGCCCGTCACCCACTCCGGCAGCAGGTTTTGATGCGGCACCAGCCAGGTGTTCGGCCCCGGCCAGGTACTGGCCATGCGGTCGAGCCACTCTTGCGGGAAGTCTTCGAACAGGAAGTCGAACTGGCGAATGTTGTCGGCGACCAGGATCAGGCCCTTGTCCACCGAACGGTTCTTGATCGCCAGCAGACGATCCACTGCCTCTTCGTTCCACGGGTCGCAACCCAGCCCCCAGACGGCTTCGGTTGGATAGGCAATCACCGCCCCGGCGCGAATCTCTCGTGCGGCTTGCTGCACACGCCAACTGTTAACCATGAAAAAACTCTCCGCAAACAGGTTTTGCGCAGTTTACCGATCTTCCCTGTAAAACCTAGCGTGTCCTGGCCTGCCAGCGACCGTTTTCACACACTGCCCGGCCTTCCATTTCCAGCTCGGTGAGTGCCGCGAGAACTTTGGGCAACGCCCAGCCGCTGCTGTCGACCAACGCTTCGCTGGTGTGCGGCGCCGCGTGCAGCAGGCGCAGCAAGGGGTGCCCGGCATCCGGCGTCTCTGTGGATAACGGCACATGCTGCCAGCCGCGCAGGGCTTCGAGGATGTGTTCGATGGTTTCGACCAGCACCGCACCGTCGCGGATCAACTGGTGACAGCCGCGTGCGCCAGGGTGATGGATCGAGCCCGGAATCGCGTACACCTCGCGGCCCTGCTCTGCCGCCAGCCTGGCAGTGATCAGCGAACCGCTGGCAACACTCGCTTCGACCACCAGCACACCGAGGGACAAACCGCTGATGATCCGGTTGCGTCTGGGGAAGTTGCTCGCCGTCGGACCAGCGTCCAGTGGAAACTCCGAAAGCACCGCGCTACCCGAGGCAATCATCGCTTCGGCCAGTCGGCGATTGCGCTGTGGATAAAACTTTTCCAGGCCGGTGCCGAGCACGCCGACGGTTTGCCCGCCGACGTCCAGCGCCGCCTGATGGGCAGCTGCATCGATGCCCAGCGCCAAGCCACTGGTGATGACAAAACCGGCCCCGGCGAGGCTGCGGGAAAATGCTGCAGCGGTGTCCATTCCCGGGCGTGAAGCACTGCGACTGCCGACCATCGCCAGTTGCGGTTTTTCCAGAATCAGCGGGTCGCCCGCAACAAACAACAGCGGTGGCGGGTCAGGGATCTGCGCCAGCAGCGCCGGATAATCCGCCTGGTCCAACAGCAATAGGTGCTGGCCGGGCCGCTCTAGCCAGCGCAATGCATGGCTCGCGCCGTCGCGCACTTCGGGGCTGCGCCGGGCCTCGGCTGACGCAGCCGGCAACCCCAGCGCACGCCAGGCACTGGCCGGCGCGCTCAGGGCTTTTGAAGCCGAGCCGAAGGCTTCAAGCAGTTTGGCAAAGCGTTTCGGACCGATTTCCGGCAAGCGGTGCAGGCGCAAACGCGCTTCCAGTTCCGCAGGGGAAACCGGCGTACAGGCAGACAGCATCGTGGATCATCCTTGATCGTTATTAGTCCCGAACCATTCGGAACAAGCTGTGGATAACTCTGTTGGTAACTTGTGAAGCCAGCTAAGGATTTCGTACCTTGTCGAGCACCGCCAGCGAGCGCGATGCGTTGAGTACCAGGCCATAACTGATTTTTTCGTAGGTGCGGAACACCATCAGCAGACCGGCGCGTTCGTCGGGGATTTTCAACGGCTGGCCGGTTACCCGGTCACGTACGGTTTCCCCGGTTTTCATCACTGCCAGAACGTTGCCTTCGACCAGGCCGTCGCGCTGGCCCTTGTTCAGGGTGACCACGTCCATCACGCCGATCTGCGTGACGCCGCGCGGCACGTCGATGATCACGCCGTTGATGTTGGTGCTCGGGGCGCTGGGCATGAAGGTCGAATTGATCGAGCGCTCTTCGCCGCTGAACAAACGGTCGCCGAGGCGCACTTCCTGCGTGGTGCGTTGCAGGGCGAGGGTGGCGACATCGCCTTCGGTGGCAACGATTTCGCCGCCGCCAACGTCATCGGCATTGATCCCCAGGAACTCCTTGGTCTGCGGGTCGGTGTAGACCTTGCCCTGGCGGAAGATGCCGTACACCGGCTGACTGGGGTCGAAATGGCCACGGGCATAAATCCGGTCACCGGTGCCGGAAAGCACCCGCTCGGCATCGCCGGCGACAATGTACGGCGCCTTGTCGAAGTCCTCGACCTTGTCGACGATGCGGTTGCTCAGCAGAAAGGCGTTGATCGATTTCAGCGGAATGCTCGGGATCGCCTCGGCCACCGGGCTGGTGCGGATGCGTGGCGACAGTTTGATGGTGCCGCGCGACTCGCCGCGATTGACGGTCAGTCGAGGCTGGCCATCGACATAACTCAGCGTCAGCGTGTCGCCGGGATAGATCAGGTTGGGGTTTTCAATTTGCGGGTTGGCCCGCCACAGCTGTGGCCATTGCCAGGGCTCGCGCAGGTATTTGCCGGAAATGTCCCAGAGTGTGTCTCCCGAAACCACCGTGTATTGCTGTGGAAAACCATCCCTGAGTTGCACTTGCCCTTGCGCCACGCCGGCCGAGACCAGAAGCAGCAGGGCGAGTAGTGTTTTCCTCATGCAGCGAATCCCTTTATCATGTGCGTTCGCGTGAACCGTCAGAGCCCCCGTGGCTCGCTACTGCAAATTGCATTAGCTACGCTTCACAACGGTAGCCTGCATCTTCGGACCTGCCAGGCCATCGACCCGACTTTACTCAATACGTGCAGCAATCAGCCTATGGCCATTTTAAACATCCTCGAATTCCCGGACCCGCGTCTGCGTACTATCGCCAAGCCTGTGGCTGTAGTGGACGACGAAGTGCGTCAGTTGGTCGATGACATGTTTGAAACAATGTATGAAGCGCCGGGCATCGGCCTCGCCGCGACCCAGGTCAACGTGCACAAACGTATCGTCGTGATGGACCTTTCCGAAGACCGCACTGAACCCCGGGTGTTCATCAACCCCGAGTTCGAATCGCTGACCGACGAGATGGATCAGTACCAGGAAGGCTGCCTCTCGGTGCCGGGTTTCTACGAAAACGTCGACCGCCCGCAGAAGGTCAAGATCAAGGCGCTGGACCGCGACGGCCAGCCTTACGAACTGATCGCCGAAGGCCTGCTCGCGGTGTGCATCCAGCACGAATGCGACCACCTCAACGGCAAGTTGTTCGTCGATTACCTGTCCACGCTCAAACGCGACCGGATCAAGAAGAAACTGGAAAAGCTGCATCGCCAGAACGCTTGATGCCCTCCTTCAAAGGCTTGCTGCGGCAAGCCTTTTTCTTTTTATGAGACGCCCTTCATGACTGAGCCACTGCGCATCGTTTTTGCCGGTACCCCGGAATTTGCCGCCGAACACCTCAAGGCCCTGCTGAACAGCCCTTACGAGATCGTTGCGGTCTACACCCAACCGGATCGTCCGGCCGGTCGCGGGCAAAAACTGATGCCGAGCCCGGTCAAACAGTTGGCCCTGGAAAATAATATCCAGGTGTTGCAGCCGCCGACCCTGCGCAACGCTGACGCTCAAGCCGAGCTGGCCGCGCTGAAACCGGACTTGATGGTGGTGGTCGCCTACGGCCTGATCCTGCCGCAAGCGGTGCTGGATATTCCGCGTCTGGGCTGCATCAACAGCCACGCCTCCCTGCTGCCACGCTGGCGCGGTGCGGCGCCGATCCAGCGCGCCGTGGAACACGGTGATGCCGAAAGCGGCGTGACCGTGATGCGCATGGAAGCCGGCCTCGACACCGGGCCGATGCTGCTCAAGGTCGTGACCCCGATCAGCGCCGACGACACGGGCGGCACGCTGCACGACCGTCTCGCCGAAATGGGCCCGCCCGCCGTGGTCCAGGCGATTGCCGGCCTGGCCGCCGGAACCCTCGAAGGCGAAGTGCAGAACGACGAACTCGCCACCTACGCCCACAAACTGAACAAGGACGAAGCGCGCCTCGACTGGAGCCGTCCGGCGGTTGAGCTGGAGCGTCTGGTACGCGCCTTCAATCCATGGCCGATTACCCACAGCACCCTCAACGGTGAAGCGCTGAAAGTACTGGCCGCGACCCTGGCTGACGGCAAAGGCGCGCCGGGTGCAATCCTCAGCGCCAGCAAGGACGGCCTGATCGTCGCGTGCGGTGAGCAGGCGTTGTGCCTGACCCGTCTGCAACTGCCCGGCGGCAAGGCGCTGAACTTCAGCGACCTGTTCAACAGCCGTCGCGAGAAATTCGCCGTCGGTACCGTGCTCGGCGCCGTGGTGGACGCGCAATGAACCCGCGTCTGGCTGCCGCCAAGGCACTCGCTGCCGTCCTCAGCGGCAAGGCTTCGTTGAACAGCTCCCTGCCGACGCAACTGGACAAGGTCGAAGACCGTGATCGCGGCTTCACCCAGGATCTGGCGTTCGGCACCGCGCGCTGGCAGCCACGGCTGTCGGCGCTGGCAGAAAGACTTCTGCAGAAGCCGTTCAAGGCTGCCGACGCCGATGTCGAGGCGCTGCTGCTGGTCGGTCTCTATCAACTGCTCTACACCCGCGTGCCGCCGCACGCGGCCATCGGCGAAACCGTCGGTTGCGCCGACAAGCTGAAAAAGCCGTGGGCCAAGGGTCTGCTCAACGCCGTGCTGCGTAATGCCCAGCGCGAAAGCGAGACGATTTTTACCGAACTGGAGCGCGATCCGGTGGTGCGCACCGCCCACCCGCGCTGGCTGCAAAAATCCCTGAAAGCCTTCTGGCCGGAGCAATGGGAAGCGATCTGCGCCGCGAACAACGCGCACCCGCCGATGATCCTGCGGGTCAACCGCCGGCATCACAGCCGCGACGCCTACCTCGGCTTGCTCAGCGACGCCGGCATCGTTGCCACGCCCTGCGTCTATAGCCGCGACGGCATCGTCCTTGAGGCCGCTGCCGATGTGCGCAGCCTGCCGGGGTTTGCCGAAGGCTGGATCAGTGTGCAGGACGAAGCCGCGCAACTGGCCGCCGATCTGCTCGATCTGGCCCCGGGCCAGCGAGTGCTCGACGCCTGCTGCGCCCCCGGCGGCAAGACCTGCCACATCCTTGAAGCCGAACCGGCGCTGGCCGGCGTGGTGGCGGTGGATCTGGAAGCCAAACGTCTGGTGCGGGTGAAGGAGAACCTTGAACGGCTGGGCCTGAGCGCCGAACTGATCGCTGCCGACGGTCGCGATACCGCCGCGTGGTGGGACGGCAAACCGTTCCAGCGCATCCTGCTCGACGCGCCATGCTCGGCCACCGGCGTGATCCGCCGCCATCCGGACATCAAGCTGACCCGTCAGGCCGACGATATCGCCGCCCTCGCGCTGCTGCAAGGCGAGCTCCTCGACGCCCTGTGGAAAACCCTCGAAGTCGGCGGCATCCTGCTCTACGCCACTTGCTCGACCTTGCCCACCGAGAACACCGAAGTCATTGCCGCGTTCCTTGAGCGCACGCCCGGTGCCCGCGAGCTGGATCTGGCCACCACGGCCGGGATCAAACAGCCCCATGGTCGCCAATTGCTGGCCCAGCAGGGCGGGCATGACGGGTTCTACTACGCCAAGCTGATCAAGATCGCTGCCGCGCGCGGCTAAACGGATTCAATGGAGTGACTGGATGAAAATCATCATCCTCGGTGCGGGGCAGGTCGGCGGTTCGCTGGCTGAACACCTGGCGAGCGAAGCCAACGACATCACCGTGGTCGACACCGACGGCGAGCGCCTGCGCGACCTCGGCGACCGCCTCGACATCCGCACCATTCAGGGCCGCGGCTCGCTGCCTTCGGTGCTGCGCCAGGCCGGCGCCGACGATGCCGACATGCTGGTGGCGGTGACCAACAGCGACGAGACCAACATGGTCGCCTGCCAGGTCGCCCACACGCTGTTCCACACCCCGACCAAAATCGCCCGGGTGCGCGAAGCGTCCTACCTCAATCGCGAAGAACAGCTGTTCCAGAACGAAGCGATTCCGGTCGACGTGCTGATCAGCCCCGAGCAGGTGGTGACCAACTACATCAAGCGCCTGATCCAGCATCCAGGCGCGCTGCAAGTGATCGACTTCGCCGAAGGCCAGGCGCAACTGGTGGCGGTGCGCGCCTATTACGGCGGGCCGCTGGTGGGCCAACAGCTGCGCCAGCTGCGCGAACACATGCCGAATGTCGAGACGCGTGTCGCGGCGATTTTCCGTCGCGACCGGCCGATCCTGCCGCAAGGCGACACGGTGATCGAGGCCGATGACGAAGTCTTTTTCATCGCCGCCCGTGAGAATATTCGCGCGGTGATGAGCGAAATGCGCCGCCTCGACGAAACCTACAAGCGCATCGTGATTGCCGGTGGCGGGCAGATCGGCGAGCGTCTGGCCGAGGCCATCGAAAGCCGTTATCAGGTGAAGATCATCGAGATGAACCCGGCACGCTGCCGCTACCTCTCGGATACCCTCGACAGCACCGTGGTGCTGCAGGGCAGCGCGTCGGACCGTGATCTGCTGCTGGAAGAGAACATCGCCGACGCCGACATCTTCCTTGCGCTGACCAACGATGACGAAGCCAACATCATGTCGTCGTTGCTGGCCAAACGCCTGGGCGCGAAGAAGGTGATGACGATCATCAACAACCCGGCGTACGTCGACCTGATCCAGGGCGGCGATATCGACATCGCCATCAGCCCGCAACTGGCGACCATCGGCACCTTGCTGGCCCACGTACGGCGTGGCGATATCGTCAGCGTGCACTCACTGCGCCGGGGCGCGGCGGAAGCCATCGAGGCGATTGCCCACGGTGATGCGAAGTCGAGCAAGGT
Source organism: Pseudomonas sp. 14P5.3.2 (assembly GCF_057799175.1). Lineage (NCBI taxonomy): Bacteria > Pseudomonadati > Pseudomonadota > Gammaproteobacteria > Pseudomonadales > Pseudomonadaceae > Pseudomonas > Pseudomonas sp. 14P5.3.2. The sequence continues at coordinate 242,422 of NZ_JBYOKU010000002.1, read as the reverse complement.
CATCGGCCGACCGATCGAAAAAATCGGCCTGCCACCGGGCAGCACGATTGGCGCGATCATCCGCAACGAAGAAGTGATCATCGCCCACGACGATACGGTGATCGAAACCGGTGACCATGTGATTCTGTTCCTTGTGGATAAAAAGCATATCCGCGATGTGGAGAAGTTGTTTCATGTGGGTCTCAGCTTCTTCTGATCCGGATTACTGGGTGATCAGACTGGCCCCATCGCGAGCAGGCTCACTCCTACAGGGGAACGCATTCCAAATGTGGGAGCGGGCTTGCTCGCGAAAGCGGTGTAACTGACACCGATCAACACCTGACACTCCACAGAAAAGGACTCTGCCCATGCTCGAATCCCTGGAAAAAATGCTCGCCAAGGGTGTGGATAACTCACTGCTGCGCTTCGGCCTCGGCAAGGGTTATCTGGATTTGGGGGAGAACGCCAAAGCCGCCGAACATTTCCAGCGCTGTGTCGGTTTCGACCCGAAATACTCGGCGGCGTGGAAGCTATTGGGCAAGGCGCAACTCGCACTCGGCGATCACGCCGCCGCAAGGCAGGCATGGGAACAAGGTCTGGACGCCGCCCGCGCCCATGGCGACAAGCAGGCCGAGAAGGAGATGGCGGTGTTTCTGAAGAAGCTCGACCGTCAGGCGCAATAAGCTAGAGATAGCGCAGGCCGATGCCCTCGGCATCCACCGTCACCACTTCCATTCGCACCCGTGGCGCGCCGGTGGGCAAGCCCTGCACTTGCCCGTAAACCACAGCGCCCTTGGGCAGCGAAGCCAGGCGCGGATGCTGGACGTAGACCCCCGTAGTGGACAGATTGCGCGTCTGCCCGAGGCATTCGCCGAAGCTGTCGTGGGTGATCTTGATGCGGAAAGATTTGCAGTGTTCGGACATCTTTATGCGCCCTTGAATGAACGAGGCTGTGGATAAGCCGCAGAAGCAGGATCAACTGATCGCCGCCTGCGGCAGCTTCTACAGGTTATCCACAGAGTGTGCCAACTTGCTCAGTACCAGCGCGCTTCGCCCGGCGGCCGCTTTTTGAAACGCTTCATGCTCCACATGTACTGGCTCGGATATGCCGCGACATAGCGCTCGACCACCTTGCTCATGGCCGCGCAGGATTCCTCGGTATCGGTGCTGTACATGGCTTCTGGCGCCGCTTCGAGGATCACTTTGTAGCCGGAACCGTCCGGCAGACGCAGGGCATGCAGGAACACGCCGACCGCTTTGCCGCCGGCGAGCATGTTCGGCACGAATTTGCTGGTCAGCGCCTGGGTGGCGAAGAACGGCACGAAGATCCCGGCGGATTCGGCCGGTTCCGGGTCAGCCGGAATGCCCACTGCACCACCTTTGCGCACTTCCTTGATGACGCTGAGGATGCCTTCCTTGGTGGAAGCGGCGACTTTGTTGCCCAGTTGCACGCGTTGTTTGCGCAGCAGCTCATCCACCGCTTTGAGCTTCGGCGGACGGTAGAAAATGATCGGTTTGCACTGGCTGCAATAGAAGTGGTTGAGCACTTCCCAGTTGCCCAGGTGGCTGGTGATGCCGACCACGCCTTTGCCCGAGGCCAGCGCCTCCTTGAGGATGTCGAGGCCTTCGACTTCACGCACCAGATCGATGGAGCGCTGGGCCGGCCAGATCCAGGCGCAGGCGCTTTCGGTCAGGGACTTGCCGATGTCTTTGAGGCTCTGGCCGACCAGGCGCTCGCGCTCGGCCGGGTCCATCTGTGGAAAACATTTGGAAAGGTTGATCCGCACCACGTCGCGGGAGCGGTTGGGGGTTTTCCACATGATCCAGCCGATCGCCGAACCCACGGCCTGCACGGCCCGCCATGGCAGCAGGGCAAACAGCCGCAGAGCGCCTACCAGCAAGGCGCCTTTAAACTTTTCCACAGGTCACTCCTGATTTTGTGCTGTGCGCGAGGCGGCCATTCTAACCGCCGTTGACCAGCTGCGCGTAGCGGTCGCAGTCCTGAGTGTGATCCATGACCATGCCCGAGGCCTGCATCAGCGCATAGCAAATGGTCGGGCCGACGAAGGTGAATCCGGCCTTTTTCAGGGCTTTGCTCATCGCCACGGCTTCGGGGGTGATGGCCGGGACTTCGCTGCGATCCTTGAAATGATTGATGACCGGTTTGTCACCGACAAACGACCAGAGGAAGGCCACCGGATCTTCCAGCGCCAGCCAGGCCTGGGCGTTGCGCCGGGCGGCATTGAGTTTGAGGCGGTTGCGGATGATCCCCGGATCAAGCATCAACTCAGCGATTTCGGCGTCGCTCATCTGCGCCACGCGCTGCACGTCGAAGCCGTACAACACCTCGCGGTAGCGCTCGCGTTTGCGCAGCACAGTGATCCAGGAAAGGCCGGCCTGGAACCCTTCGAGTAAAAGCAACTCGAACAAACCCTGCGCATCGCGTAGCGGCGTGCCCCACTCCTGATCGTGATAAGCCATGTACAGCGGATCTTCGGTACACCAAAAGCAGCGTGGCATAAGGCTCCAGGGGGTGGAGGTGCGACTGAATCGGGTATACTCCCGCTCTTTAAATCGCAGCCCAAGAAACAGGTGAATTTCGTGAGCCAGCCTACGCCAGCCGTGCGTACCTTCCAAGACTTGATCCTCGCGCTCCAGCAATACTGGGCCGAGCAAGGTTGTGTGGTACTTCAGCCCTACGATATGGAAGTAGGCGCCGGCACTTTCCACACCGCGACCTTCCTGCGCGCCATCGGCCCGGAAACCTGGAACGCCGCGTACGTGCAGCCAAGCCGCCGTCCGACTGACGGCCGCTACGGGGAAAACCCGAACCGTCTGCAGCACTACTACCAGTTCCAGGTCGTCCTGAAGCCGAACCCGGACAACTTCCAGGAACTGTACCTGGGCTCGCTCAAGCATGTCGGCCTGGACCCGTTGGTCCACGACATCCGCTTCGTCGAAGACAACTGGGAATCGCCGACCCTCGGCGCCTGGGGTCTGGGCTGGGAAGTCTGGCTCAACGGCATGGAAGTGACCCAGTTCACTTACTTCCAGCAGGCCGGCGGCATCGAATGCTACCCGGTGACCGGCGAGATCACTTACGGTCTTGAGCGTCTGGCCATGTACCTGCAGGGCGTGGATTCGGTCTACGACCTGGTCTGGGCCGACGGTCCGTTCGGCAAGGTGACCTACGGCGACGTGTTCCACCAGAACGAAGTGGAACAGTCCACCTACAACTTCGAACACGCCAACGTCGACAAACTGTTCGAACTGTTCGACTTCTATGAAAGCGAAGCCAAGCGCCTGATCGAACTCGACCAGCCGCTGCCGTTGCCGAGCTACGAAATGGTCCTGAAGGCCTCGCACACCTTCAACCTGCTGGACGCACGCCGGGCAATCTCGGTGACCGCGCGTCAGCAATACATCCTGCGCGTACGCACCCTGGCGCGTTCCGTTGCGCAAGCCTACCTGCTGGCCCGCGCCAAGCTCGGCTTCCCGATGGCGACCCCGGACCTGCGTGACGAAGTACTGGCCAAGCTGGAGGCTGCACAATGAGTGCTCAAGATTTTCTGGTTGAACTGGGCACCGAAGAACTGCCACCCAAAGCCCTGAACACCCTGGCTGAAGCGTTCCTCGCCGGTATCGACAAGGGCCTGCAAGCTGCCGGCCTGAGCTACGAAAGCAAAACCGTCTACGCCGCACCGCGTCGTCTGGCCGTGCTGATCACGGCGCTGGCCACCCAGCAACCGGATCGCAGCATCAACCTCGACGGCCCGCCGCGTCAGGCGGCGTTCGACGCTGAAGGCAACCCGACTCAGGCAGCCCTGGGCTTTGCCAAGAAGTGCGGCGTCGAGCTGAGCGAAATCGACCAGAGCGGTCCGAAACTGCGCTACAGCCAGAACATCGCCGGCAAGCCGACCGCGAGCCTGCTGCCGACCATCGTCGAAGATTCGCTGAACGACCTGCCGATCCCGAAACGCATGCGTTGGGGTGCGCGCAAGGAAGAGTTCGTGCGTCCGACCCAGTGGCTGGTGATGCTGCTCGGTGACCAGGTCATCGACTGCACCATCCTCGCGCAAAAGGCTGGCCGCGACTCCCGTGGTCACCGTTTCCATCACCCGGAAAGCGTGCGCATCGGTTCGCCGTCGAGCTATCTGGCCGACCTGCGTGCCGCTTATGTCCTGGCCGATGCCAACGAGCGTCGCGAGATCATCAGCAAGCGCACCGAAGAACTGGCAACCCGTCAGGAAGGCACCGCGATCGTGCCACCGGCGCTGCTCGATGAAGTGACCGCGCTAGTCGAATGGCCGGTGCCGCTGGTGTGCTCGTTCGAGGAACGCTTCCTCGACGTGCCGCAGGAAGCACTGATCACCACCATGCAGGACAACCAGAAGTATTTCTGCCTGCTGGATGCCGACGGCAAGTTGCTGCCACGGTTCATCACCGTCGCCAACATCGAAAGCAAGGATCCGCAGCAGATCATCGCCGGTAACGAGAAAGTGGTTCGCCCACGCCTGACCGACGCCGAGTTCTTCTTCAAGCAAGACAAGAAGCAGAAACTCGAAGACTTCAACCTGCGCCTGCAGAACGTGGTGTTCCAGGAAAAACTCGGCAGCGTCTACGACAAGGCCGAGCGCGTGTCGAAACTGGCGGCGTACATCGCCGCACGTATCGGCGGCAACGCTTCGTGGGCGGCCCGTGCCGGCTTGCTGTCGAAGTGCGACCTGGCCACCGAAATGGTCGGCGAGTTCCCGGAGATGCAAGGTGTCGCCGGTTACTACTACGCGCTCAATGACGGCGAGCCGGAAGACGTCGCGCTGGCGCTGAACGAGCAGTACATGCCACGCGGTGCCGGTGCTGAACTGCCGGCGACCCTGACCGGTGCGGCCGTCGCAATCGCCGACAAGCTCGACACTCTGGTCGGCATCTTCGGTATCGGCATGCTGCCAACCGGCAGCAAAGACCCGTATGCCCTGCGCCGTGCGGCACTCGGCGTGCTGCGTATCCTGATCGAGAAACAGCTGGATCTGGACCTGAACGACGCCGTGGCCTTCGCCGTGAATGCGTTCGGTGCCAAGGTCAAGGCTGCCGGCCTGGCCGACTCGGTACAGGAATTCATCTTCGACCGTCTGCGCGCGCGTTACGAAGACGAAGGCGTCGATGTCGCCACCTACCTGTCGGTACGTGCGCTGAAGCCGGGTTCGGCGCTGGACTTCGACCAGCGTGTGCAAGCGGTTCAGGCCTTCCGCAAACTGCCGGAAGCGGCAGCGCTGGCGGCAGTGAACAAGCGTGTATCGAACCTGTTGAGCAAGGTTGAAGGCTCGGTGCCGACCGTGGTCGAAGCCAAATACTTCGACAACGCCAACGAGTTCTCGCTGTACTCGGCGATCCAGCAAGCGGATCAGGCGGTGCAGCCAATGGCCGCAGCGCGTCAGTACAACGAATCGCTGGCACGTCTGGCTGCATTGCGTGAGCCGGTAGACGCGTTCTTCGACGCCGTCATGGTCAATGCCGAAGACGCCAAGGTCCGGGCCAACCGCTACGCGCTGCTGGCGCGCCTGCGTGGTCTGTTCCTCGGGGTTGCCGACATTTCGCTGCTGGGTTGAGGGACTGCTGTTGAAACTGCTGATTCTCGATCGGGACGGAGTGATCAATTACGACTCCGACGCTTATATCAAGTCGGTGGAGGAGTGGATTCCTTTGCCCGGCTCGATCGCAGCGATTGCGCAGTTGAGCAAGGCCGGCTGGACGGTGGCGGTGGCCACCAACCAGTCGGGCATTGCTCGCGGCTATTACGACCTCGCCACCCTCGATGCCATGCACGCGCGCCTGCGCGAGCTGGTGGCGGAGCAGGGCGGTGAAGTCGGGCTGATCGTGTACTGCCCGCATGGCCCGGATGAGGGTTGCGATTGCCGCAAACCGAAACCGGGGATGTTGAAAACCATCGCCGAGCATTACAACGTGGCGCTGACGAATGTCTGGTTCGTCGGCGACAGCCTTGGTGACCTGGAGGCCGCCAAAGCCGTCGATTCACAGCCCGTTTTGGTAAAGACCGGGAAAGGCGAAAAAACTCTGGGCAAGACCCTTCCGGTCGGCACCCTGATTTTTGACGATCTGGCGGCGATTGCCGCAGAACTTATCCACAACTAGAGTGCTTCTGAAGTTCCTGACCAGGGATTGATCGGGAGTGCGCTTGAACAGTCGGGCATCGCCCGTAACGGTAAACGTCGCCATGTCGATACTGCAGGCCATCAGAATCTTCCTCTTTTACCTGCTGCTGGGCACCACTGCCTTGCTGTGGTGCAGCCTGAGCTTTTTTATCGCGCCCTTTCTGCCGTTCAAGGCGCGCTATCGTTTCATCAACGTGTACTGGTGCCGTTGCGCCTTGTGGTTGACCAAGGTGTTTCTCGGCATTCGTTACGAGATCAAAGGCGCGGAAAACGTGCCGGACCGGCCCTGCGTGATTCAGTCGAACCACCAGAGCACTTGGGAGACGTTCTTTCTCTCCGCTTATTTCTCGCCCTTGAGCCAGGTGCTCAAGCGTGAATTGCTGTACGTGCCGTTCTTCGGCTGGGCCATGGCCATGCTGCGGCCGATCGCGATTGACCGCGACAACCCGAAAGCGGCGCTCAAGCAAGTGGCCGCCAAAGGCGATGAACTGCTCAAGGATAACGTCTGGGTATTGATCTTCCCTGAAGGCACCCGCGTTCCTTACGGCACCGTCGGCAAATTCTCCCGCAGTGGCAGCGCGTTGGCAGTGAATGCGGCGCTTCCGGTACTGCCGATTGCACACAATGCCGGCAAATTCTGGCCGAAAATCGGCTGGGGCAAACAGTCGGGCGTGATCACCGTGGTCATCGGCGAGCCGATGTATGCCGAAGGCACTGGCCCGCGCGCCATCGCCGATCTGAACGACCGGGTACAAGCCTGGAACGAACGGACTCAGCGCGAAATGGGTTCGCTTCCGCCGGCACCGCAGGCGCCTGCAGCCAGTGATCAGATGGCTGTCTGAGATTTTGTGGATAACCTGTGTACGGTTTTGCTGAAAAGGCCTGAATCTTTAATTTAAGTGACTGATTTACTTATATATTTCTCAAGCTCATAAAGCACCGTAAAAGGTGCATAAGTTTTTTTCGGAAGTAAAAAAACCGGCTGATATAGCCGGTTTTTTTGTGCCTGTTCACTCCGCGATCAGCGGTAACTGCAGCCGGAACGTGGTGCCTTGATCGACGATGCTGTGGCACTCGATGCTGCCGCCATGATGATCGACCACTGCCTTGACCATCGACAGCCCCAAACCCACGCCATCGATACCTTGCGCCGATGAAAAGCGTCGGTACTGCATGAACAGATCCGGCAATTCCTCGGCGGCGATGCCTTTGCCCTGATCGCTGAGTTCACAGCGCAACCAGTCGCCCTGACAACTGACACTCAACTCGATCGTTGTGTCGGCCGGGCTGTACTTGATCGCGTTTTCCAACAGGTTGAACAAGGCGCGGGTCAGCAGGCCTTGATCAGCGTTGATCAGACGCTCCTGGGATTGTTCGTCCATCGTGTGCAGCAGTTTGATGCTTTTCTGCTGGGCGATGGGCAACGCCTGATCCAGCACGTCCAGCACCAGCATCGCGAACAGGCTGGGCTGAAACTGGTAAGCCTCGGATTCCGCCCGCGCCAGCAACACGAAGCCATCGGTCAATTCCAGCGCGCGGCGGACCTGGCGCTCGATCTGCTCGAACAGCGGTGAATCCGCTCCGGCCTGATGGCGATGCACATCGAGCAGAGCAAGGATCGCCGAATGCGGGGCGCGCAGGTCGTGGGACAGAAAACGCAGCAGTACGCCGCGCTGTTCTTCAGCGGCGCGTTCGGCACTCAGGTCGGTGAGGCTCAGCAGCCAGCCAATGGGAGTATCGCCGTCCACCGGCAGCAATGCCGCCCGCTCCAGCCGCAGGCTGCGTTCCTTGTGATCGCGAAACTCCAACAGTGCCAGGGTGGACAATGCCGGGCGCGGTTCTGTGGACAACTCCGGGTAACCGAGACGGGCCAGTTGCTCGAGAACGTCGCCACCCACCAGCGGGTGATCGAACAATACCCGAGCCTTGCGATTACCCAAGAGGATCTGCCCCTTGGGATCGCTGATCAGCGTCGCCACCGGCAGGTACTCCAGACCGTCGGCAATGAAGCGCCGGGTATCGCGGGTGCGGCTCATGGCTTGCTCCAGCGCCATGATCTGGCCCTGCAACTGGTCGGCGCTGGTGAATTGCGCGCGGCGCCGTTCCGGAAATACTTTCGGCTCGCGGTCCAGCCGCGCCAGCTCCCAGCCAAAGTACGTCAGCACCACGCTCAGACGCCGCCAGTTCCAGATCAGGTAACCGAACAACATGCCGAGCGCCGATGGGGTCGGTGACCACCAGTGCCGGACTTCCGCCAGGCCGACGCTGGCCAGCAACACGCACGCCACCCCGCCCAATGTTACCCAGATCGCCCAGCGCGGGCGCCACAGCAGCAAGCCGAGGACACACGCCACCAGCCCCACCGAGAGCAATGCGCTCAGGCCTGGCGACGTGTCGTGCAGATTGATCTGGGCGCGATACGACAACAAGGCAGTCAGCGGCAACAACACTAGACTTATCCACAACCACTCACGGACCAGCCGCCGAAACAGGCGTTGGACCTGACTCGGCTCGCGGCTTTCACGCCGACGCGGGCTATTCATGACAAACAGGGCAGGTGACAGTGAATGGTTTCATGGGTCACAGGTCTGAGGAGGTAGATCCGAAGAATCATAGCGGACGACGACCGATGGTGGATTGCTTACTTTCACCGCACAGGCCTAGCCGTTATGGTGGCCGGCCACTGCCCAAGCAACAAGGAGCCCACGCGTATGCGCGTTGCGATACTGGACGATGAACCCGCCGAACTGCGTCGGGTCGAGCAAACCCTGCAGCAGATGGCTGCGGCGGGAGACCAGCCCTGGTCGCTGCACAGCTTTGAGCGAGGCGAGGACCTGCTGCGCCAGTTGCGCCGGGACACCTTCGACCTGCTGATCCTCGACTGGCAACTGCCCGACCTGACGGGCCTGGCGCTGCTGCGCTGGACCCGTCAGCACATGGAGTCGCCACCCGCCGCGATCATGCTGACCAGCCGCGACGGCGAAAGCGATATCGTCCAGGCGCTGAACGCCGGTGCCGACGATTACGTGAGCAAACCGTTCCGTCCCAACGAGTTGAAAGCCCGAGTCGCCGCCGTACTGCGCCGGCATAGTCAGCAACGCAGTACCGCTGCCGAAGTCCTGACCTTCAATGACCTGACATTCGACGATGCCGAACTGAGCGTCACCCGCGAGGGCAAGGCAGTCATCATGACCGAGCGTGAATACCGCCTGGCGCGCTGCCTGTTCAGTAACCTGGGTCGGCCGTTGTCGCGCGAGTACCTATACGAACGCTTCTGGCCTCATGAAGAAGTGGCGTCGTCACGGCCACTGGATACGCACATCTATCGCCTGCGCAACAAACTGGGGCTGACGGCGGATCGGGGTTGGCAGTTGCTGACCATTTATGGGTATGGCTATCGATTGGAAAGCGTAACGCCAGCTCAGGAATAAAGACCACCGCATCTTAGCCTTCGGCAGCCCGACAAGAGATCAATGAAGCGTCAGCCCTAAAAGCCCGATTGCCAGTTCACGCTCATCATCGCCCATACCCAATTCACGAGGGCTGATGGCGAGGGGAAGATTGAACTTGAGACGCATGAAGCCTTCGCGCGCTATCGACGCTCGTACTTCGGCCGGGAGCGTAATGTCGAATGTGTTGGAAGCGGTGGTCAGGCTGGCGCCAAGGACCTGGATATCATTAATACGGATCTCCATTGCCTGGCGTGGGTAGGCCTGGGTCACGAAGGTATTGGTTTCGAGCGACACAGCGCTCACATCAGCGCTGGGTCTGAGTATCACTTCAGCCTCTTTACCGACTGAACCGGTGCCCCATGCTTCGGAGTCCCACCAGCCTTTGGCAAGCGCGGTACTCCCCGTACTTCCTTCCGTGAACTGGATTCTCTCGCCGAGCCTGACCGCGGGGATCAGCTCGCGCAAATCGGCTTCAGGAAATTGTGGGCACTCGGAACAGCGTTTCCAACCCGGTGCGAGCACCTGAAAACCGTCGACTTTTATCAGCGAATCGGTACTTCGATCGATGGTGAATGCCGCTTGAAGCGTTGAACGCTGATCGAGAACGTAGAGGGAGTCAGCCTCGAAACGTCCTGATGCAATGACCTTGGCTGCCGCGCTCTGCGCGGACTGCAGAGACGCAGAATTCACTCTTCCCAGATAAACCGCGTCCGTTGCGAGATGATATTTACCCGCGTAATCGGCAAGTTCTATCCAATGGGTCGAATAGCTTTGTGGCTTGATCCATCGCACCTTTTGATAGTGCGACGCTGCGATGCTCCAGAAAGGATCAACCAATGGGGTTTTCCATTGCGCGCTGGGGGAGGCCATCAGTTTGCTGCGAATGGTTTCCCAGCCCGCACGGGTATCGACCACCTGCAGCACGAGTGCTGTCGCGAATAACAGGACCGCAGTACGAGACCTGTAACCACGCACAATCACAAACAACACCGCAAAGATCGTCGCGTACATGACGGGCCAGATCATCCGGCCAGCTGCGCGGAAAACACCGGCTTTCGCGATGATGAATTCCGGTAGCCAATAGTGGAGTTCGAAGGGACCAATGCCGACATTATTGGAAAACGCATAGATCATCAGCCCGAACAGGGCGAGCAATAACACCCAACGCGGACGAATAACAGAAAGGAACTGACTGCGACCCGACACCAGCAACGGCAGCGCGCAAACGGTTAGAAAAAGCACCCCCAGCCCTGGAAAAGCCAGCCCATCGATATCGCCCGGTACGCCGGGCAAATCACCCAGTACGTAGGACCATCCGGCAGAGTCGAAGAAGGTCAGCACATTGGCGCGCAACAATCCAAACCCGATTAAACCGAGTCCAGCACTGTCGACACTGAAATAGCCTGCCTGCCAGCAACAGAAACCCGTCAGCACCAGGATGCCGGCCAGTTCGGCAAAGGCTTTCCCCGGCGTCAGCTGGCGTTTGATGGTTCTCGCCAGCAGATCCGCCAGCCAGATCAACGCGACCATCGCCAGCAGATAGGCATGCACCAGCGCCGATGCAACCAACAAAGCTGCCCAGGCAAAGGATTGTTTACGGGTAGAAGGGCGCAGGGCCAGATACAAAGCGGTCAGGACCAGAAAATGCCCCGCGAGGGACAAGTGCTCGCCCATCCGAAGAATCATCGCGGGAGCGAAGAGAAAGAGCGCCGAACCGAGCAAGCGCACCATCAGGTGGTCGCTGGCCAAACCCATCAGCTTCCACGCAAACCAACTCTGGAGCACGAAACACATCAGGAACCAGAGACCGAAATATTGGAACGGTTCGGGCAATAACGCTGCGAACGGCTTGAAGAGCAACGCAAAGAGCGGGTTTGAATCCGAAAATACGATGGCGTTGCTCAGTTCCAGCCCGTACGACGGATTGAGTCCGACAGGAAATGACCAAGGCGCATTCCTGAAAAACACCCACCCCAAATAATGCGTAGCCGGATCGCCACTGCTCAGCCATGCGATGTTTTGCGGATTCAGCGCTCTGGGGCCAACGACAATCAGAAAGGCCAGCACGCCCATCAATAGAGGTAAAAGATTGACCGGCAAGCGTTTGACCAGATCCTTCATCGATAAACGTCCATTTGTCATGCGCCCGTCAATGTGCAGGCAGAAATCGAGCTGTATCGTACGTAAAAAAAAGCCCGCTTGCGCGGGCTTTCTCTTGCTTTGGCAGGCCGCCCTGAAGGGTGCCCGAGCGGTCACTGACCTGGATCAGAAGTCCAGGTTGGAAACCGCCAGCGCATTGCTCTCGATGAAGTCACGGCGAGGTTCGACCGCATCACCCATCAGGGTGTTGAAGATCTGGTCTGCGCCAATGGCGTCTTCGATGGTGACTTTCAGCATGCGGCGCACGCTTGGGTCCATGGTGGTTTCCCACAGCTGATCCGGGTTCATTTCGCCCAGACCTTTGTAGCGCTGAATGGTGTGGCGCTTGGTGCTTTCGGCCATCAGCCAGTCAAGGGCTTCCTTGAACTCGGTGACCGCTTTCTTGCGCTCGCCGCGCTGGATGTACGCGCCGTCGTCGAGCAGGGTGCTCAGTTGAGCGCCGAGGGTGACGACGGTCTTGTAGTCGTTGCTGCCGAAGAAGTCGCGGTTGAAGGTGACGTAGTTCGACAGGCCATGGGAGATCAGCTCGACCTCTGGCAGCCACACGCCACGTTCACGATCTTCACGCAGGCTGGCCTTGTAGACCAGACCCGACTTCTCGACGGTGCGCAGACGTACTTCGTACTGAGCCAGCCAGTCTTGCATCTTCGCGTGGTCGCCAAGCATTTCCAGGCTCACGGCAGGCAGGTAGATGAAGTGCTCGGTCAGTTCCTGCGGGTACAGGCGCGACAGACGTTTGAGGGTCTTCATCACCATGCGGAAGTCGTTGACCAGACGCTCGAGCGCTTCACCGGAAATGCCCGGGGCCTCTTCGTTCAGGTGCAGGCTCGCATCTTCCAGGGCCGACTGCGTCATGTACTCTTCCATGGCGTCGTCGTCTTTGATGTATTGCTCTTGCTTGCCTTTCTTGACCTTGTACAGCGGCGGCTGGGCGATGTAGATGTAGCCGCGCTCGATCAGCTCCGGCAACTGACGGAAGAAGAAGGTCAGCAGCAGGGTACGGATGTGCGAACCGTCGACGTCAGCATCGGTCATGATGATGATGTTGTGATAGCGCAGCTTGTCGATGTTGTACTCTTCGCGCCCGATACCACAGCCCAGTGCGGTGATCAGCGTGCCCACTTCCTGGGACGAGATCATCTTGTCGAAGCGTGCTTTCTCGACGTTGAGGATCTTGCCCTTCAGCGGCAGGATCGCCTGGGTCTTGCGGTTACGTCCCTGCTTGGCAGAGCCGCCCGCGGAGTCACCTTCCACGAGGTACAGTTCAGACAGCGCAGGATCTTTTTCCTGGCAGTCAGCGAGCTTGCCCGGCAGACCGGCGATGTCCAGCGCGCCTTTGCGGCGGGTCATCTCACGGGCCTTGCGCGCCGCTTCACGGGCACGGGCCGCGTCGATCATCTTGCCGACGACCAGCTTGGCTTCGTTCGGGTTTTCCAGCAGGAAGTCGGAGAAGTACTTGCCCATCTCCTGCTCGACCGCGGTCTTCACTTCGGAAGACACCAGCTTGTCTTTGGTCTGCGAGCTGAACTTCGGATCCGGCACCTTCACCGAGATGATCGCGGTCAGGCCTTCACGGGCATCGTCACCGGTGGTGGCGACTTTGTGCTTCTTCGCCAGACCTTCCTGCTCGATGTAGTTGTTCAGGTTACGCGTCAGTGCGGAACGGAAACCCACCAGGTGAGTACCGCCGTCGCGCTGTGGAATGTTGTTGGTGAAGCACAACAGGTTCTCGTTGAAGCTGTCGTTCCACTGCAGGGCGATTTCCACGCCGATGCCGTCTTCACGCTGGATGTTGAAGTGGAACACCTGGTTGACCGCAGTCTTGTTGGTGTTCAGGTATTCAACGAACGCACGCAGGCCGCCTTCATACTTGAACAGCTCTTCCTTGCCGCTGCGCTCGTCCTTGAGGACGATGCCGACACCGGAGTTGAGGAAGGACAGTTCACGAATGCGCTTGGCCAGGATGTCCCAGCTGAAGTGAATGTTCTTGAAGGTTTCGCTGGAAGCCTTGAAGTGGATCTGGGTACCAGTGGTTTCGCTGTCGCCAACGATCGCCATCGGCGCCTGAGGTACACCGTGGACGTAGGTCTGTTCCCAGATCTTGCCGCTGCGGCGTACGGTCAGTACCAGCTCTTCGGACAGGGCGTTCACGACCGACACACCTACACCGTGCAGACCGCCGGATACCTTGTAGGAGTTGTCGTCGAACTTACCGCCAGCGTGGAGGACGGTCATGATGACCTCGGCGGCGGAAACGCCTTCCTCTTTGTGCACGTCTACCGGGATGCCACGGCCGTTGTCTTTAACGGTGATGGACTCATCCGGGTGGATGATGATGCTGATGTCGTCGCAGTGGCCAGCGAGGGCTTCGTCGATCGAGTTGTCGACCACCTCGAACACCATATGGTGCAGACCGCTGCCATCGTCGGTGTCACCAATGTACATACCGGGACGTTTGCGTACGGCATCCAGGCCTTTCAGCACTTTAATGCTCGTTGAGTCGTACGTATTTTCTTCGCTCAATGCCTTCACTCCCGATGGTCGTGGGTCTGGGTGATACGGCCCTGTTCCACGTGGAACAGAGCGACTGGCGTTTCCGTCTGCCAGCCTTCCCTCAATAATTCGTGATCTACACAGGTGATGAACACCTGGCAGCGTAAGTCTTCCAGCAAGCGGCACAGCGCGCGACGGTGGCTCTCGTCCAGCTCGGACGGCAAGTCATCCACCAGATAAATACACTGGCCGCGTCGGGCCTGGCTCACCAGATGCCCCTGGGCAATTCGCAAGGCACAGACCACCAGTTTCTGCTGACCCCGGGACAAGATGTCCGCGGCATTGTGTGCGCCCAATCTAAGACGCAAATCAGCCCGTTGCGGTCCGGCCTGGGTATGACCCATTTGCTGGTCCCGTTGCACGGATCCAGCCAGTACGGCACTCAATTCCCGGTCCTTGTCCCAGCCTCGGTAATAGCTGAGCGTCAAACCTTCAAGCTCAACCAGTTCGCTCAAGGTTTGTTCAAAGACTGGTTTCAAGGCTTTGATATAAGCGCGGCGGTATTCATCGATTTCAGCGCTGGCCTGGCACAGTTCCCTGTCCCAAACCGCTTGCGAAACGGCGTCAAGTGTACCATGCCGCAGCCAGGAGTTTCTCTGGCGCAAGGCCTTCTGCAAATGCTGCCAGGTCGACATGAAACGCGGTTCGACGTGGAACACACCCCAATCGAGAAACTGCCGACGAATCTTCGGCGCACCTTCGAGCAGGCGAAAGCTGTCGGGGTTGATCAGCTGCAACGGCAGGATTTCTGCCAGTTGCGCGGCGCTGCGGGCGTTCTGCCCGTCGATGCGGATCTGGAACTCCCCCTGACGGTCGCGAGATATCCCCAACGCACTGTGGCCACCCTCGGCCAATTCGACCTGACCGAACACGGTGCAGGCGAGTTGTTCGTACTGGATGACCGGCAACAGCCGCGTGCTACGAAACGAACGGGCAAGCCCCAGCAGATGAATGGCTTCCAGAACACTGGTTTTGCCGCTGCCGTTGGCGCCGTAAAGAATGTTGATGCGGGGGGAGGGGGAGAAGGTCACCGGGAGCAGATTGCGCACCGCGGTGACCGAAACACGACTTAAGGACATCCAGGATCAGCTGATTACAGACGCATCGGCATGACAACATAAGCCGAGTCGTCATTGTCGGACTCTTGCACCAGCGCACTGCTGTTGGAGTCGGACAGGATCAGGCGAACCTGCTCGGTGGTCATCACGCCCAGCACGTCGAGCAAATAGCTCACGTTGAAGCCGATTTCCAGCGAGCCGCCGTTGTATTCAACGCCCACTTCTTCTTCCGCTTCTTCCTGCTCCGGGTTGTTGGCCTGGATCTTCAACTGACCGTTGGCCAGTTGCAGACGGATGCCGCGGTACTTCTCGTTGGACAGAATCGCGGTACGGCTGAACGCTTCACGCAGGGCCTGACGATCGCCCAGTACCAGCTTGTCGCCGCCCTTCGGCAGAACGCGCTCGTAGTCCGGGAATTTGCCGTCGACCAGCTTCGAGGTGAAGGTGAATTCGCCGGTGGTGGCGCGGATGTGGTGCTGACCCAGAACGATGCTGACGTTGCCATCCGGCTCGGTGAGCAGACGCGCCAGTTCCAGAATACCCTTGCGCGGCACGATCACCTGGTGACGATCCGGCTGACCGATATCGGCCTGCATCGAGCACATCGCCAGACGGTGACCGTCGGTGGCCACGGCGCGGATCACACCGGCCGAAACTTCCAGCAGCATACCGTTGAGGTAGTAGCGCACGTCCTGCTGGGCCATGGCGAAGCTGGTGCGTTCGATCAGACGACGCAGTTTGCTCTGCTCCAGGCTGCAGGTCAGCGAACCCGGGCCTTCTTCAACCGTCGGGAAATCGTTGGCCGGCAGGGTCGACAGGGTGAAACGGCTACGGCCGGCCTTCACGACCAGCTTCTGCTCGTCGACCTTGATGTCGATCAGCGCGTCGTTGGGCAGGCTCTTGCAGATGTCCATCAGCTTGCGCGCAGGCACGGTGATGGAACCGGTTTCGGCCGGCTCTTCGAGTTGCACGCGACCCACCAGCTCGACTTCCAGATCGGTACCGGTCAGCGACAGTTGCTGGCCATCGACGACCAGCAGCACGTTGGACAGTACCGGCAAGGTCTGTCGGCGCTCGACGACGCCTGCGACCAGTTGCAGGGGTTTCAACAGGGCTTCGCGTTGAATGGTGAAATGCATGGTCTAGTCCCTTGCCTTAATAAGCTGCGCTGGTGTTCATCAAGTGGTCAGTGTACGCAGCAGGTTCTTGTAGTCCTCGCGGATGTCCGCGTCGGATTCCTTAAGTTCGTTGATCTTGCGGCAGGCGTGCAACACCGTCGTGTGGTCGCGACCACCAAACACATCGCCGATTTCCGGCAGGCTGTGGTTGGTCAGTTCCTTGGACAATGCCATGGCCACCTGGCGCGGACGAGCCACCGAGCGCGAACGGCGCTTGGACAGCAGGTCGGAAATCTTGATCTTGTAGTACTCGGCGACAGTGCGCTGAATGTTATCCACAGAGACCAGTTTGTCCTGCAGTGCCAACAAGTCCTTCAGGGATTCGCGAATCAACTCGATGGTGATATCGCGGCCCATGAAGTGCGAGTGGGCGATCACGCGTTTCAGCGCGCCTTCCAGCTCGCGGACGTTGGAACGAATTCGCTGGGCAATGAAGAACGCCGCGTCGTGCGGCAACTCGACTTTGGCCTGGTCGGCCTTCTTCATCAAGATCGCCACGCGGGTTTCCAGTTCCGGCGGCTCGACGGCAACCGTCAGGCCCCAGCCGAAACGCGATTTGAGGCGCTCTTCAAGGCCTTCGATTTCTTTCGGGTAGCGGTCACTGGTGAGAATGACCTGCTGGCCACCTTCAAGCAGGGCGTTGAAGGTGTGGAAAAACTCTTCCTGGGAACGCTCTTTACGGGCGAAGAACTGAATATCGTCGATCAGCAATGCGTCCACCGAACGGTAGAAACGCTTGAACTCGTTGATCGCGTTCAGTTGCAGCGCCTTGACCATGTCGGCCACGAAGCGCTCGGAATGCAGGTACACGACCTTGGCATTCGGGTTCTTCTTTAATAGATGGTTACCCACCGCGTGCATCAAGTGGGTTTTACCCAAGCCGACGCCGCCATAAAGGAACAGCGGGTTGTAGCCGTGCTTCGGGTTATCCGCTACTTGCCAGGCCGCCGCACGGGCGAGCTGGTTGGACTTGCCTTCGACGAAGTTCTCGAAGGTAAAAGTGCGGTTCAGGTAGCTGGTGTGTTTGAGCGCGCCTTCGACCTGCACAGTGCGCTGTTCGGCGCGAACCGGGGCCTGTTGCGACGCCGCACCGGCCATCGGATCAAAGCTGTCGCGGGACGGCTCTTCACTGACTTCCTCGGTTTTCTGCGTCGAGCGCTTGGCCGGGGCTGCGCTCGGCGCTGGCGTTGGCGGGCTGGCCGGCGCGGCATTGGCCTGAGCTTGCGCCGCAGCCAACGGTGCATTCGGCGCGGCGCGCGGTGCCGAGCTGCGTTTGCTGCCTATTAATAAGGAGAGCGCTGGCGCCATGCCGTTGCCGTGCTCATCCAGCAGTTCAAGGACGCGACCGAGGTACTTTTCGTTGACCCAGTCCAGCACAAAACGGTTCGGTGCGTAGACGCGCAACTCGTCGCCTTCGGCTTCGACCTGTAGTGGACGGATCCAGGTGTTGAATTGTTGGGCAGGCAGCTCCTCGCGCAAAAGCTCCACGCACTGCTGCCAAAGTTCCACTGACACGGATATCCCCTAAGTTGAAAGCCGGTGAGGCAAAAACAAGCGGCCATTGTAACGGCGAGCCGTCCACTTATCCACATGCAGGTTGTGTGGTGACCATGATTAATCAATGCGTTAACCGGTAAAAAGGCGACCAACGGTGTGTGAATAAGCTCTGTGGATAACCGCCTCTGAGGGCACTGGACAACTGGGGGTGGAACTCGGTGGATAACCTGCCTGTGGATAACTGACGGTTCCACACACAGGTTATCCGACAGCGCAGCACAGGCTGACCACGGTTTTCCACTGTAGTTGTCATTCTCTGTACATCAAGCCAGACAAGGGCTGAACGTGGTTATCCACAGAAGACTGTCGCCCTAGCTTTTATAAGCTTTACAGAAAAGCTTTAAATAATTCCCTTCTTTATTTTTATGTTTGGCAGACAAGGTCTTGGTTCTGGATGCTCCAGATATCTATTTATAAGGAAACGTTGGTTGGAAATTGACCTGAAGGCTTGCTTTCTCTAGAATCCCCGGTCTCTTAAAACGGGGGCCATTCCGGCCCGTTGTGGACGAACCAGGTAACACGACATGAAACGTACTTTCCAACCAAGCACTATCAAACGCGCTCGTACCCACGGTTTCCGTGCTCGCATGGCTACCAAGAACGGTCGTGCCGTCCTGTCGCGTCGCCGCGCCAAAGGTCGTGCGCGTCTGGCAGTTTGATAATCCGGCACTGGAGGTGAGTCAGGACTTCAGTCGGGAAAAGCGTCTGCTTACCCCCCGGCATTTCAAGGCAGTCTTTGACTCCCCTACCGGCAAGGTTCCGGGGAAAAATCTCCTGCTCCTTGCGCGCAACAACGATCTCGATCACCCCCGTCTCGGGCTGGTTATCGGGAAAAAGAGCGTAAAGCTCTCCGTTGAGCGCAATCGCCTCAAACGTCTGATGCGCGAATCGTTCCGTCTGCACCAGGACTCACTGGTCGGCTGGGACATCGTTATCGTCGCGCGTAAAGGTTTGGGCGATGTAGAAAACCCCGAATTGATTCAGCATTTCGGCAAACTCTGGAAGCGCCTGGCCCGTAACAAGCCAGTTCCAGCAGTCAACACCGAAACTGTAGGGGTAGACAGTCCAGATGCGTAAACTGGCCCTCGTTCCGATCCAGTTTTATCGCTATGCCATTAGTCCCCTGATGGCTGATCACTGTCGTTTCTACCCCAGTTGTTCCTGCTACGCGTTAGAAGCCATCGAAAATCATGGCCTTCTGCGCGGTGGCTGGCTGACCTTTCGTCGTTTAGGTCGCTGTCATCCGTGGAATCCCGGTGGTTATGACCCGGTTCCACCTATCCCTACCTCCCGTTCTTCTTCGATGGCCGAGTAATCATGGATATCAAACGCACGATCCTGATCGTCGCCCTGGCAATCGTGTCCTACGTTATGGTTCTTAAATGGAACCAGGACTATGGCCAGGCTGCCCTGCCGACTCAGAATGTTGCTTCCAGTACGACTGCATCCGGTTTGCCGGACACCGTTCCTGGCAATAACGCTTCCGCCAGTGACGATATTCCGCGTGCCGCAAGCGATACCAGCGCGCCTGTGGAAACTCCGGTCGCTGCCAGCAAGGATCTGATCCAGGTCAAAACCGACGTGCTCGATCTGGCGATCGATCCACAGGGCGGTGACGTTGCTCAACTGACTTTGCCACTGTATCCACGTCGTCAGGACCGTCCTGATGTGCCGTTTCAGCTGTTCGACAACGGCGGCGAGCGTACTTATCTGGCACAAAGCGGCCTGATCGGCACCAACGGTCCGGACGCAAGCCCGGCCGGTCGTCCGGTTTACTCCTCGGAGAAGAAAAGTTATCAACTGGCTGACGGTCAGGACCAACTGGTCGTCGACCTGAAGTTCAGCAAGGACGGCGTCAACTACATCAAGCGTTTCACTCTGAAACGCGGCCTGTATGACGTGACCGTCAGCTACATTGTGGATAACCAGAGCGCTCAGCCTTGGTCCGGTTCGATGTTCGCCCAGCTGAAGCGCGACGCCAGTGCCGACCCTTCGTCGACCACTGCCACCGGTACCGCGACTTACCTGGGCGCCGCCCTGTGGACAAGTTCCGAGCCGTACAAGAAAGTGTCCATGAAAGACATGGACAAAGGTCAGCTCAAGGAAACCGTCACCGGTGGCTGGGTAGCCTGGCTGCAACACTACTTCGTGACTGCATGGGTTGCGCCGAAGGGCGAAAACAACATCGTTCAGACGCGTAAAGACAGCAAGGGCAACTACATCATCGGTTACACCGGTCCTTCGCTGACCGCTGCACCGGGTGCCAAAGTTGAAACCAGCGCCATTCTGTACGCCGGTCCGAAAAGCCAGGCCGTGCTGAAAGAGTTGTCCCCAGGTCTGGAACTGACTGTCGACTACGGCATTCTGTGGTTCATCGCTCAGCCGATCTTCTGGTTGCTGCAACACATCCACGCGATCGTGGGTAACTGGGGCTGGTCGATCATCTTCCTGACCATGCTGATCAAGGGCATCTTCTTCCCGCTGTCGGCTGCCAGCTACAAATCCATGGCGCGCATGCGTGCCGTGGCGCCGAAACTGGCTGCACTGAAAGAGCAACATGGCGATGACCGGCAGAAAATGTCGCAAGCCATGATGGAGCTGTACAAGAAAGAGAAGATCAATCCGCTGGGTGGCTGCTTGCCGATCCTCGTGCAGATGCCGGTTTTCCTTTCGCTGTACTGGGTTCTGCTGGAAAGCGTGGAAATGCGCCAGGCGCCGTTCATGCTGTGGATCACCGACCTGTCGATCAAGGATCCGTTCTTCATCCTGCCGATCATCATGGGCGCGACCATGTTCATCCAGCAGCGTCTGAACCCGACTCCGCCGGATCCGATGCAGGCGAAGGTCATGAAAATGATGCCAATCATCTTCACCTTCTTCTTCCTGTGGTTCCCTGCTGGTCTGGTGCTGTACTGGGTTGTGAACAACTGCCTGTCGATTGCCCAACAGTGGTACATCACGCGTAAGATCGAAGCGGCGACGAAAAAAGCCGAGGCGTAACTTACTCTGTGGATAACACCACTCAAAACGCCCCCTAGTGGGGCGTTTTGCTATCTGCCACTTTTGTCTGGATTCCGGTTTATGAGCGCACCTCGTGAAACCATCGCCGCCGTCGCCACCGCTCAAGGTCGTGGCGGTGTCGGCATCGTCCGTATTTCCGGGCCGTTGGCCAGTG
Organism: Pseudomonas sp. 14P5.3.2; assembly: GCF_057799175.1. NCBI lineage: Bacteria > Pseudomonadati > Pseudomonadota > Gammaproteobacteria > Pseudomonadales > Pseudomonadaceae > Pseudomonas > Pseudomonas sp. 14P5.3.2. The sequence goes on along the minus strand of NZ_JBYOKU010000002.1, from coordinate 221,140 downwards.
TTGCGGCCAAAGCCATCAGCGGCCGCGAACTGAAACCGCGTTACGCGCATTACGGGCCATTTTTCAGTGATGACCGGCAGGTGCTGGACGAAGGTCTGGCGCTGTATTTCCCGGGGCCAAACTCGTTCACCGGCGAAGACGTGCTGGAGTTGCAGGGGCACGGTGGCCCGATCGTTCTCGACATGTTGCTCAAGCGTTGCCTGGAACTGGGTTGCCGTTTGGCTCGTCCGGGTGAATTCAGCGAGCGCGCGTTCCTCAACGACAAACTCGACCTGGCTCAGGCCGAGGCGATCGCCGACCTGATCGAAGCCAGTTCTGCACAGGCTGCACGCAATGCCTTGCGCTCCCTGCAGGGGGCGTTTTCCCAGCGTGTGCATAACCTCACCGAACAACTGATCGGCCTGCGCATCTACGTCGAAGCCGCCATCGACTTCCCGGAAGAGGAAATCGACTTCCTCGCCGATGGCCACGTGCTGAGCATGCTCGACAAGGTGCGTGAAGAGTTATCCACTGTGCTGCGTGAAGCCGGGCAGGGCGCGTTGTTGCGTGATGGCATGACGGTGGTGATCGCCGGTCGTCCGAATGCCGGCAAGTCCAGTCTGTTGAATGCCCTGGCCGGCCGCGAAGCCGCAATCGTGACGGAGATTGCCGGCACCACCCGCGATATCCTGCGCGAACATATCCACATCGACGGCATGCCGTTGCACGTGGTGGACACCGCCGGTCTGCGCGATACCGATGATCAGGTGGAAAAGATCGGCGTCGAGCGTGCGTTGAAGGCGATCACTGAAGCGGATCGGGTGCTGCTGGTAGTCGACGCCACAGCGCCGGAAGCTGCAGATCCGTTTGCCCTGTGGCCGGAATTCCTCGAAACCCGGCCAGATCCGGCCAAGGTCACCTTGATCCGCAACAAGGCTGACCTGACGGGTGAAGCAATCGCTCTGGAAGTCAGCGACGATGGCCATGTGACCATCAGCCTCAGTGCCAAAGCCGCCGGTGAAGGTCTGGAATTGCTGCGCGAACACCTCAAGGCCTGCATGGGCTACGAGCAAACCTCGGAAAGCAGCTTCAGTGCCCGTCGCCGGCATCTGGAAGCTCTGCGCCACGCCAGTGCAGCGCTGGAACATGGTCGTGCACAGCTGACCTTGGCGGGTGCCGGTGAGCTACTGGCCGAAGATTTGCGCCAGGCACAGCACTCTCTGGGCGAAATCACCGGGGCATTCAGCTCCGATGATCTGCTTGGCCGGATCTTCTCCAGCTTCTGCATCGGCAAATAACCCTTCTGCTGTTCACAGACAGGCCCGTTCGCGGCCTGTCTGCACTCCTCATTTCTCAATTCCATTCTCCAGTGCCGGGCAGATTCTCTCGCCCTGAGCGGATTTCCGCTGCCCGCCAATCACTCATTCAGCTGATTTCTGTGGATTAAGCCCTGTGAATAACTGCCAATGAGGTCAGTTGATAACAGGGCCTCAAAACTGGATATAACTGCCTCTGTGGATAACCACTCCATTCATCCACAGGCTTAAACCGGTTATCCAAGGGCCTCATTGGCACCTGATAACAGGGTTTTAAAACTCTGTACACATTGAATAATAAGGCCTGTAGTAATCTATCCACAGAAAGGTCGGTCAGTAAGAATAAACATAAAAACAAAGGTTTTATAAATTTCTCTCTTTTTTATTCTTTTAACTTCGAGTTCTCCACAGCTGGTTAAATTTTGTGCAAAGGGTTCTTTAGGAAGGGCGAAGTCCCTATACTTGTCGACCAGGTCCAGAAACCTGATCTCAAACTATTCCTGAATTACCTACTTAAGCAGGCACGAGGTGCGTGGTGGATTTCCCTTCCCGTTTTGAAGTGATCGTCATCGGCGGCGGTCATGCCGGTACCGAGGCAGCACTGGCCTCAGCACGTATGGGGGCAAAAACCCTGTTGCTGACGCATAACGTGGAAACCCTCGGTGCCATGAGCTGCAACCCGGCCATCGGCGGCATTGGCAAAAGCCATCTGGTCAAGGAAATCGACGCCCTCGGCGGCGCGATGGCCATGGCTACCGATCTGGGTGGCATCCAGTTTCGCGTGTTGAACAGCCGCAAAGGTCCGGCCGTGCGGGCGACCCGTGCGCAAGCCGACCGGATTCTGTACAAGGCCGCTGTCCGCGAAATCCTCGAAAACCAGCCGAACCTGTGGATATTTCAACAGGCCGCTGACGACCTGATCGTCGAGCAAGAGCAGGTACGCGGTGTTGTCACCCAAATGGGTCTGCGTTTCTTCGCCGATTCCGTGGTGTTGACCACCGGTACCTTCCTCGGTGGACTTATCCACATCGGCTTGCAGAATTTCTCCGGCGGTCGCGCCGGTGATCCGCCGTCGATTGCCCTCGCGCATCGTCTGCGTGAACTGCCGCTGCGTGTCGGTCGCCTGAAAACCGGTACCCCACCACGCATTGATGGCAAGTCTGTGGATTTCTCGGTCATGACCGAGCAACCGGGCGATACGCCGATCCCGGTCATGTCGTTCATGGGCAACAAGGAACAACATCCGCGCCAGGTCAGTTGCTGGATTACCCACACCAACGCCCGTACCCACGAAATTATCGCGGCGAACCTCGATCGTTCGCCGATGTATTCCGCTGCCGGCGAAATCGAGGGCATCGGTCCACGGTATTGCCCGTCGATCGAAGACAAGATCCATCGCTTTGCCGACAAGGAAAGCCATCAGGTGTTCATCGAGCCGGAAGGCCTGACCACCCATGAGCTGTACCCGAACGGGATATCCACAAGCTTGCCGTTCGACGTGCAATTGCAGATCGTGCAATCGATCCGCGGCATGGAAAACGCGCACATCGTGCGTCCGGGTTATGCGATCGAGTACGACTACTTCGATCCGCGCGACCTGAAGTACAGCCTGGAAACCAAAGTCATCGGCGGTCTGTTCTTCGCTGGCCAGATCAACGGCACCACCGGTTACGAAGAAGCCGGTGCGCAAGGTTTGCTCGCCGGGGCCAACGCCGCGTTGCGTGCCAAGGGCAAAGAAGCCTGGTGTCCGCGTCGCGATGAGGCGTACATCGGCGTGCTGGTCGACGACCTGATCACCCTCGGTACCCAAGAGCCGTACCGCATGTTCACTTCCCGTGCCGAGTACCGCCTGATCCTGCGCGAGGACAACGCCGACCTGCGTCTGACCGAAAAAGGTCGCGAGCTGGGTCTGGTCGATGACGCGCGTTGGGCGGCTTTCTGCAAGAAACGCGAAAGCATCGAACTCGAAGAGCAGCGCCTGAAAAGCACCTGGGTTCGCCCTGGCACGCAGCAAGGCGATGCCATTGCGGAAAAATTCGGTACGCCGCTGACTCACGAATACAACTTGCTCAATCTCTTGAGTCGTCCGGAAATCGACTACGCTGGTCTGGTCGAAGTGACCGGGCAGGGCGCCGAAGATCCACAGGTTGCCGAACAGGTCGAGATCAAGACCAAGTACGCCGGTTACATCGACCGTCAACAGGACGAAATCGCCCGTCTGCGCGCCAGTGAAGACACGAAACTGCCTGCGGATATCGATTACACCAACATTTCCGGTCTCTCCAAGGAGATCCAGAGCAAGCTCGGTGCGACGCGTCCGGAGACGCTCGGCCAGGCTTCGCGGATCCCGGGTGTGACCCCGGCAGCGATTTCGCTGTTGATGATTCATTTGAAAAAACGCGGCGCGGGCCGTCAGTTGGAGCAAAGCGCTTGAGTTCTAAGGTCACTTCGCAACACGCCGAAGAGTTATCCACAGGAGCCCGCGAGCTCGGTGTCAATCTCAGCGCAGCCCAGCACGAATTGCTGCTGGGTTACCTGGCCCTGTTGATCAAATGGAACCAGGCCTACAACCTGACCGCCGTACGCGATCCCGACGAAATGGTCTCGCGGCACCTGCTCGACAGTCTGAGCGTGATGTCGTTTATCGAAAACGGTCGCTGGCTCGACGTCGGCAGCGGCGGCGGCATGCCCGGCATCCCGTTGGCGATCCTGTATCCGGACTCGCAAGTGACCTGTCTGGACAGCAACGGCAAGAAAACCCGCTTCCTGACTCAGGTCAAACTCGAACTCAAACTGGATAACCTGCAAGTTATCCACAGTCGCGTCGAAGCCTTCCAGCCTGCCCAGCCATTCAACGGGATCATTTCCCGGGCGTTCAGCAGCATGGAGAACTTCACCAACTGGACTCGCCACCTCGGCGATGCCGACACGCGCTGGCTGGCAATGAAGGGCGTCCATCCGGCCGATGAGCTGGTAGCATTGCCGGCAGACTTCAAACTCGATAGCGAACACGCCTTGGCCGTACCCGGTTGCCAAGGCCAACGCCATCTGCTGATACTGCGCCGCACGGCATGATTGGGAACACAAGCAAGAATGGCTAAGGTATTCGCGATAGCGAACCAGAAGGGTGGTGTGGGCAAGACCACCACCTGCATCAACCTCGCAGCATCCCTGGTCGCGACCAAGCGCCGGGTGCTGTTGATCGATCTCGATCCACAGGGCAACGCCACCATGGGTAGCGGTGTGGATAAACATGGCCTGGAAAACTCGGTCTACGACCTGCTGATCGGCGAATGCGATCTGGCCCAGGCCATGCACTACTCCGAGCACGGCGGTTATCAACTGCTGCCGGCCAACCGCGACCTGACCGCGGCCGAAGTGGTTCTGCTGGAAATGCAGATGAAGGAAAGCCGTCTGCGCAGTGCGCTGGCGCCGATCCGTGAAAACTACGATTACATTTTGATCGACTGCCCGCCGTCGCTGTCGATGCTCACCCTGAACGCACTGGTTGCCGCCGATGGGGTGATTATCCCCATGCAGTGCGAATACTTTGCGCTCGAGGGTTTGAGCGACCTTGTGGATAACATCAAGCGCATCGCCGAACTGCTGAACCCGAACCTGAAAGTCGAGGGTTTGCTGCGCACCATGTACGACCCGCGCCTGAGCCTGATGAACGACGTCTCGGCGCAGCTCAAGGAACACTTTGGCGAACAGCTGTACGACACGGTGATCCCGCGCAACATCCGGCTGGCCGAAGCACCGAGCTACGGTATGCCCGCACTGGCCTACGACAAGCAATCGCGCGGCGCACTGGCCTACCTGGCCCTGGCCGGCGAGATGGTTCGCCGTCAGCGCAAAAATTCACGCATCGCCGCTGCCCAGCCAACTTAAGGAATCCCCATGGCCGTCAAGAAACGAGGTCTCGGACGTGGACTGGATGCACTGCTGAGTGGTCCGACCGTCAGCGCGCTGGAAGAACAGGCGGCGCAGGCCGATACCCGTGAACTGCAACACCTGCCGCTGGATCTGCTGCAGCGTGGCAAATACCAGCCGCGCCGCGACATGGATCCACAGGCGCTGGAAGAGCTGGCGCAGTCGATCAAGTCGCAAGGCGTGATGCAGCCGATCGTGGTTCGCCCGATTGGCGGTGGCCGTTTTGAGATCATCGCCGGTGAACGCCGCTGGCGCGCCAGCCAGCAGGCCGGCCAGGAAACCATCCCGGCGATGGTCCGTGATGTGCCGGATGAAACCGCGATCGCCATTGCGCTGATCGAGAACATCCAGCGTGAAGACCTGAACCCGATCGAGGAAGCAGTCGCCTTGCAGCGCCTGCAGCAGGAATTCCAGCTCACTCAACAACAGGTTGCCGAGGCTGTGGGTAAGTCTCGCGTGACTGTGGCTAACCTGTTGCGGCTTATTGCACTGCCGGAAGTCATCAAGACCATGCTGTCCCACGGTGACCTGGAAATGGGTCATGCCCGGGCTTTGCTCGGTCTGCCGGACAATCAGCAGGTGGAAGGGGCGCGACATGTTGTCGCACGCGGCCTGACTGTGCGCCAGACTGAAGCACTGGTTCGCCAGTGGTTGAGTGGTAAACCGGAGCCTGTGGAAGCGGCCAAACCCGACCCGGATATCGCCCGGCTCGAACAGCGTCTGGCCGAGCGCCTAGGCTCTGCGGTGCAGATTCGCCACGGGAAGAAGGGAAAAGGTCAGTTGGTGATCGGTTACAACTCCCTCGATGAGCTTCAAGGTGTGCTCGCACACATCCGCTGAAACATTTCCTCATGTAGCGCGCAGTCGGAAATCACTACCTGACAGTTGAATAGGGGCAGAACCGCCCCTATACTCTGCGCGCATTTTGTCGGCACAAATTATGCCAAGTTATTGAATTTCGGCAGCCGACCATTGGAGAGCAATCGTGATGGAAACCCGCAAGCCAAACCGCCTGCCGTTCCATCGCCTGGCGGTTTTTCCGGTGTTGATGGCTCAATTTGTCATTTTGCTCATTGCCGCTTTGGCGCTCTGGCAATGGCACGGAGTCGTTGCCGGATACTCGGGACTTTGCGGAGGCCTGATAGCCTTGCTGCCCAATGTTTATTTCGCTCACAAGGCATTTCGGTTTTCCGGCGCCCGAGCAGCCCAGTCCATCGTCCGGTCATTTTATGCCGGCGAGGCAGGCAAACTGATTTTGACGGCAGTGCTGTTTGCACTGGTGTTTGCAGGTGTGAAGCCATTGGCGCCGATCGCAGTATTCGGCGCTTTCGTGCTGACTCAGTCGGTCAGCTGGTTCGCTCCCCTGCTGATGAGAACAAGACTTTCGAGACCTTAGGGCGTTTGAGGCAACCATGGCAGAAACAACCGCTTCGGGCTATATCCAGCACCACTTGCAGAACCTGACCTTCGGTCAGCTACCTAACGGCGGCTGGGGCTTTGCCCACACCGCAGCAGAAGCCAAGGAAATGGGCTTCTGGGCTTTCCACGTCGATACCCTCGGCTGGTCGGTCGCGCTGGGTCTGATCTTCGTTCTTCTTTTCCGCATGGCGGCAAAGAAAGCGACTTCGGGTCAGCCAGGTGCTTTGCAGAACTTCGTTGAAGTATTGGTCGAATTCGTCGATGGCAGCGTGAAAGACAGCTTCCATGGCCGTAGCCCGGTGATCGCACCGCTGGCACTGACCATCTTCGTATGGGTGTTCCTGATGAACGCCGTCGACCTGGTACCGGTCGACTGGATTCCTCAGCTGGCCATCCTGATCACCGGCGACCACCACATCCCGTTCCGCGCCGTGTCGACTACCGACCCGAACGCGACACTGGGCATGGCGTTCTCGGTTTTCGCACTGATCATTTTCTATAGCATCAAGGTCAAGGGCATCGGCGGCTTCATCGGCGAACTGACCCTGCACCCGTTCGGCAGCAAGAACATCTTCGTTCAGGCCCTGCTGATCCCGGTGAACTTCCTGCTGGAATTCGTGACTCTGATCGCCAAACCGATCTCTCTGGCTCTGCGTCTGTTCGGCAACATGTATGCCGGCGAGCTGGTGTTCATTCTGATCGCTGTGATGTTCGGCAGCGGCCTGCTCTGGCTGAGCGGCCTGGGCGTTGTTCTGCAGTGGGCGTGGGCGGTGTTCCACATCCTGATCATCACCCTGCAGGCGTTCATCTTCATGATGCTGACCATCGTCTACCTGTCGATGGCGCACGAAGAAAACCATTAAGAGCAGCCTCGGCTGATCTGATGTCCCTCCCGGTCAAACGGGAGGGGGCTCTTAAACGGGCCTCTGAAACGATTTGTTTTACCGCTTTAATCTAAAAAACCTAAACCATACGACGTAAAAGTCGGGAGGAAAGATGGAAACTGTAGTTGGTCTAACCGCTATCGCTGTTGCACTGTTGATCGGCCTGGGCGCACTGGGTACCGCAATTGGTTTCGGCCTGCTGGGCGGCAAGTTCCTGGAAGGCGCAGCGCGTCAGCCAGAAATGGTTCCAATGCTGCAAGTTAAAATGTTCATCGTTGCCGGTCTGCTCGACGCCGTAACCATGATCGGTGTTGGTATCGCTCTGTTCTTCACCTTTGCGAACCCGTTCGTTGGTCAGATCGCTGGCTAATTACCCGGATTCTTCCGAGTAATTTGGTGTGATGGACAACGTAACTGCGAGGTGTTGGCGTGAACATTAATGCGACCCTGATTGGCCAGTCCGTTGCGTTCCTGATTTTTGTACTGTTCTGCATGAAGTATGTATGGCCTCCGGTCATCGCTGCTCTGCACGAACGTCAAAAGAAGATCGCTGATGGTCTGGACGCTGCCAGCCGAGCAGCTCGCGACCTGGAGTTGGCCCAAGAGAAAGCGGGTCAGCAACTGCGCGAAGCGAAAGCTCAGGCAGCTGAAATCATCGAGCAAGCCAAGAAACGCGGTAACCAGATTGTCGAAGAGGCTGTTGAAAAAGCCCGTGTCGACGCTGACCGTGTGAAGGTTCAGGCTCAAGCCGAGATCGAACAGGAACTGAACAGTGTCAAAGACAAGCTGCGCGCCCAAGTGGGCTTGCTGGCTGTCGGCGGCGCCGAGAAGATCCTGGGTGCCACAATCGATCAAAACGCGCACGCAGAGCTGGTTAACCAACTGGCTGCTGAAATCTAAGCGAGGGCGATCATGGCAGAACTGACCACGTTGGCCCGACCTTACGCTAAGGCGGCCTTCGAGCACGCTCAGGCCCACCAGCAACTGGCCAATTGGTCAGCCATGCTCGGCCTGGCAGCAGCGGTGTCGCAAGACGACACCATGCAGCGCGTGCTCAAGGCCCCGCGACTGACGAGCGCAGAAAAGGCCGCCACGTTCATTGACGTGTGCGGCGACAAGTTCGATGCCAAGGCACAGAATTTCATCAATGTCGTTGCCGAAAACGACCGTCTCCCGCTTCTGCCGGAGATCGCCGCTCTGTTCGACCTGTACAAGGCCGAACAAGAGAAATCGGTAGACGTTGAAGTGACCAGTGCTTTTGCATTGAACCAAGAACAGCAAGACAAACTCGCCAAGGTTCTCAGTGCACGACTCAACCGGGAAGTGCGCCTGCAAGTTGCGGAGGATGCTGCCCTTATAGGTGGTGTCGTAATCCGCGCCGGCGACCTGGTTATCGATGGCTCGATTCGCGGCAAAATCGCGAAACTTGCCGAAGCATTGAAATCTTGAGTTTGAAGGGGCAGCAGAGCAATGCAGCAACTCAATCCTTCCGAAATAAGTGAAATTATCAAGGGCCGCATCGACAAGCTCGATGTGACCTCCCAAGCCCGTAACGAAGGCACTGTCGTCAGCGTATCTGACGGCATCGTGCGGATTCACGGTCTGGCCGACGTCATGTACGGCGAGATGATCGAGTTTCCGGGCGGCGTCTACGGTATGGCCCTCAACCTGGAGCAAGACTCCGTAGGTGCCGTTGTACTGGGCGCATACACCAGTCTGGCTGAAGGCATGAGCGCCAAGTGCACTGGCCGCATCCTCGAAGTTCCGGTTGGTAAGGAACTGCTGGGTCGCGTAGTCGACGCACTGGGTAACCCTGTTGACGGCAAAGGTCCACTGGGCAACACCGAGACCGACGCGGTCGAGAAAGTTGCACCGGGCGTGATCTGGCGTAAGTCGGTAGACCAGCCTGTACAGACTGGCTACAAGGCTGTCGATGCCATGATCCCTGTCGGCCGTGGCCAGCGTGAGCTGATCATCGGTGACCGTCAGATCGGTAAAACCGCTCTGGCGATCGACGCGATCATCAACCAGAAAGACAGCGGCATTTTCTGCGTCTACGTGGCAATTGGTCAGAAGCAATCGACCATCGCCAACGTGGTTCGCAAGCTGGAAGAAAACGGTGCACTGGCTAACACCATCATCGTTGCAGCGAGCGCTTCGGAATCTGCAGCACTGCAATTCCTGGCTCCGTACTCCGGTTGCACCATGGGTGAATTCTTCCGCGACCGCGGTGAAGACGCGCTGATCGTTTATGACGATCTGTCCAAGCAGGCAGTGGCTTACCGCCAGATTTCCCTGCTGCTGCGCCGTCCACCAGGTCGTGAAGCTTACCCAGGCGACGTGTTCTATCTCCACTCCCGTCTGCTGGAGCGTGCATCCCGCGTTTCGGAAGAGTACGTAGAGAAGTTCACCAACGGCGCAGTGACCGGCAAAACCGGTTCCCTGACCGCACTGCCGATCATCGAAACCCAGGCTGGCGACGTTTCCGCGTTCGTTCCGACCAACGTGATTTCCATCACCGACGGTCAGATCTTCCTGGAATCGGCCATGTTCAACTCGGGCATCCGCCCTGCAGTGAACGCCGGTGTTTCGGTATCCCGTGTGGGTGGTGCCGCTCAGACCAAGATCATCAAGAAGCTGTCCGGTGGTATCCGTACCGCTCTGGCTCAGTACCGTGAACTGGCGGCATTCGCCCAGTTCGCTTCTGACCTGGACGAAGCGACCCGTAAGCAACTTGAGCATGGTCAGCGCGTTACCGAGCTGATGAAGCAGAAGCAATACGCGCCAATGTCGATCGCCGACATGTCGCTGTCGCTGTATGCCGCTGAGCGTGGGTTCCTGACTGACATTGAAATCGCCAAGATCGGCAGCTTCGAGCAAGCGCTGATTGCTTACTTCAACCGCGATCACGCCGATTTGATGGCCAAGATCAACGTTAAAGGTGACTTCAATGACGAAATCGACGCTGGCCTCAAAGCCGGTATCGAGAAGTTCAAGGCCACCCAAACCTGGTAAGCCGCAGCGGGAGCCGCAAGGCTCCCGCTTGCTAACCTGATAGGTGTTACATGGCAGGCGCAAAAGAGATTCGCAGTAAGATTGCGAGCATCAAAAGCACGCAAAAAATTACCAGCGCCATGGAAAAAGTGGCGGTCAGCAAAATGCGCAAGGCACAAATGCGCATGGCTGCTAGCCGTCCTTATGCGGAGCGTATCCGCCAGGTAATTGGGCATCTGGCCAACGCCAACCCGGAATACCGCCACCCGTTCATGATCGACCGCGAAGTAAAGCGTGCCGGTTATGTCGTAGTGAGCAGTGACCGTGGTCTGTGCGGCGGCTTGAACACCAACCTGTTCAAGGCCCTGGTCAAGGACATGGCGGTAAACCGCGAAAACGGCGTCGAGATTGATCTGTGTGTAGTGGGTAGCAAGGGTGCGGCCTTTTTCCGCAACTTCGGCGGTAACGTCGTTGCAGCTATCAGCCACCTGGGTGAAGAGCCGTCGATCAATGATCTGATCGGCAGCGTCAAGGTGATGCTGGATGCTTATCTGGACGGCCGTATTGACCGCCTGTCCGTGGTATCCAACAAGTTCATCAACACCATGACGCAACAGCCTACCGTGGAGCAGTTGATTCCACTGGTGGCGACCCCGGATCAAGAACTCAAGCACCACTGGGACTACCTCTACGAACCAGACGCCAAAGAGCTGCTTGACGGCTTGATGGTGCGCTACGTGGAGTCGCAGGTGTACCAGGCGGTGGTCGAGAACAACGCGGCCGAACAAGCTGCGCGGATGATCGCGATGAAGAACGCTACCGACAACGCCGGTGATTTGATCAGCGATTTGCAGCTGATCTACAACAAGGCGCGTCAGGCTGCGATCACCCAAGAGATCTCGGAAATCGTCGGCGGCGCTGCCGCGGTTTAACGGTTCAAATATTCAGAGGATCCAGCTATGAGTAGCGGACGTATCGTTCAAATCATCGGCGCCGTTATCGACGTGGAATTTCCACGCGACAGCGTACCGAGCATCTACGACGCCTTGAAGGTTCAAGGCGCCGAAACCACTCTGGAAGTTCAGCAGCAGCTGGGCGACGGCGTGGTACGTACCATTGCGATGGGCTCGACCGAAGGCTTGAAGCGCGGTCTGGGCGTCAACAACACTGGCGCAGCCATCTCCGTACCGGTCGGTAAAGCGACTCTGGGCCGGATCATGGACGTACTGGGCAACCCGATCGACGAAGCTGGCCCGATCGGCGAAGAAGAGCGCTGGGGTATTCACCGCGCCGCTCCTTCCTTCGCTGAACAAGCTGGTGGCAACGAGCTGCTGGAAACCGGCATCAAGGTTATCGACCTGGTTTGCCCGTTCGCCAAGGGCGGTAAAGTCGGTCTGTTCGGTGGTGCCGGTGTAGGCAAAACCGTAAACATGATGGAACTGATCCGTAACATCGCCATCGAGCACAGCGGTTATTCCGTGTTCGCCGGTGTGGGTGAGCGTACTCGTGAGGGTAACGACTTCTACCACGAGATGAAGGACTCCAACGTTCTGGACAAAGTGGCACTGGTTTACGGTCAGATGAACGAGCCGCCGGGAAACCGTCTGCGCGTAGCTCTGACCGGCCTGACCATGGCCGAGAAGTTCCGTGACGAAGGTAACGACGTTCTGTTGTTCGTCGACAACATCTACCGTTACACCCTGGCCGGTACTGAAGTATCCGCACTGCTGGGCCGTATGCCTTCGGCAGTAGGTTATCAGCCGACTCTGGCTGAAGAGATGGGCGTGCTGCAAGAGCGCATCACTTCGACCAAGCAAGGTTCGATTACTTCGATCCAGGCGGTATACGTACCTGCGGACGACTTGACTGACCCGTCGCCAGCTACCACCTTCGCCCACTTGGACGCCACCGTCGTTCTGTCCCGTGACATCGCTTCCCTGGGTATCTACCCGGCGGTAGACCCACTGGACTCGACTTCGCGTCAGCTGGATCCGAACGTGATCGGCAACGAGCACTACGAAACCGCTCGCGGTGTTCAGTACGTGCTGCAGCGCTACAAAGAGCTGAAGGACATCATTGCGATCCTGGGTATGGACGAGCTGTCGGAAGCCGACAAGCAGTTGGTAAACCGTGCTCGTAAGATCCAGCGCTTCTTGTCGCAGCCGTTCTTCGTGGCTGAAGTCTTCACCGGTGCTTCGGGTAAATACGTTTCCCTGAAAGACACCATTGCTGGCTTCAAAGGCATCCTCAACGGTGACTACGACCACCTGCCAGAACAAGCGTTCTACATGGTTGGCGGCATCGAAGAAGCGATCGAGAAAGCCAAGAAACTGTAATCCCGGCGCCCGGCAACGGGCGCTAATTTAGGTTGAGGCAATCAGATGGCTATGACAGTCCATTGCGATATCGTCAGCGCGGAAGGGGAAATCTTTTCCGGCCTGGTCGAGATGGTGATTGCGCACGGTGCACTGGGTGATCTTGGTATCGCTCTGGGTCACGCGCCGCTGATCACTAATCTGAAGCCAGGTCCGATCCGCCTGATCAAGCAAGGCGGGGAAACCGAGGTGTTCTACATCTCCGGTGGTTTCCTCGAGGTTCAGCCGAACATGGTCAAGGTTCTTGCCGACACTGTGCAACGTGCCGCCGACCTGGATGAAGCTCAGGCTCAAGCAGCCCTCAAGGCTGCCGAAGCTGCTCTGCACGAGAAGAGCGCAGATTTCGATTACGGAGCTGCGTCCGCACGTCTGGCCGAGGCCGCAGCTCAGCTGCGCACCGTCCAGCAGATCCGCAAGAAGTTTGGCGGTTAATCCGTCAGCCACTTGTTGTGCGATTGATAAAAAAGGGTAGCCTCGGCTACCCTTTTTTCTTTTCCGATTTTTACAACCCGGTCGCAGTTGCTGACCACCCAGGATTGGTAGCCAGTCATGTCTCTCGAAATCGTTATCCTCGCGGCCGGTCAAGGCACCCGTATGCGTTCGGCGTTGCCGAAAGTGCTGCACCCGGTTGCCGGCAACTCCATGCTTGGCCATGTTATCCACAGCGCGCGGCAGCTTGATCCGCAGCGCATTCACGTGGTCATCGGTCACGGTGCCGATGTGGTGCGCGAGCGCCTGGCGGCTGACGATCTGAATTTCGTGCTGCAGGACAAGCAATTGGGCACCGGTCATGCAACGGCTCAGGCTGTGCCGTTCATCACCGCCGATACCGTGCTGATTCTCTACGGTGATGTGCCGCTGATCGAAGTCGAAACCCTGCAGCGTCTGCTCAAGCACGTCGTACCGGGCCAGATGGGCCTGTTGACCGTTGAGCTCGAAGATCCGACCGGTTACGGCCGTATCGTGCGCGACGCGAACGGCAAGGTTGCCGCCATCGTTGAGCATAAAGATGCCAGCGAAGCTCAGCGCGCGATCACCGAAGGCAACACCGGCATCCTCGCCGTTCCGGCCAATCGTCTGGCTGACTGGATGAGCCGTCTGTCGAACAACAACGCACAGGGCGAGTACTACCTGACCGACGTGATCGAAATGGCGGTCAACGATGGCCTCGTGGTCGCCACTGAACAACCGCACGACCCGATGGAAGTGCAGGGCGCCAACGATCGCAAGCAACTCTCCGAGCTGGAGCGACATTACCAGTTGCGCGCCGGCCGCCGGCTGATGGCGCAAGGCGTGACCCTGCGTGACCCGGCGCGTTTCGATGTGCGCGGTGAAGTGACCGTTGGTCGCGATGTGCTGATTGACGTCAACGTGATTCTCGAAGGCAACGTTGTTATTGAAGACGACGTGGTGATCGGCCCGAACTGTGTCATCAAGGACAGCACCTTGCGCAAAGGCGTGGTGATCAAGGCCAACAGCCACATCGAAGGTGCGGTTCTCGGTGAAGGCAGCGATGCCGGTCCGTTCGCCCGTCTGCGCCCAGGCACCGTGCTCGAAGCACGCGCACATGTGGGTAACTTCGTCGAACTGAAAAACGCCCGCATGGGCGAGGGCGCCAAGGCCGGGCATCTGACCTACCTGGGCGATGCCGAAGTTGGCGCACGCACGAATATCGGCGCGGGCACCATTACCTGCAACTACGATGGCGCCAACAAGTGGAAAACCGTGTTGGGCGAGGACGTGTTCATCGGCTCCAACAACTCGCTGGTGGCGCCTGTGGATATCTCGTCCGGTGCAACCACGGCGGCCGGTTCGACCATCACGCAGAATGTGGATAACGCGCAGTTGGCCGTTGGTCGCGCGCGGCAAAAGAATATCGATGGCTGGAAGCGGCCGGAGAAGATCAAGAAGAACTGAGTTATCCACAGCTGCACTTAATGCTTGAATCCAAACGTGGGAGCGGGCTTGCTCGCGAATGCGGTGTTTCAGTTTCACATTTCAGTGACTGACCCTCCGCATTCGCGAGCAAGCCCGCTCCCACATTCGTCTGGGTCGTTTCTAAAATTTTCGATCTGTCGCTTGACGATTTATGACCGATAGGTTTTGATTGCTTCCGTTATCTTTCGAATCGAAACTTAAGCCGCCATGTCGAAACGCAATACGCCCCAACGCCGGCACAACATCCTCGCCTTGCTCAATGAGCAGGGCGAAGTCAGTGTGGATGAACTGGCCAAGCGCTTCGAAACATCGGAAGTTACGATCCGCAAGGATCTGGCCGCGCTGGAAAGCCATGGACTGTTGCTGCGCCGTTACGGCGGGGCGATCACCATGCCGCAGGAACTGGTGGCAGAACCCGGCCAGAGCGTTTCGAAATACAAACAGGCAATTGCCCGCGCTGCCGTCAAACGCATTCGCGAGCACGCCCGCATCATCATCGACAGCGGCAGCACCACCGCCGCGATGATTCCCGAGCTTGGCCTGCAGCCGGGCCTGGTGGTCATGACCAACTCCCTGCACGTTGCCAAGGCCTTGAGCGAACTCGAACACGAACCGGTGCTGCTGATGACCGGTGGCACCTGGGATCCGCATTCGGAATCCTTTCAGGGCCAGGTGGCCGAGCAGGTACTACGCTCTTACGACTTCGACCAATTGTTTATCGGCGCTGATGGCATCGATCTGGTGCGCGGTACCACCACGTTCAATGAACTGCTCGGTTTGAGCCGAGTGATGGCCGACGTGGCGCGGGAAGTGATCGTGATGGTCGAGGCCGACAAGATCGGCCGCAAGATTCCCAACCTGGAGCTGCCGTGGAGCAGCGTCCATACCCTCATTACCGATGATCGCCTGCCCATCGATGCACGCGATCAGATTCAGGCCCGCGGTATCACCGTGATTTGCGCGGCTGTCAGTCAGGAGAAATAAGCATGTGTGGAATTGTCGGCGCAGTTGCTGAACGTAATATCACCGCCATCCTGCTCGAAGGCCTCAAGCGCCTTGAATACCGCGGCTATGACAGCGCCGGCGTGGCGGTTTTCACCAACGATGAAAAGCTTGAGCGCATGCGTCGTCCGGGCAAGGTCAGCGAACTGGAAACAGCGCTGGCCGCACAGCCGCTGGTTGGCCGTCTCGGTATCGCGCACACTCGTTGGGCTACCCACGGCGCACCGTGCGAGCGTAACGCGCACCCGCATTTTTCCGGCGATATCGCCGTGGTGCACAACGGCATCATCGAAAACCACGAAGCCCTGCGTGAGCAACTGAAAGCGCTGGGTTACGTGTTCACTTCGGACACCGACACCGAAGTCATCGCGCACCTGCTGAACCACAAACTCAAGGATCAGCCTGACCTGACCGTCGCGCTCAAAGCCACGGTCAAGGAACTGCACGGTGCCTACGGTCTGGCCGTGATCAATGCACAGCAACCGGATCGCCTGGTTGCCGCACGCAGTGGCAGCCCGTTGGTGATCGGCCTGGGCCTGGGCGAGAACTTCCTCGCGTCCGACCAGTTGGCACTGCGCCAGGTCACTGACCGCTTCATGTACCTGGAAGAAGGTGATATCGCCGAAATTCGCCGCGATAGCGTGCAGATCTGGGATGTTGATGGCAAAACCGTCGAGCGCCAGACCGTGCAATACAGCGATGGCGCCGAAGCCGCCGACAAGGGCGAATTCCGTCACTACATGCTCAAGGAAATCCATGAGCAACCGTCTGTGGTACAGCGCACCCTGGAAGGTCGCCTGAGCCCGAACCAAGTGCTGGTTCAGGCTTTCGGTCCACAGGCTGCCGAGCTGTTCGCCAAAGTGCGCAACGTGCAGATCGTCGCCTGCGGTACCAGCTATCACGCCGGCATGGTTGCGCGTTACTGGCTCGAAGAACTGGCCGGTATTCCGTGCCAGGTCGAAGTCGCCAGCGAATTCCGCTACCGCAAGGTGGTGGTGCAGCCAGACACCCTGTTCGTGACCATCTCGCAGTCCGGCGAAACCGCCGACACCTTGGCCGCGCTGCGCAATGCCAAAGAGCTAGGCTTCCTCGCCAGCCTGGCAATCTGCAACGTCGGCATCAGCTCGCTGGTGCGTGAGTCCGACCTGACTCTGCTGACCCAGGCCGGTCGCGAAATCGGCGTGGCCTCGACCAAGGCGTTCACCACGCAACTGGTCGGCCTGTTATTGCTGACCCTGTCTCTGGGTCAGGTGCGCGGAACCTTGGGCAAAGACGTCGAAGCCACGTTGGTGGAAGAGCTGCGTCGCTTGCCGACTCGTCTGGGCGAAGCGCTGGCGATGGACAGCACGGTGGAAAAGATCGCCGAACTGTTCGCCGAAAAGAACCACACCCTGTTCCTCGGCCGTGGCGCGCAATTCCCGGTGGCGATGGAGGGCGCCTTGAAGCTCAAGGAAATCTCCTACATCCACGCCGAAGCCTATCCTGCTGGCGAGCTGAAACACGGTCCGTTGGCGCTTGTGGATAACGACATGCCGGTGGTCACGGTGGCGCCGAACAACGAACTGCTGGAGAAGCTCAAGTCCAACCTGCAGGAAGTCCGTGCCCGTGGCGGTGAACTGATCGTGTTCGCCGACGAGAAAGCCGGGATGACCAACGGCGAAGGCACCCACGTGGTGCAGATGCCGCACATCCACGACATCCTCTCGCCGATCCTCTACACCATCCCGCTACAGTTGTTGTCCTACTACGTCGCCGTGCTCAAGGGCACCGACGTCGACCAGCCGCGCAACCTGGCCAAGTCGGTGACGGTGGAATAAGTTATCCACAGCTGACATTGACCCGCAAAAATCGCAGCCTCGGCTGCGATTTTTGTATCTGAATCGAGGACATCCATGGACCGCTTCCAGGAAATGCAGATCTTCGCCACGGTGGCCCAGGAGCAGGGCTTCTCGGCAGCGGCGCGACGTCTGGGTTTGTCCGCCGCCAGTGTCACCCGGGCGGTGGCGGCGCTGGAGCAGCGCATCGGTACGCAGTTGCTGATTCGTACCACGCGCAATGTGCACCTCAGCGAGGCCGGTCAGCGTTATCTGGAAGACTGTCGGAGAATTCTCGTCGAGGTGCAGGAAGCCGAGGATTCGGCGGCCGGCAGTCACGCCCAGCCCCGTGGGCAATTGACAGTGACCGCACCGGTGTTGTTCGGCGAGTTGTTCGTCACACCACTGATGGCCGGTTATCTGACGCAGTACCCGGACGTTTCGATCAATGCGCTGTTGGTCGATCGGGTGGTGAGCATGGTCGAGGAAGGCATTGATGTCGCGGTGCGCATCGGTGAGCTGCCGGACAGCAATCAGCACGCGATCCGTGTCGGCGAGGTGCGGCGGGTGATCTGTGCTTCGCCGGCCTATCTGGCACAGCACGGTCGTCCCGAGCATCCGCAGGCGCTGGCCGGCGCGCCGGTGGTGGCGACTTCGTCCATCGGCCAGTTACGCAGCTGGCCGTTTGTGGACCAGGGCGAAGCGATCAGCGTGCGGCCCGAGCCGAGGCTGGTGGTCACCGCCAATCAGGCGGCGATTGCCGCGGCCTGCCTGGGGTTGGGGCTGACCCGGGTGTTGTCCTATCAAGTCGCCGGCAAGGTGGCGTCAGGTGAGCTGGAAATCGTCCTCGCCGACTTCGAACTGCCGCCGCTGCCGATCCACGTGGTGTATCAGGGCGGCCGCAAGGCGCCGGCGCGGGTGCGCAGTTTTGTCGACTATGCGGTGAAGGCTCTGCGTGAGCATCCGGCGCTGCAGAACGCGGCGTTATTTCATCCGGTGAAATAATCGATTGCGATTGCTGGTGATTCTATTGCTTTGAGGATGGGTGGAAGATGGCCTCCATCGGCGCTGCCATCCCGAACGGCGCCACCTCCAGCGGAGTCGACCATGCAAGCGATCAAACTCTACAACTTCCCGCGTTCCGGCCACGCCCATCGGGTGGAGCTGATGCTGTCCCTGCTGCAACTGCCGACTGAACTGATCCTGGTCGATCTGGCCAAGGGTGAGCACAAGCAGGCGCCATATCTGGCGATCAACAGTTTCGGCCAGGTGCCGGCGATCGACGATGGCGGCGTGGTGTTGGCCGATTCCAACGCGATTCTGGTGTATCTGGCGCTCAAGTACGGCAATGGCCGTTGGCTGCCCACCGATCCGCTGGGCGCTGCGCGGGTCCAGCGCTGGTTGTCGGTGGCGGCGGGGCCGATTGCCTTTGGCCCGGCGGCAGCACGCCTGGTCACGGTGTTCGGCGCGCAACTGAATGCCGAGGAACTGATCACCCGTGCGCACAACCTGCTCAAGGTGATGGAACTGGAACTGGGCAAGACCCCGTACCTGGCCGGCAGCGAGCCGACCATCGCTGATGTATCCGCCTACAGCTACATCGCCCATGCGCCGGAAGGCAACGTGTCGCTGGATGACTACGCCAACGTGCGTGCCTGGCTGGCGCGTGTCGAAGCCTTGCCCGGTTTTGTCGGCATGCCGCGTACCGTCGCCGGTCTGCAGAAGACTGCCTGAGGGTCCGGCCCGATCTGATCGAGTTATCCACAGTGCGCCAGCGGCGCGGGGAGATGCGTGATGGAACGTTCACCGTGGCACGCTGGCGAGCAACAACTGCAGGCCCATGTCGGCGTTGCCGAACGCATGGAAACCTTCGGGCGCAAGGTGATTCGCGACTGGATGCCGGATCAACACCGCGCGTTCTATGCGCAATTACCGTTCATGCTGTACGGCGCGGTCGATGCCGAGGGGCGTCCGTGGGCCAGCGTGCTCGAAGGCGCGCCGGGGTTTGCCGGTTCGCCCGATCCGCAGCGCCTGCAGTTGTCCAGCCTGCCGGCGGCCGATGATCCGGCGCAGTTGCACGACGGCGCCGCCATCGGTTTGCTCGGAATCGAGTTGCACACCCGGCGGCGCAATCGTCTCAACGGTCGCGTCGGCAACCTCGACGCCAGCGGTTTCGCGGTGACGGTGGATCAGTCGTTCGGCAACTGTCCGCAATACATTCAACTGCGCCAGTTCCAGCGCGTGCCGCTGAGTGATCCGCAGACGCGGCCAGCGCAGCATGGCAATGGTCTTGATGACGCGGCCAGAGCCATGATCGAAGGCGCCGACACCTTCTTTGTCGCCAGTTACGTCGAGGTCGACGGGCAGCGTGCGGTGGATGTTTCCCATCGCGGCGGTCAGCCGGGTTTCGTCCGGGTCGAGGGGAACCGCCTGACCATCCCCGATTTTGCCGGCAATCTGCACTTCAACACCCTCGGTAATCTGTTGCTCAACCCCCGTGCGGGACTGCTGTTCATCGACTTTTCCACAGGTGATCTGCTGCACCTGAGCGGGCGTACCGAGATCATTCTGGAAGGGTCGCAGATCGAAGCCTTTCAAGGCGCTGAACGCCTGTGGACATTCGAGGTGGAGCAACGGGTGTGGCGTCCGGCGGCACTGGCCTTGCGCTGGCGCTTCGACGGCATGTCGCCCACCAGCCTGCTGACCGGCACCTGGGCCCAGGCCGATGCACGCTTGCAGGCCAAAGCACTGGGTGACCGCTGGCGGCCGCTGCGGGTGACCCGCATCGAGCGCGAAAGCCAGCACATCCGCTCGATTTATCTGCAACCGGACGATGGCGCGGGGATGCCGGTGTTTCAGGCCGGCCAGCATCTGCCGCTGCGCTTCAAGCTGGGTGATGAAACGCCTATCCGCACCTACAGCCTGTCGAGTGCGCCATCGGATGATTTCCTGCGTATCAGTGTGAAACGCGAAGGCCTGGTCTCAGGCCATTTGCACCAGCAGATCCGGGTCGGCGATATCCTCGAGGCGCGGGCGCCACAGGGGCACTTCACCGTGGCGCCGCTGGAGCAACGACCGCTGGTGTTGCTGGCGGCGGGGGTTGGCATCACGCCATTGCTGTCGATGCTGCGCGAGGTGATTTATCAAGGCCTGCGCACCCGCAGGATCCGGCCGACGTGGCTGCTGCAGAGTTCGCGCAGCCTGGCTGATCAACCGTTTCGTCAGGAACTCGATCGCTTGCTGGAAAATGCTGGCGATGCAGTGCGGGTGGTGCGCCTGCTCAGTCAGCCGGAGGCTGATCTTCAGGAGGGCGAAGATTTCGATCTGCGCGGGCGCATCGACGCTGCGGTGCTGCGCGATCTGCTGGACGTCGAGGATTACGACCAGATCGATTTTGCGGTCTGTGGCCCCGGCGCTTTTACCCAAAGCGTCTATGACAGCCTGCGCGACCTCGATGTTCGCGATGCGCGGATCCATGCCGAAACCTTCGGCCCTTCGACGCTCAAGCGCCAGCCGGACCCGGATGCCGTGGTCATCGAGCAGCCGCCGGCCGCCATCACTTCGGTACCGGTAGTGTTCGAACGCTCGGCCAAAGAGGCGCGCTGGCAGCCGGACGGCGGCAGTCTGCTGGAGCTGGCGGAAAGC
The DNA here is from genome assembly GCF_057799175.1 of Pseudomonas sp. 14P5.3.2. Classification (NCBI taxonomy): domain Bacteria; kingdom Pseudomonadati; phylum Pseudomonadota; class Gammaproteobacteria; order Pseudomonadales; family Pseudomonadaceae; genus Pseudomonas; species Pseudomonas sp. 14P5.3.2. The sequence goes on along the minus strand of NZ_JBYOKU010000002.1, from coordinate 199,841 downwards.
CGTGGCCTGCGCCCCGAGTTCAGTTGCCGTGGAGGTTCGTGCGGCACCTGCAAGACGCGGTTGCTCAGTGGCGCGGTGAATTATCCACAGCCCCCGGCAGACATGCCGGAAGCGGGGCAGGTGCTGATTTGCTGCGCGGTACCGGCGCTGAGTGAACAGCCGCTGGTGCTGGATCTCTGACGGCTCATTTGAAATCACGACAACCCCCTGTGGGAGCGGGCTTGCTCGCGAAGGCGTCAGGTCAGTCGACATGATTGTTTACTGAAAGATCGCCTTCGCGAGCAAGCCCGCTCCCACAGGGGATGTGTTTCAGCAACGGGTCAGGCGTAGGACAGGTCTTTCTCTTCCAGCAGCTCCTGATACAGTTCGGTCCACTTGCGGGCCATCTCGTCGGCGGTGAACAGCTGCCGGTAACGCGCCTCGGCCTTGATGCCCATGGCTGCCGCGCGCTCCGGGTTTTCCCACAAGGTGCGCATCGCCTCGCGAAACGCCTGTGGATTGCTCGGGGGAACCACCAGGCCGGTTTCATTGTGGATATTGATGTAGCTGGTGCCGGTACCGATTTCGCTGGAGATCATCGGTTTGCCGTACATCGCGCCTTCGAGCAGCGAAATGCCGAACGCTTCGGAGCGCAGGTGCGACGGGAACACGATGGCGTAGCTCAGTTGCAGCAGGGCGACCTTGTCTTCATCGCCCAGGCGTCCGAGGAAGTGAATATTGCGCAGGCCCAGCGCAGCGGCCTGGGCATGCAGCTCCAGTTCCAGCGGCCCGGCGCCGACGATTACCACCGGATAATCCACGTCCTTCAAGGCATCGAGCAGGATGTGCAGGCCCTTGTAATAACGCATGACCCCGACGAACAGGAAAAACTTATCCCCAAGCTGCTGGCGCCAGCGATTCATGCGTTCGCTGTCCGCCTGTGGATAACCGGCCTTGTTCAAGCCGTACGGAATCACCCGGGTCTTGTCCTGGAACTGCTGCAACACGTCGCTGGTGTGCAGGTAGTTCGGCGAGGCCGCGACAATCCGGTCGGCGCTGGCGAGGAAGCGGTTCATCAGCGGTCGGTAGAGTTTGAGCAGATGCTTCTGGCGGATGATGTCCGAGTGGTAGGTCACCACGCTCGGCTTGTTCATGCCGCTGGCGAAGTGCACCAGGTCCATGAACGGCCAGGGGAAGTGGTAGTTGACCACATCGGCTTCGGCGGCCAGCTCGCGAAACTGTTTGAACACGCTCCAGGAAAAACCGGTGGAGGCGAACTGGATGTCGAGTCTGGCGCGATGCACTTCATGTTGACCGAGTTGCACCACGGGCGGGGTCGGATCGGCGCTGAGGGTCAGCACCTGACCGTCGATGCCATGATGTGCGCCGCTTTCGCACAGCTGGAAGATCACCTGTTCGATGCCGCCGACCGAGTCAGGCAAGTAGGTTTTGAAAAAGTGAAGAACTCGCATTCAGCCTCCCATGGCCTGGCGGTAGGCACCGGCGGTGGCCTGTGCGCAACGTTCCCAGGAAAATAGCCGCGTCCGGTGCAATCCGGCTTCTCGGCAGGCCTGCCAATGCGCTTGATCGTCGATCAGGCGATTCAGCGCATCGCGCAAGCCGTGTGCATCGTCAGGTTCAATGTAGTTGCCTGCCGCGCCGGCAACTTCCGGCATGGCTGAAGATCGGGTGAGGATCACCGGGGTGCCGCTGGCCATTGCTTCCAGTACCGGCAGACCGAAACCTTCATACAGTGATGGAAACACCAGCGCTCGAGCGCCGGCCAGCAGCTGGGCGACGTGTTCATCCGGCAGGTAGCCGAGCAAGCAAACGTGCCGTGAGGCCAGGGCCTGGCGCAGTTCGTCGCTGAACTGGGCCTGTTGCCAGCCGGCCATGCCGACGATCAGCAGCGGAAAGCGCTTGCGTACGGCATCCGGCAGCAAGGCGTGGGCACGCAGGGCCAGGCTCAGGTTCTTGCGCGGTTCCAGGGTGCCGACACACAAAAAATATTCTCGCGCGGCAACGGCATGCGCCTTGAGCACCGCTTCGATGGCGTGTGGTTCCCGTGGGTGGAAGCGCTCGGCCACACCCAGTGGCGCCACCACGAAACGCTCGGCCGGCAGACCAAAATAAGCCTGCGCCTCGTCGGCAATCGCCTGCGAGTCGGTCACGATCCGTTGCGCCTGTTGCACGCCAGCAGCCAGGCGCCGTTCGATTTCCTTGAGACGCGCCGCCGGTTGCGAATCAGGAAAGTGCAGATGGGTCAGGTCGTGCAGGGTGATCACGGTCGGGCCATCGAAGGCCAGCGGCCACAGGCTCGGCTCGTGATACAGGTCGATGCCTTGCGTGCGGCCCTGATCGAAGCGTTTCTGCTCCAGCCAGCGCCGCGCCTGATAGGCGCCGGGGATCTGCCGCAGCAGCGGCGTCAGGTGCGAATAGCCGGGCATCGCCGCTTCCGGCAGCGCCGAACTCCAGCCCCAGCCGTGGAACAGCGCCACTTCGACATCGGTGGTGCTGCGCAAGGCACGAACCAGTTCGGCGACGTAATGGCCGATGCCGGTGCGCGGTGCCTGCAGAATTCGGGCGTTAAGGGCAATGCGCATACGGCCTCGCTGGCGCCGATGGCGCTTTCAGGACGTTGTGTGCGGTGCGTTCGGTCAATTGGGCGCTGGCCTCGCGCCAGCCGATCCAGCGCCAGTCAGCCACATTGCGGGCAGCGGGGAACTGACCGCTTTGCTGGAATCGGATGATCAAGTCGGCGAGGCTTTGCGGGTCCTGCAAATCGAAGTAGGCCATGAACTCGCCGCCAATTTCGCGGAACACCGCGATGTCGCTGCCCATCGCCGGCAAGCCGCGCTGCATGGCTTCTACCAGTGGCAGGCCAAAGCCTTCGACAAACGAGGGGAACACCAGTGCACTGGCGTGGGCGTAGGCATGTTCGAGGCTGGTGTCGCTCAACTCGTTGAACATGAACAGGCGGCGATTCAGTTCGGGATGATTGTGCACCCGGGCGAGCAGAGCGTCGCACTTCCAGCCGATGCGTCCGGCGATGCACAGCCGCGCCGTGCAGCCGGCGGCCCAGGCCCGCTCGAAGGCATCGAGCAGGTACGTGTGGTTTTTGCGCGGTTCGATGGTGCTGACCATCAGGAACACGGGCTCCGGTGTACTGAACAGTTGTTGCAGGCGCGGTTCGACCGTAGCCCTGGCGCTGTGCAGATCCAGTTCGGAACCGAGATGGAAATAATCGAACCAGAGTCTGTCGGTGCGTGCCGGGCCGACCCGTCGCTGCAGTTCGGCGCGCAGCTGATCGCGCACCGTTGCGGAAATCGCCATGTAGCCATCGGCGGTGCGGGTGATCCAGTCGAACCATGCGCTGAAGACCTGCACCAGCCGCGTGTCGTAGAACTGCGGGTGGGTCAGCGGGATCAGGTCGTAGATCACGGCGACGATACCCACCCCGTCACGCTTGAGTTGTTCGGCGTGGGGAAAAAAGTCCGAATGCCAGGACGAATCCAGCAGCACCAGCTGGTCGCCAGGCTGATGTTGCAGTGGCGTGCAGCGCTTGAGCAGTTGCTTGCGGTTCATCAGCCTGATCAGGCGCAGCGGACAACCAAACAAGCCGAAGGAGGTCAGCCGGTAAGCGACGTACAGAATGCGTCGGGTGAATTTCGACGGACAGCGTGGATCAAGGCGCTGGTGCCACTGCCAGAATCGGTGGGCGAGGCGTTCCAGCCGCTCGCCAAAGGTCGCAACGGCGTTGAGCAATGGCGCGTCCAGCGGGGCCAGGCGTGTGACCCGATAGAGCTGGCCCCTGAGCGAAATCACCGGCAGGCACTCGACATCACCCACCCGCTCGGGCAGTTGCTTGATGACGTTACGCACCACTCGTTGAATACCGGAGTTGATCGCCGGGTGCTTGAAGACGTGGGTGCACTCCACCAGTAGCCGGGTCATGGTGCACGCTCGGTCAGCTCTGCCTCGCTATGGCGGGTGATCGAGGTCTTGGCGTTGAGCCAGGAACAGCCGACGAAATCTTCCTGGCGGTTGTTGATCACATGAAACACCAGGCCGTAATCGCGCCATTCGAAGTTGCGGTCCAGGTGCGAGTCCAGGCGTGACAGGCTCAGCGATACGGAATAGTTGCCCTTGCCCAGGCCCATGACGAAGGCAAAGCGGTAAGTGAAGCGTTCGCCGGCGTGCAGGTCAGTCAGAGCCTTGTTCAGACGATGGGTGTTGATGCCATACATCATCTGGCCCAGACGATCCTTGAGGATGAAGCCGAGCACCAGTCGTTCAATGTCGCGCCGAACCTCCACCTGAACTTCCAGTACCACTGGCTGGCCGACCTCGGCAGCGTCGATGGCGCGATCGTGTTCGTCCAGCAGGCGCACACTGAGAATGCCTGCCTCGCCGGTGCCGGACACGGTTTGCACCTCGCCGCCGGCGAGCATTTCCTGACGCACGATCTGCCCTTCGCGTTCGGCCATCAGGGCGTTGTAATAATCGAGCACCACTTCCGGCTTGTCGTACAGGGCCATGCGCCCATCCTTGAGCAGGATGGCCGAATCGCAGATCGACTGGATGGCCGAGCGATCATGGGAGACGATCAGCAAAGTGGTACCGGCCTTGCGGAAGCTGCGGATGCGTTCGAAGCTCTTGTGCTGGAAGTAGGCGTCACCCACCGACAGGGCCTCGTCGACGATCAGAATGTCCGGGCGCCGCGCGGTGGCGACGCTGAACGCCAGACGCATTTGCATGCCGCTGGAGTAGGTGCGGACCGGCTGGTCGATGGCTTCGCCGATTTCCGCGAAGTGTTCGATGTCCGGCATCAGCGTTTCGATCTCGCTGACCTGCAGGCCCAGCAACTGCCCGGCCATGAACGCGTTCTGGCGACCGGTAAAGTCCGGGTGAAAGCCCATGCCCAGCTCCAGCAGTGCGGCCACGCGACCTTCGATTTCGATCTTGCCGCACGTGGGCTGAGTGGTGCCGGTGATCATCTTCAGCAACGTGCTCTTGCCCGCACCGTTGGCGCCGACGATCCCCACCGCCTCGCCGGGCGCGATCTCGAACGCGACATCCTGCAGTACCCAGTGCTGATGGTGACGAACGGGTGAAAAAGGTATCAGCCATTCCGCCAGGCGACTCCAGCGCGTCGGGTACTGTTTATAGGCCTTGCCCAGGCCTGTAACGCGAATATGCCCCATCAGAGTTCATCCACCATTTCGCCGACGCGCTGGCGAAACAGGCGCAGGCCGATCAGACACATCAGCATGGCGGCGATGAACGCCGGTAGCAGCGAACTCCAGACCGGCCATTGCCCATACAGGAACAGGTTCTGATAGCTGCCGATCAGGCTGGTCAGCGGGTTGAGCTGCAACAGACGCTGGACCCACTCCGGCAGGATCGTGATCGGGTAAACAATCGGCGTCAGCCAGAACCAGAACTGCAGGCAGATGGCGAAGAGCTGGCCGACATCACGGAAGAACACGTTCAACACGCCAAGAATCATTCCCAGCCCGGCGCAGAACATCATTTGCAGCGCGATCAGCGGAATCAGCGCCAGCAGCGCCATGCCCGGCCAGCGTCCGGTGACCAGCAGGAAACCCAGAAACAGGGCGATGATGATCGCGAAATTGATCCCGGCGTTGATCAGCACGATCACCGGCAGGCAGATACGCGGGAAGCTGATTTTCTTCAGCAGGTTGGCGTTGTCCAGAAACATGGTCTGGCTGCGCAGGGTGATTTCCGAAAACATTCCCCAGGCCAGCAACCCGGCGCAGAGATAGACGCTGTAGGCCATGCTGTCGTCCACACCCGGCAGGCGCGCGCGCATGATGTGCGAGAAGATCACGGTGTAGACGATGATCATCGACAGCGGATTGAAGATCGGCCACAGAGCGCCGAACAGTGAGTTGCGGTAACGCGCTTGAAACTCCCGCTGCACGCTGCCGAGGATGAAACCCCGGTAGCTGTGCAGCGAGCGGTAAAGGGAAAGCAGCATTCAATCCGTCCTGCCGTATTGGTCTTCGAAGCGCACGATATCGTCTTCACCCAGGTATTCGCCGCTTTGCACTTCGATGATCACCAGGTCGATCACGCCAGGGTTTTCCAGGCGATGCCGGTGTCCGGCGGCGATGAACGTCGATTCGTTCTTGGCCACCAGATGGGTGCCCGTGCCGTTGTTGGTGACCTTGGCCATGCCTTCGACCACGACCCAGTGTTCGTTGCGGTGATGGTGCATTTGCAGCGACAGCTTGCCGCCGGGCTTGACCACGATACGTTTGATCTTGAAGCGCGGACCTTCCTCGAGCACGGTGTAGGTGCCCCATGGCCGGCTGACGGTGCGGTGCAGGCGGTAGGCTTCGTGGGATTTGTCCTTGAGCTGCTTGGCGACACGCCGCACATCCTGGGCGCGGTCGGCGTGGGCCACCAGCACGGCGTCGGCGGTGTCGACGATGATCAGGTTATCCACACCGACGGCGGCCACCAGCCGGCCTTCGCTCTGCACGAAGTTGTTGTGGCTGTCGATGAAGACCGCTTCGCCACTGGCGCGATTGTTGTCGGCATCGGCCGGCACCAGTGCGGCCACGGCGCCCCAGGAACCGATGTCGCTCCAGTCGAAACCGGCGGGCACCACCACGACTTTTTCCGAGCGCTCCATCAAGGCGTAGTCGATGGAGATGTCGGTGATTTCGGCGAACAACGTCGGTGACAGTTCCTGTTGCAGGCAGCCGACGGTTTCCACCGGGGCGCTGGCGTCCATGCACGCGCGGGTCTGTTCCAGCAGCTCCGGGGCATGCCGTTGCAGCTCGTTGATCACGGTCGCGGTGGTGAAACAGAACATGCCCGAGTTCCACAGGAAGTTGCCGCTTTCCAGGTAATGCGTGGCGGTCTGCAGATCGGGTTTTTCCACGAAACGCTGCACTTTCGCCGCGCCTCTGGCGTCCAGTGGCGCGCCGGTCTCGATGTAGCCGAAGCCGGTTTCCGGTGCAGTCGGCAGCACACCGAAGGTCACCAGATAACCGTCCTTCGCCAGGTTGACCGCGTGCTCGACGGCACTCTTGAGTGCGTCCTGGTTGACGATCAAATGGTCGGCGGGCATCACCACCATGATTGCGTTGTCGCCGTGCAGCGCCTGCAGTGACAGGGCCGCTGCGGCAATCGCCGGGGCGGTGTTGCGCCCGGTCGGCTCCAGCAGAAAGTGCCCGCGATGGCGCGACACGTGGGCGGCGCAATAGTGATCCTTGCTCTGGAAGTAGTACTCGCGGTTGGTCACCGTGACGATGTCGCCCCAGCCGTCGAGCAATGCTGCCGCCCGCTGGTAGGTCTTGCCCAGCAGCGACTGGCCGTCGGGCAGGGTCATGAACGGCTTGGGATGGCCCTCGCGGGACACCGGCCACAAACGAGTACCGGCACCGCCGGACAGAATCACGGGGATCAGCATGACCTACTCCTTGGCGACGCGTTTCATGTCCGCATCCATCATCATGCGGATCAAGGTGTCCAGATCGGTTTTCGGCTTCCAGCCCAGTACGCGCTGAGCCTTGGCCGGGTTGCCGAGCAGCACTTCGACTTCGGCCGGGCGGAAGAACGCCGGGTCGATCTTCACGTAGTCGCGGTAGTTCAGACCGACGTGATCGAAGGCGATGCGGCACATTTCGCGCACGGTGGTGGTGACGCCGGTGGCGACCACGAAATCGTCAGGCTTGTCCTGTTGCAGCATCAGCCACATGGCTTCGACGTAGTCACCGGCAAAACCCCAGTCACGTTTGGCGTCGATGTTGCCCAGGGCCAGTTCCTGCTGCTTGCCCTGCTTGATGCGGGCCGCAGCGTCGGTGACCTTGCGGGTGACGAACTCGATGCCGCGCAGCGGTGATTCATGGTTGAAGAGGATGCCGCTGCTGGCGTGCAGGTCGAAGCTTTCGCGGTAGTTGACGGTGATCCAGTGGCCATAGAGCTTGGCCACGCCGTAGGGGCTGCGCGGGTAGAACGGGGTGTTCTCGTCCTGTTGCTCGGCCTGGATCAGGCCGAACATTTCGCTGGTGGAGGCCTGATAGAAACGTGTGTGCGGGCTGAACTGGCGGATCGCTTCGAGCAGGTGGGTCACGCCCAGGCCATCGACGATGCCGGTGGTCACCGGTTGATTCCAGGACGCGGCGACAAAGCTTTGCGCGGCAAGGTTGTAGACCTCGTCCGGGGCTGACTTGATGACTGCGCGCTGCACCGAGCAGGCGTCAGCCATGTCGCCATCGAGGTACTCGATGTCGGCTTCGACGCCCATCTCGCGCAGGCGCCAGCGCGAATCGCTGCTGCGCCGGGCAACCAGGCCGTGAACCTTGTAACCCTTGTCGAGCAACAGTCTGGCCAGATAGGCGCCGTCCTGACCGGTGATCCCTGTGATCAATGCACTTTTCATTCTTGTTGTACTCGCTGCTCCCAGTCGGACAGGATCGCCCGCAGGGATTGTTGTGTTGTGATTTCAGGCGTCCATCCTGTGGTTTGGGTCAGTCGTGCGTGACTGCCGCAAACGCGACGCTGATCGGCACGACGCATGCGTGCCGGATCCTGAACCAGTTGCACCTGGACCTGCGCCAGATCGCTCAGCTGTTCGATCAGACTGCGGATGCTCTGCTCGCGGCCCGAGCAGATGTTGTACACCTGCCCCGGCGTGCCTTTTTCCAGCAGTGCGAAATAAGCCGAGAGCACATCGCCGACATCGAGGAAGTCCCGCGTGACGTCAATGTCGCCGACCTCCATTTGCGGGGCTTGCAGGCCCTGTTTGATGCGGTTGATCTGGCGCGCAGCGCTGGCGATGACAAAGCTGTCTTTCTGCCCGCTGCCGATGTGGTTGAACGGCCGCGCCACCAGCACCGGCCAGCTTTCGCTCAAGCCCCATTGCAGGCTGAGAAATTCTGCCGACAGTTTGCTCACCGCGTAGGGATTGCGCGGGCAGGGCGGTTGTTGTTCGGTGATCGGCAGGGCGGACTCGGCGACCTGGCCGTAGACATCGCCGGAGCTGACGTACAGGAACGTGCCGGCAAAACCGCGAGCCTTGAGGGCCTGTAACAGATTGAGGGTGCCGAGCAGATTGATCTCGAGGGTGCGGGCCGGGTCGCGGAAGGCTTCGGGAACAAACGTCTGGCCGGCCAGATGAATCACCGCGTCGGGCAATTGCGGCCACAGGTCGACGAGAGTGTCCGGCACCGTGAGGTCGTAGGGCGATGCGCCAGGCAGCAGCTGCCATGTCGAATCAGGCGACGCCAGACGCGACTGGATATGTTGTCCCACGAATCCACCCAGCCCCGTGACGAACAGACGCTTTTTCAAACCGCGACCCCTTGGTCTTGAATCTTCGCCATTTCCCACAGCCTCTATGGGCGTGTCTGTCAGAACGCTGGTAAATACCGGTCGGACATCGGGCGAAGTCATTGTTGTAGTTGTTTGGTTGCCAATCTGTGCCAATTACGCAGCAATTTCAACAGGCCAAACCGTGACTGGTCAGTTCTCGTCAGAGTAGCCTGATTTATTCTCGCCGGGTGGTTCGCGAATCCCCGACGGATGTGTTTAGAATGCCCCTCGTCGCGTTCTCCCGGTGTTGTTCAGAGTGACTGCAATCCCGGCTGCAACCGACCACTAAAACAAGAACAAAGACGGGCCCGAAGACGCAGGACGAGTGCCGGCATGCCGACCACGATCCAGCGCTTGGCCGTCATGGATTGAAGCGGCCGGGATGGCGACTTCATCGTGGGATGCCATGAATTTCATTCTTTACTCGGACGTCAACGACAGCTCCATCAGCCAGAGTCTCGGGCGTCCCGAATACAGTTATTACTTCGTGCTCAAGGCCTATCGTCCGGTGCTGGAAAGCCTTGGGCGGGTGCATGTGGTGTCCTCCAGCGCCGACGTCGATCCGCTGTACCGCCAATTGCGCGCGGCCGGCGAAGACAGCCTGTTTCTCTCCTTCACCCCGCCGCAGAAAACCCCGACCGACCTTGAATGCCCGACCGTCTGCGTGGTGGCCTGGGAGTTCGACTCTATCCCCGATGAGCAATGGGACAATGACCCGCGCCAGGACTGGACGCAGATGCTCGCACGTCAGGGCCGGGTCATCACGTTGTCGAGCCATACTGCGCGGGCGATCCGCCGGGCCATGGGGGATGACTTCCCGGTGCTGGTACTGCCGACGCCACTGTGGGAAAACTTCGCTGCCATCCGCGCACGTCACGTCAGTGAGCCGGTCAATCCCGGCACAACGCTGGCGATCAAGGGCTGCGTGTTCGATAGCCGCACGCTGGGCTTGTCTGCCGATGCGCTGATTCCGATACCGCCGACTGCCGAGGAAGAGGCAGCGCTGGCTGCGGAAATCGAGGCTGCGCGTCCGCCACCGCTGACCCTCAAGCGGCGCTTTGTGATTGCCCGCCACTACCTGCGTCTGTGGGTTCTGGATTCAGGTCGCGAGCAAGTACCGGCGGTGCCACGCGTGAAGTTTTTGCATCACTGGTACTGGGAAGGTGTGCGCGATCTGCTGTCAGACAAGGCGCATGCCTGGCTCGAACAGCGTTTGCCGAACATCGCCGGCGCCCCCGTCGTGCCGGTCATCGAACCTGCGCCTCTGGATTTGCCGGACACCTCGTCGGTTGTCGAAACCCGTGTCGATGGCGTGGTCTACGTCAGCGTGTTCAACCCCAGGGACGGCCGCAAGAACTGGCACCACATCGTCACCGCGTTCTGCTGGGCCTTTCGCGACAAGCCCGACGCTACGCTGGTGCTCAAGATTACCCATAACGATCTGACGTCCTACTACAGCGAATTGATGACCCTGCTTGCGCAGTTGTCGCCGTTCGCCTGCCGGGTGCTGGTGCTGCACGGTTACCTCGACGACGGGCAATATGCGCGGCTTTACGAAGCCGCCAGTTTTTACGTCAACGCCTCGCGCTGTGAAGGCCTGTGCCTGCCGTTGATGGAGTTCATGTCCAGCGGTAAGCCGGTGATCGCGCCGGATCACACTGCGATGGAAGACTATATCGACGATTCGGTGGCGTTCGTGGTCGAGTCCAGAGAGGAACTGACCATCTGGCCGCAGGACAGCCGCCTTATTTATCGCACGCTGCGCCACCGGCCGGACTGGGGTTCACTGAAAAACGCCTACGAAAGCAGTTATCGGATGGCCAAGGCTCAGCCGCAGGATTATCGGCGCATGTCCACGGCCGCGGTCGAGCGCATGCACCAATACTGCGCTTTCGCGCCCGTGCAGCAACGTATGGCGGACTTCTTCGGGCTGGTTGCGCACGCTCCGCAGGCTGTGTCAGTGACGGATAACGCCTCATGCTGATCATCATTTATTCGGAAACCAACCAGCACACCATTGCACAGAATCTGGGGCGCTCGGAGTACAGCTATTACTTCGTGCTCAAGGAATACCGCCCGGTACTCGAGCGGCTCGGGCGGGTGGTGGAAGTGCTCGATCCGCAGACCGAAGTCGACGCGCTCTATCGGGAGTGCGCCGCCCGGGGCGAGCCGTGCGTGTTCCTGTCGTTCTCGCCGCCGCATCGCACGCCGTTGAACCTGGCGTGCCCGACGCTGCCGGTGTTCGCCTGGGAATTCAGCACCATCCCCAACGAGCCGTTTGCTGGTGAGCCGCGTAACGATTGGCGCACCGTGCTGCGCGCCTGCGGTGCGGCGATCACTCATTCCAGCTACACGGTCAATGCCGTGCGCGAGGCGATGGGGGCCGATTACCCGATTGTCGCGGTGCCGGCGCCGGTGTGGGATCGCTTTGCCGCACGCGGTGCGCAGTTGCCACGTGAGCCGCAGGCGGGCCCGCTGCGCCTGAAGATCAAGGGCCTGGTGGCCGACAGTCGCCAGCTCGACCTGAACGCGTTCGCTCCGCTGCAGCTGCGCAGCGGCGTCGGCATTGATTTTGCGGCCCCGGTGACCGAGCAGGAGTTGCTGCTCGACGGCGTGGTCTACACCTCGGTGTTCAACCCCGGCGACGGGCGCAAGAACTGGCAAGACATGCTCAGCGCATTTTGCGTGACGTTCCGCGACAACGATGACGCGACGCTGGTGCTCAAGCTCACCCACCATGATGCCGAACTGGCGATGAGCGACATCCTCCATCACCTGTACAAGAACCAGTCCTATCGCTGCCGCATCGTGCTGATCTATGGCTATCTGGCGGATGCCGATTACGAACGACTGGTGCAGGCGACCCGCTACGTGGTCAACACCTCTTACGGCGAGGGCCAGTGCCTGCCGCTGATGGAGTTCATGTCCTGCGGCAAACCGGCGGTCGCCCCGCGCACCACGGCGATGATCGATTACCTGAGCGCCGACAATGCGTTCCTGATCGACTCCACCGATGAACTCACTGCCTGGCCGCACGACCCGCGCAGTGCTTTCCGCACCTTGCGCTACGTGACCAACTGGGCGTCGTTGTGCGTGGCCTATCGCGCCAGCTACGAGGTGGCCAGACACGATCCGCAACGGTATGCGCAGATGGCAGCGCAGGCGATTAACAGCCTGCAGGGTTTCTGCAGTCAGTCAGTGGCCGAGCAGCGTTTGCAAATGTTTCTGACGCAGTTGTTCGACCGCCTGCCTGCCGCCCATGTAGAGATTTCCGGCGCATGAGCAGCAAACGGATCATGGACATCGAAGTGCTGCGGGCAATCGCGGTGCTTGGTGTGCTGTTTCATCATTTGCAGGGCAGCCTGTTCACCGATCCGGTGCCTCTGCTGGGAAACATTCACGCCTGGGCGCAGTCGTGGTGGGGCGTCGATCTGTTTTTCGCGATCTCCGGATTCGTTATCGCCCGCAGCCTGATCCCGGCGCTGCGAGCTTGTACGACCCGGCAGGAATACTGGGCGCAGACGCGTAACTTCTGGTTGCGACGGGTATTTCGTCTGTTGCCGTCGGCGTGGTTGTGGCTGGCGTTGATACTGCTGGCCTGCGTGTTTCTCAACCGTTCCGGGGCGTTCGGCACCCTGCACGCCAACTTGCAAGCGACGCTGGCGGGAGTGTTGCAGTACGCGAACTTCCGCTTTGCCGACAGTTTCTTTAACTACGAATACGGCAGCAGTTTCGTCTACTGGAGCCTGGCGCTGGAGGAGCAGTTCTACCTGTTGTTCCCGCTGCTGATTCTGGTGTGCCGCAAACACCTGGTCTGGGTATTGCTGGCGCTGGTGGCAGTGCAATTGTTCACCCTGCGCACGCCAATGCTGATGGTGGTGCGTACCGATGCGCTGGCCCTCGGCGTGTTGCTGGCGATGTGGAGCGTGCAGCCGGGTTATCAGCGCTGGCAGCCGACGTTCCTGCAGCGGCCATGGGCCGGCGTATCGACGCTGATTTTGCTGGCACTGATGCTGAGCTACATGGCCACCGACCGCTTCACCTTTTCCTCTTACCGCATCGGCTCGATTGCCGTGCTCAGCGCGCTGCTGGTGTGGATCGCCTCGTACAACCGCGATTACCTGCTGCCGGCCGGTGCTCTGCAACGGTTGATGGCGTGGATCGGCAGTCGGTCCTACGGCATCTACCTGATCCATATTCCGGCCTATCTGCTGGTCCGCGAGCTGATCTTCCGCTTGCAGAGCGCCGGTCTGCCGAACCCGGCCGGGCACCCTGCACTGACCATCCTGCTGGCGTTCGGCCTGATCGTGCTGCTCAGTGAACTCAATTACCGCTTTATCGAAATGCCGATGCGCAATCGCGGCGCTGCGCTGGTGCGTCGCCTCGATACTTCGCGAACCGCCGTCCCATCCTCTGGAGCCACCTCATGCTGAGCCTTTTGAAGAAACTCAGGGCAGCGTCGCCTGCGCCGGTCCCCGCGCCGTCTGCTGCGGACAAAGTCGACCCGTACATGCTCGGCCTTTACGACGCGAAGCTCAGCGGCTGGTTCAACCAGGAGACCGACGAGCTGTTCACCGGGTTCCGGGTGAGTGCTGACGACATCCTGCTTGATGTGGGGTGCGGGGACGGCGGCAACGTGTACTTTTGCGGCATGCGTGGGGCGAAGATCATCATTGCCGACATCGACGGTGCCAAGGTTGAGGCTACTCGCCAGCGCCTGAGCGATACGCCGGCGCGTGAAATCGAATGCCATGTCACCGACTGCAACCCGCTACCGATCGCCGACGCCACCGCCACTCGGGTGGTGTCCACCGAAGTGATTGAACACGTCGACGATCCGGCGCAATTTCTCGCCGAGCTGGTGCGCGTCGGCAAGCCGGGCGCGTTGTACCTGCTGAGTGTGCCGCACCCCAGTTCCGAAGACCTGCAGAAGGACATTGCCTCGCCGGAGTATTTCCAGAAGCCCAATCACATTCGCGTCATCAGTGAAGAACAGTTCAAGGCAATGGTCAGCGGTGCCGGGCTGGAGATTATCAGCCATAGCCAGTACGGCTTTTACTGGTCGATGTGGATGCTGCTGTTCTGGGAGGCCAAGGTCGATTTCAGTAACCCGGATCACCCGTTGCTCGAGCATTGGGCCAACACCTGGCAAACCGTGCTCGACTCGCCACGCGGCGCGCAGATCAAGCAGGCGCTGGATGCGGTAGTGGCGAAAAGTCAGGTGATCATTGCCCGCAAGCCTTGAGCGGTTTGTGTAACCTTGCAGCCTGATGTCTCAGGGATCTGCAAGGTATGCGCGTTATCGTCGGCTTGTCGGCCATGCTGGCTGTGTTGTTGCTCTGCGCCTGTGAACGACAGGATGCAGCGCCGCTCGATCAGCAGCTCTACGTCTGGCAGCGGCAGTGGACACCGGCTCATGTGCTTGCACTGAAAGACAGTCGCGGCGACTTTTCGACGCTGCGGGTGCTGGCGTTGCAGGCCTTTCCGAATGCCGGATGGAGCCGCGCGCGCATCGATCCGGCGTTGCTCAAACAGGATGCTCGGCCGTTGATTGCGGTGATCCGGCTTGACGGCCAGCTCAAGGCGCTCGACGAACAACAAGTCACGGCACAGATCCTTCAGGTGCTGGCGGACTGGCAAGGGCAGGGGCTGACCCTGAGCGGCATCGAGATCGATCACGACGCCGGGAATGCGCGTCTGCCGGCCTATACCGAATTCCTTCTCCATCTGCGCGGCGCATTGCCGGCCAGCCTGCCGCTGAGCATCACCGCGTTGCCGGCCTGGCTCGACAGTCCGCAACTGCCGGCGCTGCTGGCAGCTGTCGACAGCAGTGTGCTGCAGGTGCATGCGGTCAGCGATCCGCGTCGCGGTCTGTTCGACCCCGAGCAGGCGCGGCGCTGGGCCGAGGCTTGGGGGCGGGTAACCGACAAACCGTTTTATCTGGCACTGCCGGCCTACGGGGTGGCGCTGTTGCCCGATGCTGACGGCGCCCCGGTGGTGGAAAGTGAAGTGCCACTTGAGCACGGCGGACAACGGCGCGAATTGCTCGCCGATCCGCAGCAATTGAGCCGACTGGCCAAGGAGTTGCGGGAGGATCGCCCGGCGCATCTGGCCGGTCTGATCTGGTTTCGCCTGCCGCTGGTCAACGATCGTCGCGCCTGGAGCCTGAGCACGCTGCGTGCCGTCGCCCGTGGCGAAGCATTGAGCAGTCAACTGAGCCTGACGCTCAGCGAGAGTAATGGCCTCTATGACATCGCCCTCAACAACCGCGGTAACCTCGACAACGCCTGGCCCGCACGCATCAGCGTGAAGGCGCGCGATTGCGAAGGCGCCGACGCGCTCGCCGGTTATGCGTTGCAACAAGGCCCGGATCTGCTTACCTTCACCCGCCAGCGCGACGGTCGTCTGCCGGCGGGCGGGCAACGCGCCATCGGTTGGGCGCGCTGTGCATTTATTGATCAAGGAGGTTCGCATGTTGACCCGTAACTGGCCCCGCCATCTGCTCTGCCTGAGCCTCAGCCTGCCGCTGGGTTCGGCGCTGGCCTGCGGCCCGGACTTCCCGATGCGCCTGCTCGACAATCGCGGGCAGACCCTGGCCGAGCTGCCGGAGGGCAACTTCAACTTTGAGCTCAGCCGCCTGGGCAAAGCCATCCCCGGGCTGAAGAACGTCACCGCGGCGACCTACAACCCCAACGATTTTTACGCTGAACCGACCGAGCCTGCCAATCAGCGTGACAAGGCCGAGCAGGCCGGTCTCACAGCCGAACAGCAAGCGCTGGTCAAACAGCTGCGCAGCCTGACGGATGCGCATCAGGTCGATGTGCAGGGCGCCAGCCTGCCGGCGGAGATTCGCCTGTACCTGGCCGGTGCCGTGGCGTTCGGCGCGGGCGACTATCAACTGGCGGTCGAGTATTTCCGCCAGTTGCTGGCGTTGCCAGCCGAGCAACGGCCGTTGCGCAGCACTTGGGCGGCTTACTCGCTGGGCCGTGCGTGGGTGGCCAGAAGTACCGAGGCCAACAACGCCATCGATGCACTGGAACAGGCGCGGGATGCCTTCCGCCAGGCTCGGCAGTTGAGCATCGACGGTTTCAGTGACCCGTTGGAACTGGGCGTCGCCAGCCTCGGCGAAGAGGCGCGGGTACTGCGCACCTCGGGCGATTGGGCCGGCGCCATCGAATTGTACGAAGCGCAGAACCTGCACGGTTCGGCGGTGGGCAATACCTCGCTCAAGCTGCTGATGAATGATCTGGCGCAGTTGCCCGAGGAGCAAGTGGCGAAGTTGCTCGAACACCCTTCGGTGCAGCAACTGGTCACCGCCTCGTTGATCAGTCGTCAGGGCTGGTCATTCGGCGATGAGCCGCCAAACCAGAAGAAACTGGTCAAGCTCCTGCAGAACAGCACCCGCGGCAGCTTCGACAACGCCGACCGGCTGGCGGCGGTCAATTATCAACAGGGCGATTACACCAACGCCAAGGCCTTTCTCGAACACGCCGATGACGGCGGCCTTGCGTGGTGGTTGCGGGCCAAACTGGCGGTGCGTGACGGCGATAAAAATGCCGCGGCTGCCGCCTATTCCAAAGCCGCGCAGGCCTTTCCGCAGACCGAGGATTGGGGCTATCGGCGCACGCAGGACTGGGACTTTGAAACCGTTCAGCCCAAATGCCGGGTCGAAGGCGAGAGCGCGATCCTGGCGCTGCAACGCGGTGAATACCTGCAAGCCTTTGTTCAGTTGTACCGCAGCAACAACATCTATTGGTTCGACGCCGCGACAGTGGCCGAGCGGGTGCTGACGGTCAATGAACTGAAACGCTACGTCGATGACAACGTGCCGGCGCCACCGCCGCTGACCCAGCAGGAGCGCGACAACTATGTGCAGTTGCCAGTTGCCGCCAGCCTGCGCAATCTGCTGGGCCGACGTCTGTTGCGTGAGGGGCGGTATGAAGAAGCGGTCGGCTACTTCGACAATCCCGACCTGCAAAACAAAGCGAAGCTCTACGGCCAGCAGCGTCTGAAAGCCGACAGCGCCTGGTGGCCGACCAAACGCGCCAGTGCGTTGTACAACGCTGCCTGGACGGCTCGCGAGTGGGGTATGGATATTCTCGGTTACGAGATGGCACCGGATTACGCCACGTTCGGCGGCAACTACAGCCTGGAAAACGCCGCGCTGAAAGTCGGGCCGCTGGTCGCTGAAGACGAAGTCAAACGTCAGCAAGCCAGCGAAGCCAAGCCGGACGAGCGTTATCACTACCGCTTCGTTGCCACCGCGCTGGCCAGTCGTGCCGCCGACAACCTGCCGCACACCAGTCAGGCGTTTGCTGCTGTGTTGTGCAACGCCGCCGGTTGGAACAGCAGCCTGCAGGAACAGAGCGATCTCTATGAACGCTATGTGAAGGAAGGTGCTTACGTGCCGTGGGCGGTGGATTTCGGTCATCAGTGCCCGTACCCGGACTTTGAAAACGCCGACAAGCGCTACGTCACCCAGGTCACCGATGCCGCGCGTTCGGCACTGCGCCCTTACAAATGGCCGGTGCAGATCGGTGGGGCGGTGCTGGTGGTCGGCGTTGCGTTGTTCCTGATCACTCGTCGGCAACGCCGGGCGCGCAAAGACTAGGCCTGTTGCACGAACGTCAGGCGCAGGGCGAAGCCGATCAACAGGCTGCCGAACAGCCACTGCTGCAAGCGTTGGGCCGAGGGACTGCGTTGCAGCCAGCGGCCCAATGCGGCGCCGATCAGCGCGTAAGTCGAGTCAAACAGCAGCCCGGCAGCCACCAGCAACATGCCGAGGATGGCGAACTGCGTCAGCACCGGGGCACCGTCGGCGACGATAAATTGCGGAAGCAGCACCGAGCAGAACAGCAGCGCCTTGGGGTTGAGCAGATTGGTCAGCAAGCCACGGCGGATCGCTTCACGCCATTGTCCGTGGACGTCGGTCGCACCGGCGGCATTCAGGTCCGGCAGCAAGGTGCTGCGCAGGCATTGAATGCCGATCCACAGCAGATAGGCCGCCCCGGCCAGACGCACCACGTCAAACGTCCACGGCGCGGCTTTGAACAGCGCCGCCAGTCCCAACGCCGCCAATGCGACATGACATCCCCGAGCAATCGCCAGGCCCACCGCGGTGGCCAGCGCGGCGCCGCGGCCCTGCCGGGCGCCGGTTTGCAACAGCAAGATCATGTCCGGCCCAGGCAACAGATACACCACCGCCAGCGCCAGAAAAAACATCCACATACCCGCCATGCTGCCGCCCTTTCGTTGTCGATTCGGTCGGCTCAGTCTATGGCCGAAGGGTGGGGCAGGTGCTTGCGTAGTCGGCTTCAAAATGGGCCAGTATTGGCATAACCTGCTTTCTTTTTTCGATCTGACCATCAGGATCTGCCAAACATGAAACTCGACGCCTTCGACCGCAAGATTCTCGCCGCCCTGCAACGGGACGGACGCCTGAGCAACGTCGAGCTGGCGGACGAGATCGGCCTGTCGGCGTCACCGTGCCTGCGCCGGGTGCGGATGCTGGAGGAGGCCGGGGTGATTCGCGGCTACCAGGCCAACCTCGATCGCGATGAAGTGGGACTGGGGCTGACGGTATTTGTCGGGGTCAAGGTCGAGCGCCACAACGATGAACAGGCCGAAGCCTTTTATGCGGCGGTGACGGCGTTGCCGGAGGTGATCTCGGCGTTTCTGGTGTCGGGGGAGTCGGATTTTCTGTTGCAGGTGGTGGTGCCGGACTTGCGCGCGTATGACCGGTTTCTCAGCGGCTGCCTGCTGAAGCTGCCGGGGGTGAGTGACATTCGCAGCAACTTTGCGATTCACACGGTGAAAACCCCGGGGGCGTTGCCGTTGGGGCATCTTCCGCTGTAGAGCGGGTTGCTCCTTTCGCGAGCAGGCTCGCTCCCACATTGGAATGCGATCGAATGTGGGAGCGAGCCTGCTCGCGAAGAGATTGCCGGTCGACGGTTACATCTGTGTCGCCATTCCTTCCACATTCATCGCCGCCTGACGCAGCGCCTCGGAGCGGGTCGGGTGCGGATGGCAGGTCAGCGCGATGTCTTCGGCCGAGGCACTGAATTCCATGGCTACGCAGTACTCACCGATCATTTCGCTGACGCTCGGGCCGACCAGGTGCACGCCGAGGATTTCGTCCGTGCGTTCGTCGGCAAGGACCTTGGCGAAGCCTTCGGTCTCGTGGTTGATCTTCGCCCGGCTGTTGGCGGTGAACGGGAACTTGCCGACCTTGTAGGCGCGTCCTTCGGCCTTGAGCTGTTCTTCGGTCTTGCCGACGCTGGCCAGCTCCGGGCGGGTATAGATGACGTTGGGAATCAGGTCGTAGTTGACCTCGCCGGCCTTGCCAACGATTTGTTCCACGCAGGCCATTGCTTCGTCTTCGGCCTTGTGCGCGAGCATCGGGCCGGATGTCACGTCGCCGATCACCCACACGCCGGAGGCTTCGGTGCGGTGCTGGCGGTTGGCGAGCATGCCGCGCTTGTCGGTGCTCAGGCCGACGTTCTCCAGGCCCAGACCTTTGGTGTACGGGCGTCGGCCGATGGCGACCAGCACGTAGTCGGCTTCCAGTAACTCGGCGCTGCCACCCGCTGCAGGTTCGACGCTGAGCTGTACGCCGCTGGCCGAAGTCGTGGCGCTGGTGACCTTCGAACTCAACTTGAAGCTGATGCCTTGCTTGCTCAGCGAGCGCTGCAGGGTTTTGCCGGCCTCGCCATCGACGCCGGGGCAGATGCGGTCGAGGTATTCGACCACGGTCACCTGGGCGCCGAGACGGCGCCAGACCGAGCCCAGCTCCAGGCCGATCACCCCGGCGCCAATCACCACCAGATGCTTGGGTACTTCGCTCAGCGACAGCGCGCCGGTGGAGTCGAGGATGCGCTGATTGTCGATCTCGACGCCGGGCAGGGGCGTGGGTTCGGAGCCGGTGGCGATGATGATGTCCTTGGCGCTCAGCTCGGTCTTGTTGCCTTGATCGTCGCTCACCGTGACTTTGCCCGGGCCATCGATGTGGCCCCAGCCCTTGATCCAGTCGACCTTGTTTTTGCGAAACAGAAACTCGATGCCTTTGGTCAGGCCGCTCACGCTCTCGTCTTTCTGTTTCATCATTTGCGCGAGGTTGAGCGTGGGTTTGACCTCGATCCCGAGGTTGGCGAATTCCGCACCCATGGCCGCGTCGTACAGTTCCGAAGCATGCAGCAAGGCCTTGGATGGCATGCAACCGACGTTCAGGCAGGTGCCGCCGAGGGTGGCGCGGCCTTCCACGCAAGCCGCCTTCAGGCCCAACTGGCCGGCGCGGATCGCCGCGTTATAACCACCCGGGCCGCCGCCCAGAATCACCACGTCATAGTTGCTCATGCTGTTACTCCTGGTTGGGAATGCGGATCGCTAAAAGTAGTAGTCGAATAAAATTACGAACGTAATATGTGCATTTCCGGACATTTCGGTCAAGGCTTCAGGCAAGCGACAGGTTGGACATCTTTAGATAAGTGCATTTGTGTACGAATATTTCACGCTTTTCGTTATATCGTAACGAATGGGCGAATGAACCAATGGCTTTGGGGTGATATGCAAGTCGATCTGGATGTCGATGGCACGCAAGTGACCGGGTTGCCGCGCTTTCAACAAGCGGCCACGCAGGGGCGGCGATTGCGTCGTCTGGCCATCGGTCTCGGCGCGTTGGCCGGGGCAGGGTGGGTGCTGGCGCTGTTTGTCGAGCTGTTTGCCGCGCAATCGATATGGCCGGCGTTGCTGATGAATCTGGGCGCGGCGTTGCTGGTGCTGGTCGCTGGCCTGCAGTCGGCGTGGTGGGTGACGCAATGGCGTGCGCGGGTCATGCACCCGGTGGCGCAGGAACCGCTGAACGAGGTCGAGCAAACGGCCCCTGATGGCTGGTACGAACGGCTGCTGGAGCGTTTGGGTCAGCGCGGCCTGCACCTGCTCGGTCAGATCGGCGCGGCCGCGTTGTGGCTGGGTGGCTGGTCAGTGCTGATAGTGCTCAGCATCGAACAGGTGTGGAATCTCGCGTTGCCGGCCGCGACCGTCGGTTTATCGGCCACGGTGGGCGCAGCGCTGATGTTGCTGTTGGGTTTCGGCTTGCTGGTGCTGGAGCGGCAACTGGCTCAGGAAACCCCGGCGCAATGGCCGGAAGCCGGAAACCTCGCACAATTGGCGAGGGTGGCGATCATCAGTCTGGTGCTGGGCGCGTTGTGCCTGCTGTTCGCCAGCGAGGCTTCGGTGTGGCCCGTGCGCCTTGCGGTATTGATTGGAATCTTGCCGGGACTGGTCGCGATCGAGTTGCTATTGCGCGCAGTCCTGTCGGTGTTCAGCCCCCGTCGCGAGCAGCTCGAACCGACCCTGCTGGCACGCAGTTTTGTCGCTGACATGCTGCGCTGGCCTCCGCAGCCGCTGCTGGCCTTGCAGCACGAATTGCACAATCGTTTCGGCATCGATCTGCGCCAGATCTGGGCGTTCAGCTATATGCGCCGCGCCTTTCTGCCGGTGCTGGCACTGGTCGCTGCTGTCGGCTGGATGCTGACCGGGATCCACGAAATCCCGCTGCAAGGGCGCGGTATCTACGAGCGTTTCGGCAAACCGCTGCAAGTGTTCGGCCCCGGATTGCACGCTGGGTTGCCGTGGCCGTTGGGCCGTGTATTGAGCGTCGAGAACGGCGTGGTGCACGAGTTGGCAACCAGCGTCGGCGATGCGCCTGCGCCGACCCAGGCCGAGCCAGCCGAAGGCCAGGCGCCGATGACCGCCAACCGTTTGTGGGATGCCAGCCACGTCAACGACAAATCCCAGGTGATCGCCAGCAGCCGTGGCGATCAGCAGAGCTTTCAGATCGTCAACATGGACGTGCGCTTCGTCTATCGCATCGGCCTGCGGGATCAGGATGCCTTGGCGGCTACCTACAACAATGCCGATGTACCGACGCTGATCCGCAGCACCGCGAGCCGGATTCTGGTTCACGATTTTGCCTCGCGCACCCTCGACGGTTTGCTCGGTGCCGACCGGGTAGGGCTGGGCGAGGAAATCGGCCGCGCGGTGCAAAATGATCTGCAGCAACTCAACAGCGGCGTGGAAATTCTCGCCACGGTGGTCGAAGCGATTCACCCGCCAGCCGGTGCTGCCAATGCTTACCACAGCGTGCAAGCGGCGCAGATCGGCGCGCAGGCGTTGATCTCCCGTGAGCGCGGTGCGGCGGCCGAAGCCAGTAATCAGGCGCAATTGCAGGCCAGTCTCGCCCGCGATCAGGCCAGTGCCAGCGCCCGTGAAATCAACGCCACAGCGCAGGCGGCGGATCTGAAGTTCAGCGCTGAACAGAAAGCCTACGCCAGCGCCGGCCAGGCATTCGTGCTGGAACAATATCTGAGTCAACTCAGCCTCGGCCTGAGCAAGGCCAAACTGCTGGTACTCGACCACCGTTTAGGCGGCAGCAGCAATGCGCCGACCATCGACCTGCGTACGTTCACGCTGCCGGCTGATCCGACGCCCGCGCGCACCCCCGCTCAACCAGGAGTTGCCCCTTGAGCCAGTCGCACACTCACGATTCCCATGACCACAGCGGCCACGATCACGGTCATGCCGGCCACCATCATCATGGGCATCATCACCATCACCACGGTGCGCCGGAAGAGGCGGGGCCATTCCCGTGGCGGCGGATGGGCTGGGCGCTGTTGCTGGTGGCGTTTGCCATCGCTGCGGCAAGCCTGGTGCAGGTGCGCTCGGGCGAGGCGACCGTTATCACCCGTTTCGGCAATCCGTCGCGAGTGTTGCTTGATCCCGGTTTGAGCTGGCGCTGGCCCGCACCGTTCGAAGCGGCGATCCCGGTGGACCTGCGCCTGCGTACCACCTCCAGTGGTTTGCAGGATGTCGGCACCCGCGATGGTTTGCGCATCATCATTCAGGCCTACGTGGCGTGGCAGGTGCAAGGCGACCCGGACAATGTGCAGCGTTTCATGCGCGCGGTGCAGAACCAGCCGGACGAAGCGGCAC
The DNA here is from genome assembly GCF_057799175.1 of Pseudomonas sp. 14P5.3.2. NCBI lineage: Bacteria > Pseudomonadati > Pseudomonadota > Gammaproteobacteria > Pseudomonadales > Pseudomonadaceae > Pseudomonas > Pseudomonas sp. 14P5.3.2. Next base: position 176,525 of record NZ_JBYOKU010000002.1, on the reverse strand, counting down.
GGCAGATTCGCACCTTTGTCGGTTCGGCGTTGGAGACCACCGCCAGCAGTTTCGACCTGGCGGATCTGGTGAACACCGATGCCAGCAAAGTGCGTATTGCCGATTTCGAAGCGCAACTGCGTCAGCAAATCGACCAACAGTTGCTCGCGACTTACGGTGTGCGCGTGGTGCAGGTGGGCATCGAACGCCTGACCTTGCCTTCGGTGACCCTCACGGCCACGGTTGATCGGATGCGCGCCGAGCGTGAAACAATCGCCACTGAGCGCACCGCCATCGGCAAGCGTGAAGCCGCGCAGATTCGTTCTGCTGCCGAGCGCGATGCGCGAATTGTGCAGGCCGATGCCACGGTGAAAGCGGCAGAAATCGAAGCGCAGTCGCGAGTCGAAGCCGCGCAAATCTATGGCCGTGCCTACGCTGGCTCGCCGCAGCTGTACAACCTGCTGCGCTCGCTCGATACCTTGGGCACCATCGTGACGCCGGACACCAAACTGATCCTGCGCACCGATGCCGCGCCATTCCGTGTGCTGGTGGACGGTCCGCCGAATGTTGAAAACAAATCCGGATCGCAGCCATGAGCGATGAAGTTCCACGTGGAACACATTCGTTGAGCAGTCCGTGGATTCAGGCCGGACGCCTGGCGTTTTTCGCCTTGTACGCAGTGACCGTATTGGCGGCGTTGGCGTGGGCGTTTTCCAATGTGCGGCAGATTGATCCGCAGAATCGCGCAGTGGTTCTGCACTTTGGCGCACTGCAGCGCATCCAGAATGCCGGCCTGTTGTTGGCCTGGCCGCAGCCGTTCGAGCAAGTGGTTTTGCTGCCAGCGGCGGATCGGGTGATTGAGCGCCGAGTGGAGAATCTGCTGCGCAGCAGTGAGGCGATCAAGGCTGATCGCGTTGCGACTTTCGCCACACCCTTGAGTGATGCGCTGGCCGGTTCCGGCTATTTGCTGACCGGCGACGCCGGCGTGGTGCAACTGGATGTGCGGGTGTTTTACAAAGTCACCGATCCCTATGACTTCGTGCTGCAGGGTGATCATGTGCTGCCGGCACTGGATCGGCTGGTCACGCGCAGCGCTGTGGCCCTGACCGCCGCACGGGATCTGGATACGATTCTGGTCGCTCGACCGGAATTGATCGGTGCCGACAATCAGGCCGCTGAACGCCGCGAACGCTTGCGCGGTGATCTGGTGCAAGGCATCAACAAGCGTCTGGCTGAATTGAAGGCGAGCGGGCAGGGCATCGGCATCGAAGTGGCGCGAGTAGATGTTCAATCGAGTCTGCCTGACCCGGCCGTCAGCGCGTTCAATGCCGTTTTGACCGCCAGCCAACAAGCCGACAAAGCCGTCGCCAATGCACGCACCGAGGCGGAAAAGCTCACCCAGACCGCCAACGAGCAAGCTGACCGCACCCTGCAAGTGGCCCATGCACAGGCCGGTGAGCGGCTGGCGAAGGCGTCGGCCGACACCGCCACGGTGCTGAGCCTGGCCAAGGCGCAGCAGCAGGGCACCGACCCGCAGATGCTGCTGCGGCTGTACCGCGAACGTATGCCGAAGATTCTCGGGCAGGCCGGGTCAGTGACCACGGTCGATCCGAAAGACGATTCCCGCCTGATCATTCAGGGAGCCAGTAAATGACCGCGACCACAGCCGCACCGAGCTTGTTGTCCTCGGCCGAACAACGCCGCGCTGCACGGCAATTGACCCTGGCGATGCTCGCCCTTGGCTTGCTCGGCCTCGGTCTGATCTGGCGTTGGCTGGTGCCGGAGCAAACCGGTGTCAGTCAGTTGCTGCTCGGTTTCGCCTCCTTATTAGTGGCGGTGCCGGTGATGCGCTCGGCGTGGTACAGCCTGCGTTATCCAAGCCTGCACGGCATCACCGATCAACTGATTGCCCTGGCGATGCTCGGTGCGTGGGCGACCGGCGATCTGCTGACGGCGGCGTTGCTGCCAATCATCATGATCTTCGGCCATGTGCTGGAAGAGCGCAGCGTGATCGGCTCGCAGGAAGCGATTCATGCTCTCGGCCAATTGACCCGCAGCCACGCGCGCAAGATTCAGGCGGACGGCTCGATCATCGAAGTCGATAACGGCACGCTCAAACCCGGCGACACGGTCGAGGTGCGTGCAGGAGATCGGGTGCCGGCGGATGGCCGGGTGCTGTTCGGTCAGGCCAGCCTCGACACGGCGTCGATCACCGGCGAATCGGTTCCGGTGGAAACGGCGGTGGGCATGACGGTGTTTGGCGGGGCGATCAACCTCGACGGCTTGCTGCGCATTGAGGTGACACGTACCGGCGATCAATCGACGCTGGGCAAAGTCATCGCGCTGATGCAGAACGCCGAACGCTCGAAGCCACCGATCACCCGCCTGCTTGAACGTTATGCCGGCAGTTACATGGTGCTGGTGTTGCTGTTGGCGGCGGTGACCTGGTTTGTCACTAATGACGCGCAAGCGATGCTCGCGGTGCTGGTGGCGGCCTGTCCCTGTGCCTTGGTGCTGTCGGCACCGGCCACGGCGATTGCCGGAGTGGCGGTGGCGGCGCGCCACGGCATTCTGATCCGCAGTTCGGCGTTTCTCGAAGAACTGGCGGACCTCACCTCATTGGTGGTCGACAAGACCGGCACCCTGACTTACGGCACCTTGCGCTTGCAGTCGATCAACAGCCCGCGCCTGGAGCAGTCCGCGGTCATGGCGTTGGCGGCCAGTCTTGGCGCGGCCAGCAGTCATCCGGTCAGCCGGGCACTGGCGGGGCTGGTCAGTCAGGAGCAGAGCCTGCCGCTGACGGACATTCACGAGCGTCAGGGCCTCGGGGTCGTGGCCATGACCGCGCAAGGCGAGGCGGCGCTGGGGCGTCCCGAACTGTTCGCGCAACTGGGCATCGTCACGACGTCCGTTCCCGAGCACGATGGGCCGATCGCCGGGTTGGCGCTGAATGGCGAGTTTGTTGCTTGGTTGTTGTTGGCCGATAGCGTCAAGCCGGAAGCCCGCTTTGCCCTCAATGAATTGCGTGAACTGGGTCTGGGTCGCCAACTGCTGCTGACCGGCGATCGCCAGAGTGTCGCCCAGACACTGGCCCGCGAAGTCGGCCTGCAAGAGGTGGAAGCCCAGGCGCTGCCCGAGGACAAACTCAACCGCGTGCTCAAGGAAATCGACAACGGTTTCCGGCCGATGGTGGTGGGTGACGGCATCAATGATTCGCTGGCGCTCAAGGCCGGTGTGGTCGGTGTAGCGATGGGCGCCGGCGGTGCCGATATCGCGCTGGCCTCGGCGGATATCGTATTGATCGGCAGCGACCTGCGCCGCCTCGGCACCTGTGTGCGGCTCAGTCGTCAGTGTCGGCGCACCTTGCAGGTCAATGTGATCATCGGTCTGGGCTGGACCCTGGCGATCGTGGTGTTTGCGGCATTCGGCTGGCTCGGCGCGGCGGGGGCAATGATTGCCGCGCTGCTGCACAACCTCAGTACGCTGCTGGTGTTGGGCAATGCCGGGCGTTTGCTGCGGTTTCAGGAGCCGCTGCTCAAACTCAAGGATTGATCACTGAAGCGGGTTTCATCGAACTGTGCGCCGGATAGACAGTCATCTATGGAAGAGGGCGCACACTTCTTTGCCGTTATCTGGGCTGAAACAGTGAGTGCATGACGGCATGTTGGAGCGTCTGGAACGATAGCGTCGGCTAATTAAATCGATAGCCTGCTATTTTTCAAGGATGGTCTACCCTCAGATCTGACGTCTGAAACAAGGGGGATTTTCCATGCTCGCGCAACTTCCACCAGCCTTACAGAATCTGCAGCTTCCGCTTCGCCTGCGGCTCTGGGACGGCCATGAATTCAATCTGGGTCCGGCGCCCAGCGTTACCATCGTGGTCAAGGACCCGCAGATGGTCAGCCAGCTCACGCATCCAAGTCTCGACGCGCTGGGGGCGGCGTTTGTCGAAGGCAAGCTTGAGCTGGAAGGCTCGATCAGCGAGGTCATCCGGGTCTGCGACGAATTGAGCAGCGCCTTGCTCAATGAGGACGACGATGCACAGCCTGTGCGCTCGGTGCACGACAAGGAAACCGACGCCAAGGCCATTTCCTATCACTACGACCTGTCCAACGCGTTCTACCAGTTGTGGCTGGACAGCGACATGGCGTATTCCTGCGCGTATTTCGAAACCGGCAGTGAAACCCTCGAACAGGCACAACAAGCCAAGTTCCGGCATCTGTGTCGCAAGCTACGTTTGCAGCCGGGCGATTACCTGCTGGATGTCGGTTGTGGCTGGGGCGGTCTGGCCCGTTACGCGGCGCGTGAATTCGGCGCCAAGGTGTTCGGCATCACCCTGAGCAAGGAACAGCTGGAACTGGCCCGCGAGCGCGTCAAGGCCGAGGGCCTGGAAGACCAGGTTGAACTGCAATTGCTCGACTATCGCGATCTGCCGCAGGACGGGCGTTTCGACAAGGTGGTCAGCGTCGGCATGTTCGAACACGTTGGCCACGCCAACCTCGCTGAGTACTGCAAGGTTCTGTTCGGCGCGGTGAAGGAGGGCGGTCTGGTGATGAACCACGGCATCACCGCCAAACACACCGACGGCCGTCCGGTAGGCCGCGGCGCCGGCGACTTCATCGAGAAATACGTGTTCCCCAACGGCGAGCTGCCGCACCTGGCGATGATCTCGGCCGAGATCAGTGAAGCCGGGCTGGAGATCGTCGACGTCGAAAGCCTGCGTTTGCACTACGCGCGCACACTCGACCATTGGAGCGAGCGCCTGGAGGACAACCTCGAAGCCGCCGGGAAACTGGTGCCGGATCAGGCGCTGCGCATCTGGCGGCTGTATCTGGCCGGGTGTGCTTACGCGTTCGCGCGTGGATGGATCAACCTGCACCAGATTCTCGCGGTGAAGGCGCATCCGGATGGCAGCCATGAACTGCCCTGGACTCGCGACGACATCTACCACCCTTGATGCCTGAACCATGCCCTCTCGCTCGGAGAGGGTGATGGGGCTTGCTAGAGAATCGGTGAAATGAGCCGGGCGATCCGCATGCCGAGCTGTTGCAGGCGGTGGACTTCCCGGCTCTCTTCTTTGGCGACTTCGTAAGCCTGCTCGAAGTCATCGTTGAGCATCTGTTCTACGCTGGCAGCGAACTCGCAGTCGACGGTCAACAGCATCACTTCGAAATTCAGCCGGAATGAGCGGTTGTCCAGATTGGCGCTGCCGATGGCGCTGATCTCGCTGTCGATCAACACCACTTTCTGATGCAGGAACCCCGGCTCGTAGCGGAACACCCGCACGCCGGCGCGCACCGCTTCGAACGCATAGAGGCTGGAAGCGGCGTAGACGATGCGGTGATCGGGGCGCGATGGCAGCAGCAGGCGCACATCGACGCCGCGCAGCACCGCCAGGCGCAACGCGGCGAAGACGGCCTCATCGGGAATGAAGTAAGGACTGGTGATCCACACCCGCTCGGTCGCGGCGTGGATCGCTTCGACGAAGAACAGCGAACAGGTTTCGTAGGCGTCGGCCGGGCCGCTTGCCAGCAACTGGCAGAGCACGCCGTCCTCCGGGTAAACGTCCGGCAGGATCAGCGGCGGCAACGTGCGCGCGGCCCAGAACCAATCCTCGGCAAACGACTCCTGCATGCAGGCCACCACCGGGCCGCGCACTTGCACGTGGGTGTCGCGCCATGGCGCCAGTGGCGGCTTCTCGCCCATGTATTCATCGCCGACGTTATGCCCGCCGACAAAGCCGAGTACGCCATCGACCACGACGATTTTGCGGTGGTTACGGAAATTTACCTGGAAGCGATTGAGCCAGCCGCTGCGCGTGGCGAAGGCTTTGACCTCGATACCGCCATCGCGCAGCGCCTGCACATAACTGTGGGGCAGGGCGTGGCTGCCGATCCGGTCGTAGAGCAGATGAATCGCCACGCCCTCAGCCGCTTTCTTCAGCAACAGATCGCGCAGGCGCTGCCCGAGGCGATCGTCATGGATGATGAAAAACTGGATCAGTACGGCTTCGCGCGCTTGATCGATTGCCTGGAAAATCGCCTCGAAGGTGGCGTGTCCATTCACCAGCAGCTGCACTTCGTTGTTTGCCAGGCACGGCATGCGCCCCAGCTTGGGCATGGCACGTAGGGAGGCATAGGCTTTCGACGCGCGGGCAGTGAGCGCTTCTTCCACCCACGGGCGCCAGTTCAGCTCGGATATCGCCTGGCGCATCTGTTCGTTGGCCTGACGGCGCGCCTTGATGTAACCGTCGAAAGTGCTGCGGCCGAACACCAGGTAGGGGATGAGGGTCAGATAAGGAATGAAAATAAGCGACAATGCCCAGGCGATCGAGCCTTGGGCGGTGCGTACCGTCAGCACTGCGTGGATCGCGGCGATCAAGCCGAGGCTATGTATAAGAGCGATCAGATAACCGAAAATGTGCGGTCCAAAATAATCCATGGGGCAACCTTGCTCCTGAAGATTCAATGCGTAACAGACCATGTTCCGAGGCGATTGTCGCTATTTAATTGGCGCATGAACCGAAGCAATCGGCCGGCGTCTAACGGCCACTACTGATCAGGAGTTTTTCGATGAACGTTCGTCTGCTGGGTTTGGCACTGGGCCTGGGTTTGGCAATGCCAGTGATTGCGCAGGCACAAATGCTGCAGCCGGGGCTATGGGAAATGACCTCGAGCAACGTCAAGGTCGATGACCAGCCAATGGATGTGCAGTCGATCCTCGGTCAGTTGCAAGGCCAGATGACGCCGCAACAGCGCGCGGCGCTGGAAAAGAACGGAATCAACATCGGTGGCAAGGGCATCCGCGCCTGCCTGACACCGCAGCAAGTGGCGACCAACGATATTCCGCTGGCCGATCCGCAGTCGGGTTGCAAACAGCAGATCACCGAGCGCACCGGTAATCAGTGGAAATTCCGCTTCAGTTGCCCGAAAGCGCAAGGCACCGGTGTCGCGACGTTTGTCAGTGATCGTGAGTTCACCACCGTGGCCAACGGCACGTTCAACGCCATCGGGATCAACCAGAAGGGCAGCCTGGAAACCCGCGCGGTGTGGTTGGGTCAGGATTGCGGCACGGTGAAGCCAAGAGCTTAAAAGCTTCGCGAGCAGGCTCGCTCCCACAGGGCCAGTGCGATTCCTTGTGGGAGCGAGCCTGCTCGCGAAGACGTCCTGTCAGACACCTGATCATTCAGCGCATAAACCGCAGCGGCAGGCCCTGACATCCTTCGTTAATGCGCTGCTCGCGCCAGGCAATCTGCCCCGACACCAACGTCGTATTCACCCGATAGCGGAAAGTCTTGTCAGCAAACGGCGTCCACCCGCACCGCGACAGAATCGGTTGCCGCGACACCTCCAGAGCCGCTGGCTCAACCAGCACCAGATCCGCCCAATACCCCTCCCGCAAATAACCTCGATCCGGAATCGCAAACAGATCCGCCACCCGATGGCTGGTCTTCGCCACCAGCGTGGTGATCGGCAGCACGCCATCGGCCACCAGCTCCAGTAGCGCCGGCAAAGCGTGTTGCACCAGCGGCAAACCGGACGGCGCCTCGGCATATGGGCGCTGTTTTTCCGCCCAGGTATGTGGCGCGTGATCGCTGCCGATCACGTCCAGTCGATTGCTCAGCAGCGCCGCGCGCAAGGCATCGCGGTCGGCTCGGGTCTTGATCGCCGGGTTGCATTTGATCAGGTTGCCGAGGGCTGGATAGTCGCTTTCATCGAACAGCAGGTGATGCAGGCAGACTTCAGCAGTGATGTGTTTTTGCGCGAGTGGTTTGTCTTCGAACAACGCCAGCTCGCGGGCGGTGGTCAGGTGTAAAACGTGCAGGCGGGTGCCGTGACGTCTGGCCAGTTCCACCGCCAGTGAAGAAGAGCGGTAGCAAGGCTCGGCATCGCGAATCAAGGCATGGATATTGGCCGGCAGGTGCTCTCCCAGGCGCGCACGCAGTCGGACTGCATTGGCCTCGATGCTCGGCGTGTGTTCACAGTGGGCCAGCAGAATCGTCGGCACTTCGGCGAACAGGCGCTCGAGAACCTTGGGATCATCCACCAGCAGATTGCCGGTGGAGGCGCCCATGAACACTTTGACCCCGGCGACTTCGCAGGGGTTGAGCGCGGCGACGGTGTCGAGGTTGTCCCGGCTCACACCGAAGTGAAAGCCGTAGTTGGCCACGGAGTTGATCGCCGCCCGACGCTTTTTATCCGTCAGCGCTTCGAGGGTGAGGGTGGCCGGTTGGGTGTTGGGCATGTCCATGAAACTGGTGATGCCGCCCGCCACCGCCGCTCGAGATTCGGTGTGAATGCAGCCCTTGTCCGGCGCCCCCAGTTCGCGAAAATGCACTTGGTCATCGATCATCCCCGGCAACAGCCATTGGCCGTTGGCGTCGATTTCCACCCGCGCAGTTTCACCGTCGATGCTGCGCGCAATCTTGACGATGCGGCCATGGCTGACCAACAGATCGCCGTCGAACTCGCGTCCTTCGTTGACCAGTCTGGCGTTGCGAATCAGCACGCTGCTCATGGTTCAGAACTCGTTCTGCAAGGCTTTGTAACCGCGCACCAGATCGACGTTGGTGCGTGCCACGTCTTCGGAAAACTCCGAGGCGCTGACACTCACCGGCGGAAACTGCGAGAGGTCGGTGTTGGGGCCGATGCGGGTAGTGGAGGGCACGTAGAACGCGGCCGGCAAATCGCGGCCATCGACCACCGAGTTGTGCCGCACCACGCAGCCATCACCGACCACGCAATTGAACAACACACTGTTGAAGCCGATGAACACGCGGTCGCCAACCACGCACGGACCGTGCACGATCGAGCGGTGAGCGATCGAGCTGAACTCACCGATGGTCACTGCCGCGCCGGATTTGGAGTGGATCACCACGCCGTCCTGAATATTCGAATTGGCACCGATGGTGATCGGCTCCATCGTGCCCGAAGCATCGACTTCGTCGGCGCGGATCACCGCGTAGGGGCCGACGAAAACGTTCTCGCCGATGATCACCTTGCCGCAGATGATCGCGGTTTTGTCGACGTAGGCTGACTCGGCAATTTGCGGCAGATCGCCTGAAGGATTCTTGCGGATCATGGCTGGCTCAATGCGTCGTAAAGGGTGTTGAGGTTGTATTCGAACAGCCCGGTAAAGGTGCTGGCCGGGCCGCTGGCCGCGAGGGCATCGGAGTACAACGTACCGCCGATATGTGCGCCGCTTTCATCGGCGATCTGCTTGAGCAGGCGCGCGTCCTTGATGTTTTCCATGAACACCGCTTTGACCCTGGCCTGACGGATCTGGGTAATCAACGCGGCGACTTCGGCGGCCGATGGCTCGCGTTCGGTGGACAGACCTTGCGGCGCCATGAAGTCGATGCCGTAGGCCTGACCGAGATAACCGAAGGCATCGTGGCTGGTGACGATCTTGCGGTTGCCCGGCGGCAGTGAACCGAGCTTGGCCTTGGCTTCGGCGAGCAGGGCGTAGATCTGTTTCAGATAGGCCTGGCTGTTGCGCTGGTAGTCGGCCTTGTTCGCCGGATCGGCGGCGATCAGCGCCTTGGTGATGTTGGCGATGTACAACTCGGTGTTCGCCAGATTGTGCCAGGCGTGCGGGTCGGGAACGCTCTCGCCGTCTTCATCCAGCGAGCGTGGAATCACGCCGTGACTGGCACTGATGACTGGGGCTTTGGTCTCGGTGCTGGTCACCAGGCGATCGAGCCATGGTTCGAAACCGAGGCCGTTCTTGATGATCAGCCTGGCCTTGAGCAGCGCTTTGGCGTCATCGGGCGTCGGTTCATACGTGTGGGCATCGGCGTCCGGGCCGACCATGTTGGTGATCTGAATATGCTCGCCCCCCACCTGATGAACCATGTCGGCAAGGATGCTGAAGCTGGTGACCACTGGCAATTTTTCCGCCGCCGACAACGACATCGACAGCATCAGGCTGAACAACACGAGTAGAGCACGCATCGGAAAACACCTCATTGGGATGTGAGCAAAGGCGGGCGGCGCAGCAAACCGTGCACCGGTCCGAACACCACGGACAGCAGATAACCGATGCCGGCGACCAGCACGATCGCCGGACCGCTCGGCAGCGAGTAGTAGAACGAGATCAACAATCCGCACCCCACCGAGAGGCAGCCGATCAGCGCCGAGATGACAATCAGGCTCGGCAGGCGCCGACTCCAGAATCGTGAAGCGGCGGCGGGCAGCATCATCAGACCCACCACCATCAAGGCGCCGATGGCCTGGAAACCGATCACCAGATTGAGCACCACCAAGGTCAGGAACACGCCGTGGGCGAGTGGACCGAGACGGCTGACGGTTTGCAGGAATAGCGGATCGAGGGTGTCCAGCAGCAGCGGTTTGTAGATCAGAGTCATGGCGATCAGGCTCAGCCCCGACACCCACAACATGCCGTTGAGGGTCGGACCGTCGACGGCGAGTGCCGAGCCGAACAGCAAGTGCAACAGGTCGAGACGCTTGCCGGCGATGCCTAGAATCAACACGCCGCTGGCGAGCGAGATCGGATAGATCGCGGCGAGGCTGGCGTCTTCGCGCAGACCGGTGCGACGGGTGATCCAGGCGGCGAGACCGGCCATGCCCAGGCCGGCGCCGAGGCCGCCGAGTGTCAGTGCCGGCAGACTCAGACCGGCGAACCAGAAGCCCAGCGCCGCACCGGGGAGGATGCCGTGGGCGACGGCGTCACCGATCAGGCTCATGCGCCGCAGGATCAGAAACACGCCAAGCGGAGCCGTGCTGCAGGCCAGTACCACACCGCCGAGCAGTGCGCGGCGCATGAACACGAACTCGTTGAACGGTTGCCAGAGGTGGCTGACGGTGAGCATCAGGCCACCTGCGTGTTGGGTGTTTGCTGGATCAGTTCGGCACTGGGGCCGAACACGCACTGACGATTTTTGATCAGCAATGTCTGCGGGATGTGTTGGCGTACCGCGGCGAGGTCGTGGCAGACCACCAGCAGTGTTCGCCCTTCGGCATGCCAGGCGTGGAGGTGTTGCCAGAGTAACTGCTGGCCCAGCTCATCGAGGGCAGCGTGGGGTTCGTCGAGGAGTAGTAACGGAGCGTCGGTCAGACTCAAACGGGCGAGCAGCGCGCGTTGCAATTCGCCGCCGGAAAGGGCCATCAGCGGACGCTTTTCCAATCCGCTCAAGTGCCAGTTTTCCAGTGCGCTGGCGAGTCGTTGCGCGCGCAGTTGCGTCGACAATCGGCGGCCCCAGAAACCCGCGGCCACCAGTTCTTCGAGGCTGATGGGGAACTGTCGGTCGAGGTGTTGCTGTTGCGGCAGGAACGCCAAGCCGCCCTGACGTGGAACACCCAGTGCGACTTTTCCGGATAAAGGCTTCTGCAATCCGGCGATGACTTTGAGCAGGCTGCTTTTACCGCAGCCGTTGGCGCCGATGATGGCGCTGAGACTGCCGTGTTCCAGCGAGAGCGTCAGTGGCGAAGTCAGTGGTTGGCCGGGTGCGCCCCAAGTCAGGGTTTGGCAACGGATCATGCGAGTTCTCGGTGCCAGTGGCTTTCGGCGACAGCGTCGTGGGCGTGCAGGCTTTCGGCGTGGATTACCCGCAGGTGGAAACCACTGACGCCGGGGGAGCGGCGCAGGGCCAGATTGAGTCGTCGCGCGGCGTCTTCGCAGAACATCAGGTTTTGCCCATTGGCCAGAGCGAAGGCTTGTTCGTCGGCGCGTTTCACGGCGGTTTGTACGGCGGTGCCGAGTGCCGCTTCGGCATCATTGATGATGACGCTCAGGGGTAGCTCGTCGATGAACTCGTCCAGATGCATATGCAGTTGCGCGGTGCTGCGTTGGCTGTGCGGGGTGGCGACAATGCCTTGGCTCGATCCAAGCCAGGCCAACACTTCGGCATGTTGCAGTGGCTTGTTGGCGAAATCTTCGATGAATTGCTGCTGAATCAACTGCCGCGCCAACGCTGCTGAGCAGGGGCAAGTTGAGGAGTAAGGCACTTCGATTTTCAGTTCCACGTGGAACACTTTGCTTTTCAGGCTGGCGCAAATGCTCACTGGATAGCTCTTCCAACCGGCCAGAGGGCTGACTAACGCAGGCCTTTTCAGCAGTACTTCGCAATGGATGTTCAGGTAGGCGCTGTCGGATAAACCTTCGTGACTGACCAGAAAATCATCGAGTACCTCGCGCAATAAGGCGGGAGAGAGGTTGTGCCGTTCAAGCGCCGCCAGCGCCAGATACAGCCGCGACATGTGAATACCGCGCGCCTCGCCATCCTCGAGACTGACGCCTGCATCTGCTTTTGCGCTCAGACGTTGGCCTTCCAACAGAACAGGCAGAGCGATACCGTACATGCCCACCCAATCAAGCGGTAACGCCTGGCGAGCGACTTGAGTCGCTATATCCGGAAGTGTCAGCGAATTCATGTTCGGAACCATCGTGTTGATTGAATTGGATGTTACATTATAACAATTCAAATCACGATAGCTTTTTCATGAACGGGCTTTCATATGCACAGACGTCATCTGCTCAATCTGCTGCTGGCCAGTACGGCCTTGGCTTTCCCCTTCAGTGTCTCGGCTACACAGATTCGCAATGCGCGGCTCTGGCGTTCGGATGAAAAGCTGCGATTGGTGTTCGACCTGAGCGGTCCGGTGCGCTACAAAACTTTCTCCCTGAGCGCTCCAGAACGCCTGATCATTGACCTTTCAGGGGCGAGTTTGAGCGGTGATTTCAGCCAGTTGCTGCTTGCCGATACCGCCATTCGCTCCATTCGATCAGGTCACTTTGGTCAGGGTGATACACGGATTGTTCTCGACCTGAACCATCCAGTGCTGTTGAACAGCTTCCTTTTGGCGCCCGAAGATGGCCAAGGACACCGCTTGGTGCTTGATCTGGTGAACGCCAAACAGGCATCAAGTGCGGCAATGGTTCCACGTGAAACACCCTCGAATAAGACTCACCCCAAGCGCGACATCATCGTCGTCGTTGACCCCGGGCACGGCGGAAAAGACCCGGGCGCGGTTGGTGCCAAAGGTGAACGGGAAAAAGATGTGGTGCTGTCCATCGCCCAGTTGCTCGCCAAACGGCTGAAGAGGGAGAAAGGCTTCGACGTGAAACTGGTGCGCAATGATGATTTCTTCGTACCACTTCGCAAACGGGTGGATATAGCGCGCCAGCACAAGGCCGACATGTTTATCTCAGTGCATGCCGATGCGGCGCCACGTCTGACGGCGTCGGGAGCGTCTGTGTATTGCCTGTCTGAGGGTGGCGCGACGTCTGCGACTGCGCGCTTCATGGCGCAGCGGGAGAATGGCGCGGATCTGCTCGGTGCGACCAGTCTGCTCAACCTCAAGGACAAGGATCCGATGCTCGCCGGAGTGATCCTCGATATGTCGATGAACGCCACCATCGCCGCCAGTCTGCAACTCGGCAGCACCGTTCTCGGCAGTCTGGCAGGTATTACCACGCTGCATCAGAAGCGCGTGGAACAGGCAGGATTTGCCGTGTTGAAGTCGCCGGACGTGCCGTCGATTCTGGTGGAAACCGGCTTCATTTCCAACGCCCGAGACAGTCAGCGACTGATCACGCCTCGGCATCAGCAAGCCGTGGCGAATGGCTTGTTCGAAGGGCTACAGCGTTACTTTCAGAAGAATCCACCAGTCGACAGCTATATCGCCTGGCAGCAGGAGCAGCAAAACGCGCAGGTTTAGCAGCCAGTGATCCGGCTGCAGGTGAACTTCGCGCTACTGCCGCCAGAGCTGGAAAAACGATTGATCGTCGTCCAGCCGACGCGACGGGTGTAGCCCACCCAGGCTTCCCCGTCAGAGGCGATCCCGGTAAAGAACGTCAGTTGGCCGAAACGGCTGTTGGTCTGCGCCCAGTAGCGGTTGCCGTCCTTTTCAAAGCCCCGCAGATAAATTGTGCTGCCCACCGTGTTCACGCTGTAGGCATTGCCTTGCGCGTCGATGCAGGCCAGCAGATTGGCGCTGTGTGTGCAGTTGGCGAGTGCGGGAATTTGCCCCCAGGCGTCGGCCCCCGACAGCAACGCGAGACTCAGCAGCGAGCATTTCAAAGCAGTTTTCATCTCGGTTCCCAATGGGCAGATTGCGTGCAGCTTCCTGCGCTTTATCGGTTTGGGCAAGCGCGGGGCTGGCTTATTCATATTGTTATACTATAACATCAATTTGAATTGAGTCTGAGTTCGCCGATTTCAAGCGTCTGCTTCTACCAGATCGCTGTTTTGAAGCCATAGAACGCGGTGCGCTACGCCAAACCAGGCCAACGTGCACATCGGCCACCATCTGATGAGGATTATCCAATGTCATCTCCGCTTCCCGTGACCGTTCTTTCGGGCTTTCTCGGTGCCGGAAAAAGTACACTTTTAAATTACGTACTACGTAATCGAGAAGGCTTGCGCGTTGCTGTTATCGTTAACGATATGAGCGAGATCAATATTGATGGTAGCGAAGTTCAGCGCGATGTCAGCTTGAACCGTGCTGAAGAAAAACTGGTGGAGATGAGTAACGGTTGTATCTGCTGTACGTTACGCGAGGACCTGCTCGAAGAAGTCAGCAAGCTCGCCCGCGAAGGACGATTCGATTACCTGCTCATCGAATCTACCGGTATTTCCGAGCCGCTACCGGTCGCCGAAACGTTCACCTTCCGTGACGAGCAGGGCCAGAGCCTCGCCGACGTCGCGCGCCTCGACACCATGGTGACGGTAGTCGACGGCGTGAATTTCCTCCTCGACTATCAGGCCGCCGAGAGTCTGGCTTCCCGAGGCGAGACCCTGGGCGATGAAGACGAGCGCTCGATCACCGATCTGCTGATCGAACAAATCGAGTTCGCCGACGTACTGCTGATCAGCAAAATCGACCTCATCAGCCGCCAGGAGCGCGAAGAGCTGATGGCAATCCTCAAGCGTCTCAATGCCCAGGCGGAGATCATTGCAATGGTGATGGGCGAGGTGCCGCTGGAGAAAATCCTCAACACGGGCCGATTCGACTTCGAGAAAGCCGCTCAGGCCCCGGGCTGGTTGCAGGAATTGCGCGGTGAGCACGTGCCGGAAACCACGGAATACGGCATCGCCTCGACGGCCTACCGCGCATGCCGCCCGTTCCATCCGCAGCGCTTCTTCAACTTCATCGATCGTCCATGGCCGAACGGCAAACTGCTGCGCTCCAAAGGCTTCTTCTGGCTCGCCAGCAAACCCTCCGACGCAGGCAGTTGGTCGCAGGCCGGCGGTTTGATGCGCCATGGTTTCGCAGGCCGCTGGTGGCGTTTCGTACCGAAAAACCAATGGCCGCAGGATCAGGAAAGTACCGCAGCGATCATGGAAAACTGGACGCCGAGCGTCGGAGATTGTCGTCAGGAGCTGGTATTCATCGGCCAGAACATCGACTTCGTACAGCTCAAGTCGGAGCTCGATGCCTGCCTGCTGACTGACGAGGAAATGGCCATTGGCGTAGACGGTTGGCGCCGGCTGCCGGATCCGTTCGGCCCTTGGCACGAAGAGGCCGCCTGATGCTTGCGCTCAAGTTGCAGCAAAACCGGGCGCGCCATCAGCATCAGGGAGCGACGCCGAAAACGCTGACGCGAATCCTTGAAGACGACGTCAATCTTGCGGTCTGGCAGCGTCAACTGCCGCTGCACATCGCCGATTTTGCAGAATTGCTGCTGTCGCTCAACGAGCCTCTGGCGGAATCGCTGTGCATCGAACTGCCGGATGAAGACGCCGATCCTGATCTGAAAGGATTGGCCGCCGGATTCCGTGATTTGCAAGGCTACGAAGCCTTCATCGCTGACCTGCAATGGCTGGTGAGTGCCTTCGCCTGTCTGCTGGGGGCACGGCGTATCGGTTTGCGCCTGCGGGTGTTGGATAAAGCCATGTGCCCACGTTTCCATGTCGATCATGTGCCGGTGCGCTTGATCACAACCTTTGCGGGGATTGGCAGCCAGTGGCTCAAGGAAGGCGTGATGGATCGCGAGCAACTGGGCCAGGCCAACGCCGAGCCACAGGGCATGAGCCAAATCCAGCAACTCAAACGGGGTGATGTGGCGCTATTGAAGGGCGAGAAGTGGCTCGGCAATGAAGGCTTTGGCCTGATTCATCGCTCCCCGCAACCGGCGCCGGGTGAGCGACGGCTGCTGCTGACCCTCGACTGGCTCGGCTGACAGCTCAAGGCTTGAGCCACTGGCCCTGGCTTTGGCCTTCGCAGTACGGCTGCAAATACGCCGCGTCGGAGGCGACACCGTAATAGTGGATATCCTGGCGATAGGGCATATTGGCGACTTGCGCGTTGCTGCACACGCCGAACGCGCCGCTCGGGCATTGATCGACGTACTGCACCTCGACTTTCTGCCCGGCCAGCGTCGGTTGGCAGAAGCCGTCGCTGAACAGTTTCTCGGGAATACTGCGGTTTTGCTGGCAGACTTTAACGTCAAGTCGCTCACCCTGGCTGTGCACCACGCAGGCCTGGGCCCAGGCTTCGCTCGACAGCAGCATCAACAGCAACGACCATCCCATCCAACGCATGCCCAATCCCCTCAGAAAACTCCCAGTCATGTTGCAGAACATTCCTACCCATGTCATCGCCGGCCCTTTGGGCGCCGGCAAGACCAGCCTGATTCGCCAGCTCATGGCCCAGCGGCCGGAAGGCGAGCGCTGGGCGGTGCTGATCAATGAGTTCGGCCAGATCGGCCTCGATGCCGCGTTGCTGACCCGCGCCGCCGATGGTATCGCACTGGGCGAGGTCGCCGGAGGGTGTCTGTGTTGCGTGAATGGTGCGCCGTTTCAAATCGGCCTCGGCCGTTTGCTGCGCAAGGCCCGGCCGGATCGGCTGTTCATTGAGCCGTCCGGGCTGGGCCATCCGGCGCAGTTGCTCAAGCAATTAAGCGAAGCGCCGTGGCTTGGTGTACTGGCGGTACAGCCCTGTGTGTCAGTGCTGGATGCCCAGGCGCTGGCAGCCGGGAAAGCGCTGCCGCCCGCTCAGCAGGAGGCTTTGGCCAACGCCGGTCTGCTGTTACTGAACAAGGCAGAAAGTCTGAATGAGGCTGCTCGGCAGACCATTGCCGAGCGTTTGCCGGCAGTCAAACTGATCTGGACGCAGCAGGCGCAACTGCCTTTACGCGAGTTGCCGGGTGTGGCGGCGCAAGCAATGGCAGGTGTGGATAACCTCATCGTGCCGCAGGGATTGGCGTCGATTCCGGCGATCTGGAGCGATCCGGCCGTGCCGATCTGCCTGAGTCAGGCACAGGAGGGCGGTTGGAGCATTGGTTGGCGCTGGCACCCGGGACAGACGTTCGATACGCAACGCTTGAGCCAATGGCTGCAAAGCCTGGACTGGCGGCGGGCCAAACTGGTTATCCACAGCGCACAGGGTTGGGTTTCAGCCAATGCCCTGGATAACGCTGAACTGAATTGGCAACCCAGCGAGTGGCGCCGGGATTCACGTATCGAGCTGATCTTTGCCGATGCGCAAAATGTCGATAATTTGCAGGCAGGCCTGGCGCAATGCCGGGTTCAGGCGGGTTAGCTCAAGGCTTCCACTTGTTGTGATCCTGACGCCACTGGCTCAGCTCGATCACTTCGGCCCGTGGGCGGGTGACCTCGACCACGGGTGGCGTGTCGTCGAACGGTGCCGGGTAGGGCGCCAATTCGATCGAAGCGCTGTGTGCGCCAAACTGGGTGATGGTGCCGTTGTGCCGGGTTTCGCCGGTCACGGTGAACTCGAAGTTGTAGACCCGGGCCAGGCGCCGCCGGCCGCTGGCATCCTTGATCAAACCGATTTTTTTCAACGCGACGTTACCGTCCAGCAGTTCGACGCCGACATTGATGCAATGCTGCTTGACCCGTTCCAGCGCCCGCTCGCGCAAGCCGTGGTTGTGCCAAAGCCATGCGCCGGCAGCGGCGAACAGCATCAGCACGAAGATGTTTTCGAGGGTCAGCATCAACAGGAAACTCCAAAAGATAAGCTCAGCTTAACTGCGTCGCCGGTCTGTCGTACAGGCTGTGTTTCGTCGCATACTGCGCGGCTTGAATTTCAATCGTTTTACGGAATAACCCGAATGAAACGTACGCCTCATCTGCTCGCCATTCAGTCCCATGTGGTCTTCGGCCATGCCGGCAACAGCGCCGCGGTTTTTCCGATGCAGCGGGTCGGGGTGAATGTCTGGCCGCTCAACACCGTGCAGTTTTCCAACCACACCCAGTACGGGCAGTGGGCCGGTGAAGTGCTGTCGCCGCACCAGATCCCCGAACTGGTCGAAGGCATTGCCGCCATTGGCGAGCTGGGCAACTGCGACGCCGTGCTTTCCGGTTATCTGGGCAGCGCGGCGCAGGGCCGGGCGATTCTCAGTGGTGTCGAGCGCATCAAATCGGTCAATCCGAAGGCGTTGTACCTGTGCGACCCGGTAATGGGCCATCCGGAGAAAGGCTGCAGTGTGCCGACCGAAGTCAGCGATTTCCTGCTGGAAGAAGCGGCAGCCGTGGCGGACATCATGTGCCCGAACCAGCTGGAGCTGGACAGCTTCTCCGGGCGCAAGCCGCAGTCCTTGTTCGATTGCCTGGGGATGGCCCGGGCACTGCTGGCACGCGGCCCGAAAGCGGTGCTGGTCAAACACCTGGATTATCCGGGCAAACCGGCGGACGGTTTCGAGATGTTGTTGGTGACCGCCGACGAAAGCTGGCACCTGCGCCGTCCGCTGCTGGCGTTTCCGCGTCAACCGGTGGGTGTGGGCGATCTGACGTCCGGTTTGTTCCTGGCACGGGTGCTGCTCGGTGACAGTCTGGTGGCGGCGTTTGAATTCACTGCAGCGGCGGTGCATGAAGTGCTGCTGGAAACCCAGGCGTGTGCCAGTTACGAGCTGCAACTGGTGCGGGCGCAGGACCGGATCGCGCATCCTCGGGTGAAGTTCGAGGCTACCGCGATCAGTCTGTAAGACCGCGTTACACCCATTCGCGAGCAAGCCCGCTCCCACCTTCGACCGCGTTCTCATGGGCGGACTGCGATTGAAGGTGGGAGCGGGCTTGCTCGCAACGGCTATCTATAAAGCAACATCATTCCAAAGGATCGATCAGGCGTCGCCCTTGATCTCCTGATAGCGCTTCTCCAGCTCCTGACGAATCTGCCGGCGCTGCTGGGCCTGCATGTAGCGACGCTTGTCTTCGCTGTTCTGCGGTTGCAGTGGCGGTACGGCGGCAGGTTTGCGCTGGTCATCCACCGCGACCATGGTGAAGAAGCAGCTATTGGTGTGGCGTACCGAGCGCTCGCGGATGTTCTCGGTCACCACTTTGATGCCGACCTCCATCGAGGTGTTGCCGGTGTAGTTGACCGACGCAAGGAAGGTCACCAGTTCGCCGACATGGATCGGCTCGCGGAAAATCACCTGATCCACCGACAGCGTTACCACGTAGCGGCCGGCATAGCGGCTCGCGCAGGCGTAGGCCACTTCGTCGAGGTATTTGAGCAGGGTACCGCCGTGGACATTGCCAGAGAAGTTGGCCATGTCGGGGGTCATCAATACCGTCATCGACAGTTGGGCGTTTCCGGGTTCCATAACGTTCTCACGGATCAAGGCTGGATGGCTGGACGCACCTCTGCGGGTGCCTGGTGGCTTTTTCAAAAGCACCGTTATCGGGACGCCAGACGAGTGGCTGCCGTCACGCCGCGACCGATCTGTTTCCTTATATTGCACCGCCTTCCAGCCGGAAGTCGCGGTGTTAACCTGCAAAAGGCCCTGCCCAAGGGCAATTCCCACACGAAAAGCGGATTTTTACCCAGCTCGCTCAGACCTTTCTGATGTCTGACGGCGGGTCACGTCATACAAGGAGCCCACACCATGCATGCCATCAGCTTTATTCAGGACCTGGCAGTGATCATGTTGGTCGCAGGTGTGGTCACCGTGCTGTTTCACCGCTTCAAGCAGCCGGTGGTGCTCGGCTACATCGTCGCCGGTTTCATCATCGGCCCGCACACGCCGCCGTTTGGCCTGATCCACGACGAAGAAACCATCAAGACCCTCGCCGAACTGGGGGTGATTTTCCTGATGTTCTGCCTCGGGCTGGAATTCAGCCTGCGCAAGTTGTTCAAGGTTGGCGCCACGGCGTTTATCGCGGCGTTTCTCGAAATCGTCCTGATGATCTGGATCGGCTACGAGATCGGTCGCTGGTTCGACTGGAACACCATGGATTCACTGTTCCTCGGCGCGATCCTCGCCATCTCCTCGACCACCATCATCGTCAAGGCGCTCAACGACCTGAAGATGAAGAACGAGCGCTTTGCGCAGCTGATCTTCGGTGTACTGATCGTCGAGGACATCCTCGGCATCGGCATCATCGCCTTGCTGTCGAGTATCGCGGTCAGCGGCACGGTCAGCTCCGGCGAAGTGTTCTCCACGGTCGGCAAGCTGTCGCTGTTCATGATCGTTGCGCTGGTGGTCGGCATTCTGCTGGTGCCGCGTCTGTTGGCTTATGTCGCCAAATTCGAAAGCAACGAGATGCTGCTGATCACCGTGCTTGGTCTGTGTTTCGGTTTCTGCCTGCTGGTGGTCAAGCTCGAATACAGCATGGTGCTCGGCGCCTTCCTGATCGGCGCGATCATGGCCGAGTCGCGGCAACTGCTGAAGATCGAACGGCTGATCGAGCCGGTACGCGACCTGTTCAGTGCAATCTTCTTCGTCGCCATCGGCCTGATGCTCGATCCTATGATCCTGCTGCAATACGCGTGGCCGATTGCAGTCATTACCGTGGCGGTGGTGCTCGGCAAGATGTTGTCCTGCGGCCTCGGGGCGTTTATCGCCGGCAATGACGGACGAACCTCACTGCGCGTGGGGATGGGGCTGTCACAGATTGGCGAATTTTCCTTCATCATCGCCGCGCTCGGGATGACGCTGCAGGTCACCAGCAACTTTCTGTATCCAGTGGCCGTGGCGGTGTCGGTGATCACCACGCTGCTGACGCCGTACCTGATTCGCGCGGCCGACCCGTTGTCGATCAAGCTCTCGGCGGCGGTGCCCAAGCGTTTGGGCCGGGTGTTCGGCATGTATGGCGAATGGCTGCGCAGCATTCAGCCGCAAGGCGAGGGCGCGATGCTGGCGGCGATGATCCGGCGGATCCTGTTGCAGGTCGGGGTCAATCTGGCGCTGGTGATCGCGATCTTCTTCAGCGGCGCGTTCTTTGCCGGACGGCTGTCGGTGTGGATGCAGGACTGGATCGGTGATCCGAGCTGGCAGAAGGCGTTGATCTGGGGCGGTGCGCTGCTGCTGTCACTGCCATTCCTGATCGCGGCGTATCGCAAGCTCAAGGCGCTTTCGATGCTGCTGGCGGAAATGGGCGTGAAGCCGGAGATGGCCGGGCGTCACACGCAGCGAGTGCGTCGGGTGATCTCCGAAGTGATCCCGATCCTCTCGCTGCTGGTGATCTTCCTGCTGTTGGCAGCCTTGTCGGCCAGTATCCTGCCGACCAACAAGTTGCTGGTGCTGGTCGCCGTGGTCGCGGCCGCCGTGGCGGCGCTGCTCTGGCGCTGGTTCATCCGCGTACACACGCGGATGCAGGTGGCCCTGCTGGAAACCCTCGACAACCACAAGGAGTCGTCGGGGCACTGACCGGCCCGGGCATCTGGCGAATCAGCTCTCCAGCCAGACGTCCCGCGCCCAGTGCCACACCGATTCCCAGGATTCTTCGGTGATCAGCTCTTCTTCGCCGGACCACAGCACTACGGTGCCGTCTTCTTCGACGCAGTAGTAGTTGTCGCCGTCCTGGCAGATCGGGATCAGGTCGCGCGGTACGCCGATGTCCCAGGCGTTGGCCGCCACGTCCGGCAGATAGGTGTGCGATTGCGGGTCGGTGACGGTCACCGGCTCGAGGCTGCCGTACACCACGTCACTGACGGTCAGCAGAAACTCTTTGAAGACGAACGGGATGTTGATGAAGAGTTCTTCTTCGATTTCTACCAATTGGTCTTCGTCGGGCAATTCCAGGGGAACCGGTACGGGTTCGTTGGCTTCGCGCAGTTGTTCGATGATTTCTTCCACGTCCGGGATCCTCTTGCTTGAATGGCGCGGTTTATATGGGCCGGTTTATACAGTAGCTCGCTATAGATGCAACCGTGAAATAGAAAACCCCGGCCGAGGCCGGGGTTTTTATTACCACATGCGTAACGCGATGGGGATCAGCCGTTCTGGCGGATACCGGCCACCAGCCAAGGCTGGTTTTCGCCTTGTGGGCGTTCCATGTTCCAGCTTTCGCTGAACACTTCGCCCTGGTCGAAACGCGAGGTCTTCGACACACCGCTGAAGGTCAGGGTGGCGATGGTCTTGTCGGCGCGATCATCCACGCCGTCCAGCTGAACCTGCAGGTTTTCGATGTAAGTCGACTGGAAGCCGTCGCCCAGATCCGCACGCTCACGCTTGAGGAAGTCGAGCATCTGCGGGGTCACGAACTCGGCGATCTTGTCCATTTCGTTGGCGTCCCAGTGCTGCTGCAGCGCCTGGAAATGGCTGCGCGCGGCGGCAAGGAAGTTCTGCTCGTTGAACCAGGCTGGTGCGTTGATCACCGGACGAGCGGCAACCGGTGCGGCCGAACCACCGAAGATCGAACCCATGGCAGCAGGTTTCTGCTCGAATACTTCACGCTGCATCGGCGCGCCGGCCGGAGCCAGGTGCTCCTGCTGCTTGCGTCGACGAGCGGCGATGAAGCGGAAGATCACGAACGCGATCACGGCCATGATCAGGATGTCGAAGATCTGCATGCCCTGGAAGCCGCCGCCCATGAACATGGAAGCGAGCAGGCCACCGGCGGCGATACCGGCCAGAGGGCCGAGCCATTTCGAAGCGCCGCCAGCCTTGGCAGCGGCACCGGCAGCGCCGGCAGCACCAGCGGTCGCTGCTGCGCCGCCCATGCCTGGGGAAGAAGGAGCCATCTGGCTGGTCTGGTGCGTCGGCGCAGCGCCGGCGCTTTTGCCACCACCAAAGCGCTTGGCGTTGGCGTCGAGGCTCATCGTCAGGCCGATGCACAACGCCATGGCGATGCTAAGAAAACGTTTCATAAAGGGAATTCCCGTTTGTGGAGACACGCGCGCCATGTTGCACAGCTGAAGTGTTACTGGCTAGCGAGAGAGTGTTTCGGGCTTTTGCCTGACAGGTTATGTTCAGCTCCGTCGAAGCAATAAGGCCATGTACTTTTGTCTGTAGGAAAATGGGATAGGTTCAGCGGGAAACTTGCTTATCGACGCAATGCCAGCAGCACCACACCGGCGGTGATCAGGCCGATGCCGCCCCATTGGCGCAAGTCGAGTTTCTCGCCCAGCAGGATCACGCCGAGCACCGCCACCAGTACCACGCTGAGTTTGTCCACTGGCGCAACCAGCGAGGCCGGGCCGACTTTCAGCGCGCGGAAGTAGCACAGCCACGACGCGCCGGTACCCAGGCCGGACAACAGCAGGAACAGATAGCTCTTGGCGGAAATCGATCCCAATGACTGATATTGGCCCGTCGCGTACAAAATCAAGGCCAGACTGACCAGGACCACGATGGTGCGCAGCAGGGTGGCGAAGTCGGAATTGACGTTTTCGATGCCGATCTTGGCGAAGATCGCCGTCAGCGCGGCGAAAGTCGCCGAGAGCAGGGCCCAGAATGTCCAGGAAGAAAAGAAGCCTGAGCCCATGGAAATGTCCTTGTTAGATCATCCAACGCCGACCCCTGTGGGAGCGAGCCTGCTCGCGAAAGCCACACTGCGGTTTATCAGATCAACCACGGTGATGTCATTCGCGAGCAGGCTCGCTCCCACAGAAAAGCGAAACCGGCGTCAGATGGCTTCCAGCTTCGCGTACCCGAGCATCAGCCACTTGCTGCCTTCGCTGAAGTTCACCTGCACCCGCGCCTGCGCGCCGGCGCCTTCGAAGTTGAGGATCACGCCGTCGCCGAAGATCGAGTGACGCACCGCCTGACCCAGGCTGAAGCCGGTTTCCG
Source organism: Pseudomonas sp. 14P5.3.2 (assembly GCF_057799175.1). Taxonomy (NCBI): domain Bacteria; kingdom Pseudomonadati; phylum Pseudomonadota; class Gammaproteobacteria; order Pseudomonadales; family Pseudomonadaceae; genus Pseudomonas; species Pseudomonas sp. 14P5.3.2. The sequence continues at coordinate 152,609 of NZ_JBYOKU010000002.1, read as the reverse complement.
GAATCTCGCTGCCGCTGAACAGGTTGCTGCCGCTCATCGACTGGTTGCCGCCGAACGGTCGGCTGACGCTGTTCGACAGGCGTACTTCCTGAATCAGACCCTTCGGCACTTCACGGACGAAACGCGAGACCTTGTTGTAGGTTTCGCTGCCGTACAGGCGTCGGGTTTCAGCATAGGTCATCACCAGGTTCTGCATGGCGCGGGTGATGCCGACGTAGGCCAGGCGACGTTCTTCTTCAAGACGACCCGGTTCTTCCAGGCTCATCTTGTGCGGAAACAGGCCTTCTTCCATGCCCACCAGGAACACGTAAGGGAATTCCAGGCCCTTGGCGCTGTGCAGGGTCATCAATTGAATGCTGTCTTCGTGTTCGTCGGCCTGAGTGTCGCCGGCTTCCAGCGAAGCGTGGCCAAGGAACGCCGCCAGCGGCGTCAGCTCTTCGTCTTCTTCGGTGTTCTCGAAGTTGCGCGCGGCGCTGACCAGCTCCTCAAGGTTTTCTACCCGGGCCTGGCCTTTCTCGCCTTTTTCCGCTTCGTGATAGGCGATCAGCCCCGATTGCTCGATGACGGTCTGGGTCATCAGATGCAGCGGCATCTCCATGCACTTGGCGGCAAGGTTCTCGATCAGCTCGATAAACGCACCCAAGGCGCCGGCAGCACGACCGGTCAGGCCTTTATTGGCGACCAGTTGGCGCATCGCTTCCCACATCGACACATCGCTGTGGCGTGCATGGTCGCGGATCGCTTCGACGGTTTTCTCGCCAATACCACGGGCCGGGACGTTGATCACCCGCTCCAGTGCGGCATCGTTGCCACGGCCTTCGAGCAGGCGCAGGTAGGCCATGGCGTTCTTGATTTCCGCGCGTTCGAAAAAGCGCTGGCCGCCATAGATGCGGTACGGAATGCGCTCGCGCAGCAAGGCTTCTTCCAAAACGCGCGATTGGGCGTTGGAGCGGTAGAGAATCGCGATGTCGCTGCGGGCCAGGCCGGTTTTCAGCGCGCTTTCGATGGTTTCGACAACGTAGCGCGCTTCGTCGTGTTCGTTGAACGCGGCGTACAGGTTGATCGCTTCGCCGTCGCCGCCGTCGGTCCACAGCTCTTTGCCGAGACGCCCGGTGTTGTTCGCGATCAAGGCGTTGGCGGCCTTGAGGATGCCGGCAGTGGAGCGATAGTTCTGCTCCAGACGAATGGTTACCGAATCCGGGAAGTCCGACGAGTACTGATGGATGTTCTCGATTTTCGCTCCGCGCCAGCCGTAGATCGACTGGTCGTCGTCGCCGACCACCATCAGGCTGTCACCGCCCTTGCCGAGCAGACGCAACCAGGCGTACTGCACGGCGTTAGTGTCCTGGAACTCGTCGACGAGGATATGGCGGAAGCGCTTCTGATAGTGCGCCAGCAGGCCCGGATGGTCGCGCCACAGGTCGAGCGCGCGCAGCAGCAGTTCGGAGAAGTCGATCACGCCGGCGCGCTGGCAGGCCGCCTCGTAGGCCTCATAGATGCCGCGCATGGTCGCCAGGTACAAGTCGCCGCTGGCCTGAATGTGTTGCGGACGCAGACCTTCGTCTTTCTGCCCGTTGATGAACCACTGTGCCTGACGGGCCGGCCAGCGCTGTTCGTCCAGCCCCAGCTCGCGGATCACCCGCTTGACCAGTCGCTGCTGGTCGTCGCTGTCGAGAATCTGGAAGGTCTGGCTCAAGCCCGCTTCCTGCCAGTGCGCGCGCAGCAAGCGGTGCGCCAGGCCGTGGAAGGTGCCGACCCACATGCCGGCCGGGTTGATACCCAGCAACTGCTCGATGCGATGACGCATCTCGGCAGCGGCCTTGTTGGTGAAGGTCACCGACAGAATGGAGTGGGGCGAGGCGTTTTCGACCTGGATCAACCAGGCGATACGGTGCACCAGCACTCGGGTTTTACCGGAGCCGGCACCGGCCAGGACCAACTGACGGCCAACGGGGGCTGCTACGGCCTGGCGTTGGGCATCGTTGAGGGAGTTCAGCAGAAGGGAGAGATCATCGCGCATCGGGGCATTCTAGGGTGCGCCGCAGGCCCGGGCAAACCGAGCTTTGCATTAGCCGATGAAAGTGCCGTCAATGACGACCGGTCGGTCACTCGCTACAGGCTTCGGCCCGCCTCGCTCTGCGGGTTTTGTCGGCGCTGCGGGGGCGAAAAGTTTCGCTGAAATTATGATCTGGAGCAGTTTGGCAACTGGAACGGCTTGTGTATGCTCCGTGCACATTTCGGGCGCATGCCCGTCCTAATAAGAACAAGAACGTTGCCCATGACCCTCAGCTCCGAACTGTCGGGCCCCTCTGTGGAACCCCGGGTTATCCGCAAACACTACGCCACCGAGATGGCGGTCGAACGCACGCGTCTGCTTTATCAGGGCTCATTGCTGCCCACACTCTTCATGTTGATCAATGGTCTGGTCTGCGCCGGTTTGCTCTGGAGCCCGCAGCGCTATTTCGTGGTCAGCATCTGGCTGGTCTGGCTGCTGTCGCTGGTGGCGCTGCGGGTGATTCAGGTCGCGGCCTTCGATTCGGCAATCCCCGATCGTCAGGCTCAGCCGATCTGGTTCCGCATGTTCCTGCTCGGTTCGACCATGACCGGCCTGACGCTCGCCGGGGCCGGTATTGCGTTGGTGCCCGCCGACAATTTCATGCAGCAGGCCTGGGTCTTCGGCCTGATCGGTGCTGCGACGTTGTCGGCCAGTGTTGCCTACGCGGTCAGTCTGCCGGCGTTTCTTTCCTTCACCTTGCCGTGCCTGCTGCCGGCGATCGGTTACCTGTTCTGGGGCGGCGATGAACTGGCGCGCGGTTGGGGCTGGCTCGGGCTGATCCTGCTGGGCTCGCTCAGCGTAGTGGCGTGGCAGGTCAATCGGCTGATTGATCGCGGCCTGCTGCGGCGCTTTCAGAACCAACACCTCATCGAACACTTGCAGCGGGCACAGAGCCGCAGCGAACAGCTCAACCAGGAACTGGGCAAAGAGATCGAACAGCGGCGCTGCGCCGAGGGCCAGTTGCGCGAGGCTCAGGTCGAACTGGAAGATCGCGTGGCCCTGCGCAGCCGTGAACTGGATGTGGCCAGCCAGGCACTCATCAAAAGCGAAGCCCGTCTGGCCTTGGCGTTAAAGGCCAGTGAGCTGGGGTTGTGGGACTGGAACCTGCAAACCGACGAAGTCCATCACACGCAGATCCAGGAACTGTTCGGCCTCGCGCCGGAGTACGTCACGGCGATCCTGCGCGACCTCAAGCCCCGCCTGCACCCCGAGGACGTGCCGTCGCTCAAGCAGGCGCTGATCGAACACCTGAAAGGGCGCACCGAGGACTATCAGATCGAATACCGCGTGCGTCACGGCGACGGCCATTGGGTGTGGATCGAGGACCGCGGTCGCGCCGTGGAGCGCAGTGACAGTGGGCGGGTGATCCGCATGGTCGGTACCCGGCGCGACATCAGCGCGAGCAAAAGTCTTGAAGAACAGCAGCGACTGGCGGCCACGGTGTTCGAAGCGGCCAGCGAAGGCATCGTCATTCTCGATCCGAACTACGCGCTGATCGCGATCAATCAGGCGTTCAGTCGTGTCACCGGTTATGACATCGACGACATGCTCGGGCGCAATGTCGTCGAGCTGCCGTGCAGTCGTGATGCGCGGCGGCATTACGTCTCGATCCGTCACGCACTGGAGCAGCACGGCAGCTGGCAGGGCGAACTGGTCGAAACCCGCAAGAACGGCGAGCTGTATCCGCAGTGGCTGCAACTCAACGCGGTGCGCGACAGTCGGGGAAATGTCAGCCATATCGTCGGCTTCTTCGCCGATCTTTCGGCGCGGCGCGAATCCGAAGAGCGCATGCGCTTCCTGACGCACTACGATGAGCTGACCGGGCTGGCCAATCGCTCGCTGTTCCGCGAACGCCTGCACGAAGCCCACCAGCGCGTGCGGCAGGGCGGGCGCCGCAGTCTGGCGCTGCTGCACATCAATCTGGATCGTTTCAAGCTGCTCAACGACAGCCTCGGTCACGAGGTGGCGGATCAGCTATTGCAGAAAATGGCACGACGGCTGGTCAATGCGTTGCCGGAGGCCGACACCATCGCGCGGCTCTCCGGCGACGAATTTGCCGTGCTGTTCGATGCCTACGGCAACCTGTCGAGCCTGGCGCGGGTCGCCACGCGTCTGTCGAGCAAGCTGCGTCTGCCGTTGACGATCGAAGGGCATGAACTGGTGGTCAGTGCCTCGATGGGCATCAGCATGCTGCCGGACAACGCCCGGGAGATTTCCGCGCTGGTCAGTCAATCGAACATGGCGATGCAACACGCCAAGCATCTGGGCGGCAACAATTTCCAGTTTTACACCGACAGCCTGCAAGCCAGCACCCTTGAGCGTCTGCAACTGGAGAACCAGTTGCGCAAAGCCATCGAGGACAAGCAGCTCAAGGTGTTCTACCAGCCGAAGCTGTGCCTGCAGACCGGGCGCCTGAATGCGGCGGAAGCGCTGGTGCGCTGGGATCACCCAAGCATGGGCCGGGTGCCGCCGGGGGACTTCATCGGTCTGGCCGAGGAAACCGGACTGATCGGCCCGATCGGCGAATTCGTGCTGCGCCAGGCCTGCTGGCAGGCGTGCGAATGGCAGCGCCAGGGGCTGGCGCCGATTCGGGTATCGGTGAACCTGTCGGTGCATCAACTGCGTCAGGGCAAACTGGTCAGTCTGGTGCGCCAGGTGCTGGAGGAAACCGGGCTGGCGCCGCACTACCTCGAACTGGAACTCACTGAGAGCCAGTTGCTCGACAGCGTCGAACACATCATCGCGACCTTCCAGCAGTTGCGCGATCTGGGGGTGAAGCTGGCAATCGACGATTTCGGCACCGGCTATTCGTCGCTGAGTTACCTCAAACGGATTCCGGTGGATTACGTGAAGATCGATCAGGCATTCATTCGCGGATTGGGGCAGGGCAGCGAGGATGCGGCGATCACTCGGGCGATCATCGCCATGGCTCACGGGCTGTCGTTGAAAGTGGTCGCCGAAGGTGTCGAGCGGCAGGAGCAGCTGGATTTTTTACGTGCTGAACGCTGCGACGAGGTGCAGGGGTATCTGATCAGTCGTCCAGTGGAGGCCGAGCGTCTGGCCGGGCTTTTGCGCGAACAGGGAAATTCGTTTTAAGGGCTACATGCAGTCCATCGCGCCTGATACGGGGACATGGAGTTACGCATTGAGCAGGCAAAAAGCCAATTCATGTAGTATAACTACAAGCGTGCTACATCCTTGCCCATAAGAAGAGTCCAGCCCCTTGAATCTGCTGCAACACATCGCCCAGTCACGTCACCTGTTACGCAAGTCGGAGCTCAAGGTCGCCGACCACGTGCTGCTTGACCCTGCGGCCGTGATGCACAGTTCCATGGCCGACCTGGCTCACAGCGTCGGCATCAGCGAGCCGACCATCGTGCGTTTCTGCCGGGCCATCGGCTGCTCCGGGTTTCAGGATCTCAAGCTCAAACTGGCGCAAAGCCTGGCCGCCGGTGCCAGTTTCGGTCAGTTCGCGATCCATGAAGACGACTCGGTCGCCGACTACAGTCTGAAAATTTTCGACACCACGTTGCATACCTTGATGGAGGTTCGCGAGAAGCTCGATCCGGTGGAATTGCAGCGCGCGGTGACGCTGATGTCTCAGGCGCAGCGTGTCGAGTTCTACGGCTTTGGTGCGTCGGGCGCGGTGGCGGCGGATGCGCAGCACAAGTTCTTCCGTTTGCTGCTGACCGCGGCGGCGTATTCCGACCCGCACATGCAAGCGATGTCGGCGGTGACGCTGAAGCCGACCGACGTGGCGATCTGCATTTCCCAGTCCGGGCGCTCCAAGGATCTGCTGATCACCGCCAACCTGGTTCGCGAGAGCGGCGCATCGTTGATCACCCTGTGCCCGAGCCAGACACCGCTGGCCGAGCTGTCGACCGTCAACCTGGCGATCGATGTGCACGAAGACACCGAAATCTATACGCCGCTGACCTCGCGCATCGCCCATCTGGTGGTGATCGACGTGCTGGCCATGGGCGTGGCCATGGCGCGCGGGCCGAGCCTGGTCAATCACCTGAAGAGCGTGAAGCGCAGTCTGCGCAGCTTGCGGCTGTCCCCGAAAGCTGCAAAAGCGCTGGATGACTGAAGCCTGCTTTTGTGGCGAGGGAGCTTGCTCCCGATGGGGCGCGCAGCGGCCCTGAAAGGCCGGGCCTGCTTCGCAGTCCAGCGGGAGCAAGCTCCCTCGCCACAATGAAACGCAATCGGCAAAGTTTCATCGCACTGTCATCCCCGCGCAGCCAAACCGTCATCCCCTACGCCTATCGTGAAACTCCCGTACTCGCCTTGGGAGACTCGAAATGGCTCAGCCCTACGAAGAACGCAACAGCGCCGCGAAAACCCGTCGTCAACAGGAAGACCAGCGCCGCATGGAATTCCGTCGCGCCATCGAAGATCGCTTCGAACTCCGTCAGCTTCAGAGCGAAATCAACGATTTTCCCGAGGACATCGAACTCAACTACTGGCAGGCAGCACCGGCAGCTTCCCGTCGAAGCGCTCAACCAGCGCGCTGATCTGCACGCGTTCGCTGCGGATAAACGCCAGGAAGGCGTGCGCCACCGGTGACAGCCGTTTGGCCTTGGCTTGCACCAGGCACCAACTGCGAAACAGCGGCAACTCTTCGACCGGCAGCTCGACCAGGCCGCCGGTTGCCAGCTCCAGGTTCAGGGCGTGGCGCGTCAACAGCGCCAGGCCCAGACCCGCCACCACGCATTCGCGCTGGGCTTCGGCCGAGGCCACTTCCTGAGTCTGGGTGAAGTGCACGCGTTTCTCTTTGAAGTATTCCTCGCAGGCCAGTCGTGTGCCCGAACCCGGTTCGCGGATCAGCAACGTGTAAGGCTCGAGATCCTGCAAACGCAGCGGCCCCATGTGCGCCAACGGATGATCCGGGCGCGCCACAGCGACAATCGGATTGTTCAGGAACGGCAGAAATTCCAGGCCCATGTCCTGCGGCACCATCGACATGATCACCAGGTCGTCGCGGTTGTCCGAAAGACGACGAATCACCTGGCCGCGGTTGACCACGGTCAGTTGCAGGTTCACTTCCGGGTGCTGGCGCTTGAAGGCGGCGAATAGGTGCGGCACGAAGTATTTGGCGCTGGATTCCACTGCCAGTTTCAGCTGGCCCTGCAGCGAGCCCTGCATGTCCGAGAGCTGCATATCGAGGTTTTCCAGGCGCCCGAAGATGTCCCGGCTGGCACGCTGCAGGGCCTCGGCAGCCTCGGTCATGTAGAGTTTTTTGCCGACATAATCGAATAATGGCTGGCCGATCAGCTCTTCAAGCTGACGAATCTGTAGGCTGACGGCCGGTTGTGTGAGAGACATTTCATCGGCGGCGCGGCTGTAGGAACGTAAATCACACACTTCGTTGAAGATCTGCAATTGGCGTAATGTCATACGCATCAAGGACTTACGCATTTTTTATGGGCTCTGACGGCAGGCTGATGGTTTAACTATAAGTCTTTGCTTATGCCTGACCCAATTTTAATTCATTTTTGTTAATCCCTTGCGAGGGCTAGTGTGGGGTCGCGACCAGATTGAAACATTTGGTCACGCGTCGACCTGGGTCTAGCAGGTCGTGGTGCCACCGGCTCAAGGGAATTTCCAAGTGATAAAAAAGATCCTGATCGCCAACCGTGGTGAGATTGCCGTACGAATCGTGCGGGCCTGCGCCGAGATGGGCATTCGCTCGGTAGCGATTTTTTCCGACGCTGACCGCCATGCCTTGCATGTGAAGCGTGCGGACGAAGCCCACAGCATCGGTGCCGAGCCACTGGCCGGTTACCTCAACCCGCGCAAGCTGGTGAATCTGGCGGTGGAAACCGGTTGCGATGCATTGCACCCCGGTTACGGCTTTCTCTCGGAAAATGCCGAGTTGGCAGACATCTGCGCCGAACGCGGAATCAAATTCATCGGCCCGTCGGCAGAAGTCATTCGCCGCATGGGCGACAAGACCGAAGCCCGCCGCAGCATGATCAAGGCCGGTGTGCCGGTCACCCCGGGCACTGAAGGCAACGTGTCGGGTATCGAAGAAGCCCTGACCGAGGGCGACCGCATCGGTTATCCGGTGATGCTCAAGGCCACCTCCGGTGGTGGCGGGCGCGGCATTCGTCGCTGCAACAGCCGCGAAGAACTCGAACAGAACTTCCCCCGGGTGATCTCCGAAGCGACCAAAGCGTTCGGTTCGGCGGAAGTGTTCCTGGAAAAATGCATCGTCAATCCCAAGCACATCGAAGCGCAGATCCTCGGCGACAGCTTCGGCAACGTGGTGCACCTGTTCGAGCGTGACTGCTCGATCCAGCGCCGCAACCAGAAGCTGATCGAGATCGCCCCGAGCCCGCAACTGACCCCGGAACAGCGCGCCTACATCGGCGACCTGTCGGTGCGCGCAGCCAAGGCCGTGGGTTACGAGAACGCCGGCACCGTGGAGTTCCTGCTCGCCGAGGGCGAGGTGTATTTCATGGAGATGAACACCCGGGTGCAGGTGGAGCACACCATCACCGAAGAAATCACCGGGATCGACATTGTTCGTGAGCAGATCCGCATCGCCTCCGGCCTGCCGCTGTCGGTTAAGCAGGAAGACATCCAGCACCGTGGTTTCGCGTTGCAGTTCCGCATCAACGCCGAAGACCCGAAAAACAACTTCCTGCCGAGCTTCGGCAAGATCACCCGCTACTACGCCCCCGGCGGCCCCGGCGTGCGTACCGACACAGCGATCTACACCGGGTACACCATTCCGCCGTTCTACGATTCGATGTGCCTGAAACTGGTGGTCTGGGCGTTGACCTGGGAAGAGGCCATGGATCGGGGCCTGCGCGCCCTCGACGACATGCGTCTGCAAGGCGTGAAAACCACCGCCGCGTACTACCAGGAAATCCTGCGCAATCCGGAATTCCGTAGCGGCCAGTTCAATACCAGCTTCGTTGAAAGCCACCCGGAACTGACCAACTACTCGATCAAGCGCAAACCCGAAGAGCTGGCCCTGGCCATCGCCGCCGCCATCGCCGCCCACGCAGGCCTGTGAGGAATACAACAATGACCAAGAAAATTTTCGTAACCGACACCATCCTGCGCGACGCCCACCAATCGCTGCTCGCCACCCGCATGCGCACCGAAGACATGCTGCCGATCTGCGACAAGCTCGACAAAGTCGGCTACTGGTCGCTGGAATGCTGGGGCGGCGCGACGTTCGACGCCTGCGTACGTTTCCTCAAAGAAGATCCGTGGGAACGCCTGCGCCAACTGCGCGCCGCGCTGCCTAACACCCGTCTGCAAATGCTCCTGCGCGGGCAGAACCTGCTGGGCTACCGCCACTACAGCGATGACGTGGTCAAAGCCTTTGTTGCCAAGGCCGCGGTCAACGGCATCGATGTGTTCCGCATCTTCGACGCGATGAACGACGTGCGTAACCTGCGCGTAGCCATCGAAGCGGTGAAGGCTGCGGGCAAACACGCCCAGGGCACCATCGCCTACACCACCAGCCCGGTGCACACCATCGACGCGTTTGTGGCGCAAGCCAAGCAGATGGAAGCCATGGGCTGCGACTCGGTCGCGATCAAGGACATGGCCGGTCTGCTGACCCCATACGCCACCGGTGAACTGGTCCGTGCGTTGAAAGCCGAGCAGTCGCTGCCGGTGTTCATCCATTCGCATGACACGGCGGGTCTGGCGGCGATGTGCCAATTGAAGGCCATTGAAAACGGTGCCGACCACATCGACACCGCGATCTCCAGCTTCGCCTCGGGCACCAGCCATCCGGGCACTGAGTCGATGGTCGCAGCGCTTAAAGGCACCGAATACGACACCGGTCTGAACCTGGAACTGCTGCAGGAGATCGGTCTGTACTTCTACGCCGTGCGCAAGAAGTACCACCAGTTCGAAAGCGAGTTCACCGCCGTCGATACCCGCGTGCAAGTCAACCAGGTGCCGGGCGGGATGATCTCCAACCTCGCCAACCAGTTGAAAGAGCAGGGCGCGCTGAACCGAATGGGCGAGGTGCTGGCGGAAATCCCGCGGGTGCGTGAAGACCTTGGTTTCCCGCCACTGGTGACGCCGACTTCGCAGATCGTCGGCACCCAGGCGTTCTTCAACGTGCTGGCCGGCGAGCGCTACAAGACCATCACCAACGAAGTGAAGCTGTACCTGCAAGGCGGCTACGGCAAGGCGCCGGGCGTGGTCAACGAGAAGTTGCGTCGTCAGGCCATCGGCAGCGAAGAGGTGATCGACGTACGTCCGGCCGATCTGCTCAAGCCGGAAATGACCAAGCTGCGTGCCGACATCGGCGCACTGGCCAAGTCCGAAGAAGACGTGCTGACTTTCGCCATGTTCCCGGACATCGGGCGCAAGTTCCTCGAAGAGCGTGCCGCCGGCACCCTGACCCCGGAAGTGCTGTTGCCGATTCCTGAAGCCGGCAAGGTCGCCTCAGCGGGTGGCGAAGGCGTACCGACCGAGTTCGTCATCGACGTCCACGGCGAAACCTACCGCGTCGACATCACTGGGGTTGGCGTGAAGGCCGAAGGCAAGCGTCACTTCTACCTGTCCATCGACGGCATGCCGGAAGAAGTGGTGTTCGAACCGCTCAACGAGTTCGTCAGCGGTGGCAGCAGCAAGCGTAAACAGGCGTCTGCGCCGGGCCACGTCAGCACCACCATGCCGGGCAACATCGTCGATGTGCTGGTCAAGGAGGGCGACACCGTCAAGGCCGGCCAGGCTGTGTTGATCACCGAAGCGATGAAGATGGAAACCGAAGTCCAGGCGGCGATTGCCGGCAAGGTCACGGCCATTCACGTTGCCAAGGGCGACCGAGTGAATCCGGGTGAAATCCTGATCGAGATCGAAGGCTGAGATAACTGCCGCGATCCAACGCTTTAAACCTCGGGGGGGCATGTGCTCCCCTTTTTTTGCCTGCAATTTACCGTCCTCTGTAGGAGCTGCCGCAGGCTGCGATCTTTTGATCTTCAAGAGCAAAGTCAAAAGATCGCAGCCTGCGGCAGCTCCTACACAAGCGCGTTGTGTCAGAACGCCATTCGCCACTGGCCTGTCACGCCGTAACTGCGGCTGTCGTTGCCGGCCTCGCCAGTGAGGCCAATGCCCAAGGTGTTGCGGGCGGACAGAGTCAGATCCACACCCGCATCCAGCGTAAAGCTGTTGCGATCCATCTCGGCTCCGGTGACTTCAAAGCTTTTGCCACCCCTGACCAGTTGCTGGCGCGTTTCGTTGTCGAGCTCACCGTAGGTGTGTTTTACGCTCGCGCTCAGGCGCGGCGTCAGCTGCATGCCATTGGACAGGTGGCTGGTGTTCGCCATGCGCAGGCCGAGGGTGCTGCTCGGATTCGCCCGTGTTTGCCCGTGAACCTTGAGTGCCGCATCGCCACCTTTCTCGGTGTAGCCGTCACGCTGATAGCGTTGATAGCCGACGCTGGCGAACGGTTCGATGCTGACGTTGCCACGACCGAGGTTGTAGCCGACTTCGGCAAAGACCTGCTGGGTGCTGGCGTCATAGCTGCTCTTGAGCCGATCACTGAAACCATTGAAGTCGACGCGACGTTTGCCGTTGCCGTCATGATGGCCGTACGAGGCCCCCAGGCGCAGGGCGAACGGGCCGTCCTGCCGCAGCGCGTAGGCGCCGAGGTGCCAACTGTCGAGATCGCCGTCGAAGTGTCGGGCGTCGAAGCGGGTTTGCGCTTTCGCGCCCATCAGGCCGACATGCCATTGCTCGTCGAGTCGCCAGTCGGCACCCAGTACCAGACCTTGGGTGGAATGCTTCAGGACACTGTCGGCGTCACGATCGACCTTGCCGCCGTGCCCCAGCGCTTGCAGCCAGACCCGCCCGTTGCCTTCGCTGCCAGCCGCCAGACGCGGCGCATTCCCCGATCCCTGCGCAGCATTACGGTTGTCCAGTTGATGCATCGCCGAGAGCATGCTGGCGCTGACCGGATTGACGCTGCTCAGTGTGGCTTTGGCGAGATTGGCGTTGCTGCCGGCGGCGAGTTGGTCGAGGGCCACGCTGGCCGTCGGCTTGCTAGCGCCAAGCAGAGCAGTGACGGCGGCATTTTGAGGTGGGGCATCGCCCATGGCTTTGCTTGGTTGACGAAGTGCCTCAGGCTTTTGAGGTTGCTGAGGTTGCTGAGGTTGCTGAGGTTGCTGAGGTTGCTGAGGTTGCTGAGGTTGCTGAGGTTGCTGAGGTTGCTGAGGTTGCTGAGGTTGCTGAGGTTGCTGAGGTTGCTGAGGTTGCTGAGGTTCTGGCGGTGTCGAGGTTTTTTCTTCGATGCTTTCGCCAAGCGCCTGTGCATTTTCGTTGGTCGCCAGATTTTCCAGCGGCGTGCCATTGCGGGTGTAGGTCAAACCCACGCTTTGCTGCTCGTACTGCAGCGTTGGTGTCATATAGGCCAAATTGTTCTCGACCGTACCAAACTCCCCCACGACTTTTGCGGCATTTAAAATCGTGTGCTGACTGCTTTGCGGGAAGTCGCCGGCACCGAGCAGCTTGAGGGTCGCACCGCCCAGATTAGCCGTTCCCTTGACCGCTATGGTCGGACTCGCAGCGGAGGCATCGACGGCGTACAACAGCTCTGCGGTAGGGGACAGGTTCAGGTCTTTTTCGATTATAGGTACGCCATACACCTGATCCACGCTAAAGCGCCCTTGCACGTCCAACCCGCCCACGGTTCCGCTACCGGCGAAATGGCCTTTTTCATGGACGCTGACGTTGCCGCCAATGAATCCTCGGTTGGTCAGGTCGCCACCCGCGAGAACAATGGCATCACCCTTGATTTGTCCTTTGTTGATGAGAATGCCCTGGGTCGACGCGTGCCCCGCAATGCTCCCTTCGTTGGTCAATTGGGCTTTGGCTCGAACCACTACGCCGAGGTTGAAATCTTCAGCGCCGGTACGTAGCCATTTACCTCTCGTTACCTCCAGGCCAGCAAAATTTCTGGTTTCGCCCAAGGTTCCCTTGGTGGCGTCCAGTTGCAGGACGTTGCTGCCGCCCCCGGCATCCACCTGCCCGGCAAAGCTGCCCCGGGTCTGCAGGGTGACGAGGTCATTGCGCTCATCTAAGTGCAGAGACACACCGTTTGTTGCGGGGACTTTTTCTTTGTGGGGAGGATGTTTGACCGTGGTCTCAGCGTTAATAAACTGCTCAATGGTCTCGACCAGCGTTTCGGCTGACGGTGTCAGATCAGGCGGTTGCTGTGCCTGAGCGAGTTGGGCGCAGCCGAGCGTCAGCGCAATCGCCAGCGCCAGTTTTTGGGGTCGGTATTGGTGTTGAACGGGCATCAAGTGCGGCCTCTTTTGACAGGAGACCGAACTCTAGGATGGCGGCCCGTGGGGCCGATGTCAGCTACTTCCCACGGTGTTGCCGGGCGAAGTCAGTACGTTTTGCGGAAAAACGGCGGCGCCAGGAAATCGGAAGAATTAGCCCCGATTGAGCGACGCCTTTTCCTATGCAAATTGTCGACGCTACCCGCTGGCAATAATCAGAAACTCATCTGCCACTGCCCGATCAACCCATGGTTGCGGCTGTTGTTGCCGATCTCGCCGCTGTAGCCGACGCCCAGTGTATGCCGGGCGGAAATCCCCAGATCCAGTCCGGCTTCGAGCACCAGACTGTCGCGGTCCAGCGAACTGCCATCGACATTGAATGCGCTGCCGCCGACCACGAATGCCTGACGCGTCGAGCTGCTGACATCGCCGTAGGTGTGCTTCCAGCCAGCGGCCATGCGCGGGGTCAGGCTCATGCCGTTGTCCAGGCTATTAAGGTGCGCCAGGCGCAGGCCGAAGGTGCTGCTGAAGTTGTCCTGGGTCTGGTTGTCGACGTCGAGTGCGGCGGCGCCACCCTTTTCCTGGTAACGGTCGCGGTGGTAGCGCTGGTAGCCGACGCTGGCGAACGGCTCGGCGCTGAGGCGACCGCTGCCCATGGCATAGCCGAGTTCGGCGAAGGCTTGCTGGCTGTCGGCGTCGTAATCGCCTTTGGGCCGATCACTGAAACCATTGAACGCCACCGTGCGTTGGCTTTCGCCCTGATGGCCACTGTAGGCGGCGCCGAGGCGCAGGGAGTACGGGCCGCTCTGGCGCAGTGCGTAGACGCCGGCGTGCCAGCTCTCGACGTTGCCATCGACGCCGGTCGCGTCCAGATCAGTCTTCGAATAACCGCCGAGTACGCCGAGGCGCCACTGCGGATTCAGTGCCCAGTCGGCACCCAGTACGCTGCCCTTGGTGCGTTGCTCCAGGCCGCTGTTGCCGTGCTCGCCGTCGAGCTTGCCGTAGCCGCCGATGGCTTGCAGCCACAGGCGTCCGCGCGCGTTCGGGTCATTCAGATTGCGCGCTTCCGAGGGTACGCCGTTGGCCGCCAGCACCGGGGTGTCGCGTTGATCAAGGCCAACCATCAACCCCGGGCTGCCGCCCATTTGTTGCATAGCCGAAAGCATGCTGTTACCCACCTGACTGCTGGCGCCGAGCGTGGCGCTGGTCAGATTGGCGTTGCTGGCGCCGGCCAGTTGTTCGATCGCCGCGCCGGCCGTGCTTTGGGTGGTGTTGAGCAAGGCGTTGTACAGCGCGTTGTTCTTGCCCATCGTGGCCAGGCTGTTGGCCGCGTTGCTGCCGTTGCCGGTCGCCGCGAACTGATTGAAGGCCACGTCATTGCGGGTGTAGGTCAGGTCGACTTGTGTCGGCGTATAGGCCAGCGTCGGCGTGAGGAACGCGTAGTGGCTGGTGACGTTGCCGAAGGTGCCGTTGACGTTGGCGGCTTGCAGCACGGTGTAATGGCTCTGCCACGGATAAGTGCCGCTGCCGGGGTTCACCGCCAGGGTCGCACCATTGAGGCTGGCGGTGCCGCCGACCTGAACCGGGGCGCTGCTGCCATCGGCGTTGACGCCGTAGACGAGGGTCGATCCGCTGCCCATATTCAAGTCATGGACGATGGTTGCGCGACCGAGGCCGGTGTCGGTACGCAGCGTGCCGTTGACGTTGAGATTGCCCACCGAGCCGCCACCGGCATACACACCGCCGGCGTCTACGGTCAGGCTGCCGGCAATGCCGCCCTGGTTGATCAGGGTCGCGCCATTGCGCACCGCGCCGCCATCGCTGAAATCGCCGCTGCCGGTGAGTGTCCACGCACCTTGCCTGACCTCCAGCCATTCGAAATTGCGGCTGGCGCCGAAGTTGCCGCCCGCCGCATCGTCCATCACCACCCGGTCGTACCCGCTGCCGCCATCGACCACGCCGACGAAGCGACTGCCGTTACGCAGGGTCAGGCTGTCGTTGCCGCCACCGAGGTCGAGTGCCAGGCCGTTGCTGCCGCTGATGGTGCCGCCGTTGATCACGTTGTCGGCGAATTCGCCGACGAACTTCACGCCGAAGCCGTCGAGGCCTTGAATGGTGCCGTAGTTCTCCAGAGTAGTGGCTGCCAGCCCCGAACCACCGCTGCCGTCGTCCACCAGAATCGCGCTGTTGGCGCCGCTGATCAGTGCGTTGCTCGCGTTGAGAATGTAGCCGCCGCCGAGGGCGATGCCTTCACTGCCGTTGGTGAATCCACCCTTGTCCACGCCTCCCGCACCGACGCCCTGAATGGTGGCGTAGTTTTCGATGTGGGCGATCTTGTCGATGTCCACGCCATCACCGTCACCGTTCGCCTGCAAGCCTGAGTAAGCACCGGTGATGGTGCCGTGGTTGATCACCGTACCATCGCCGTCGGAACCGAATCCGGAACCATTGCGGCCGGTGATCTGCCCATAGTTGACCAGCGTCGCACCGAGGTCGGTGGTGATGCCATGGCGGCCGCCGGAAATCACCCCGTAGTTGGTCACGCTGACACCGCTGGCCGAGTCGATGTCGATGCCATCGAACTTCTCATCGGCGTTGTGCGAGTCGCCGGTGGAGATCTCACCGTAGTTGGTAATCGTCGCGTTGGCGCCGGTCTTCATGCCGTCGCTGGCATCGCCACGAATCAGTCCGCCAGCGCGGTTGATGAGGGTGGTTTTGACCCCGTCGCTGCGCAGCGCATCGAGGTCCAGGCCTTGACCGCTGGTCGAGCGAATCACGCCGCTGTTGTCGATCAACAGACTGCCGCTGACGAAGTTGCTGTCGATACGCAAAGCGTCATTGGCGCCGAGAATCTGCCCGCCGCTGCGGTTGTAGATCTGGTAATTGCGCGCCTGGGTCAGGTCACCACTGCTGTCGATGGCCCGGCCACCGCTGGAAACGATTTTCCCGGCGTTATCGATCACCACACCGGCGCCGCTGGTGCCGTCCTTCAGGCTCACCGCCTTGCCGCTGTTGGTGATGCTGCCCGGTGCCGAGATCGTCAGCGTGTCACTGCCGCCAAGGGTTTGCGCGGCAGTAGTGGCAGTGTCGATCTGCACGGTCTTGCCGTGGGCGGTGCCGGCGGTGATCAGCAGAACGGCGGCGAGGGACAAGCGCTGAGGCGGGAAGGTCATGGACGGACGGCCTTTTGTTATAAGCGGGCCGTCCTGTATAGCGATGGGTTTTTACAAAATGATGTCGGAAGGTGACCAGCATTACTTGGTATTCATATGATCTTAAACACAGTCGCATCTGCATTTTGTTGCATATTGCACCGGGCCATCTTAGTCGAGGTGCAATATATTGCATCTTTGAGCAATAAAATCCCTGCTTAAATGCATTTAAATGCAGCTGGGCTTGACTGACGCATCAGATCCTTTCGAACGCTTGCGTAAAGATGCCCAGCTTCTGGCGGCGCTCCCCGACCTATTGACGGCGAGTGGTTTGCCCGACAGAACGATGAACCACCCGGGAATCCATCTGAAAAATCTGGAGCAACGCTTGAAAGAGTGGGATCTGAAATGAGCATGACGGTAGCCGAGCGCACGGTGCTCATCGAAAACATTCAAGAGGCACTGGCCCAAGGGACACTGGAGATCGGTGAAGCGGTTCGCCTTCTACGCGTGGAAGTGACTGGTTTGCATCAAACCCAGTTTGCCAGGATGTGCAAAATATCGGTTCGCACGCTGGTGCATATCGAGCATGGCGAGGGCAATCAGACATTGAAATCGTTGAATGCGGTGTTCCGTCCGTTTGGACTGAAAATGGGTGTGGTGCGGATCCGACGAGAGACCAATTAAATCCGACGCTGCCGCAAGGTGCTGATTACCCTAGCTACGCCGCACATAAGCCTTGCCGTAATGCCGCTCCATTCGCGCCTGAATCAACTCCAGCCCAATCGACATCAGCCAGTAAATGATCGCCGCCGTGGTCAGCATCTCGATGTAGCGATAGCTCGAGCGGCCGTAGGACTGCGCCAGAAACATCACTTCCCAGACGCCCATCACCGAGATCAGTGACGAGTCCTTGAGCATCGAGATGAACTGGTTGGTGGTCGGCGGGATGATCGTGCGCATCGCCTGGGGCAGGGTGATGCGCCAGAAGATCACGCTCTCGCGCATGCCCAGCGCCAGCGAAGCTTCGCGTTGGCCGTAGGGCACGCCGAGGATGCCGGCGCGGAAAATCTCGCTGAGGTAGGCGCCATAGTTGAGTGACAGGGCAATGATCCCTGCCACCACCGCGCCGGGTACGACACCCAGTTGCGGCAGGCCGAGGTAGATCAGCAGGATCTGGATCAGCAGCGGCGTGCCGCGAAAGAACGAGGTGTAGAAACTGGCGATACCGAACGCCACGGCGCTTTTCGACAGGCGCGCGAGGGCCGTGACGAAGCCCAGCAAGGACGAGGCGACGATGGCGCACGCGCAGAGAAACAGGGTCAGTGCCGCACCCTGCAGAAAGCCGTTGGGCGCCAGGTGCACGCCGAGCAGATTCGGCAGCTTGTCGAGGATGATCGAGAGCTTCAAATCGAAGCTCAGGAAAAACCCGGCGAACAGGCTGAACATCGCCGCCCATGTCAGGTACAGGCGCGTGCGGAAACCGAACAGCCGTTGCAGGCGCGATTCAGCCACCGGTTGCGGCGGCTGTGGAGGTGTCGGGAAGGCAGTCATTGGCTGATGTCGGCGCCGATCCATTTCTGCGACAGCTTGCTCAGCGTGCCGTCCTGCTTGAGTTGCGCAAACACCTCGCGCACTTTGGCGTCCCACTCGGCGTCACCCTTTTCGATGGCCACGGAGTTCGGCTCCGAGTACAGCGGCGCGCCCGCCAGTTTGAAACGCTGATCCTGATTCAGGCGCGGCTGCGCGGTCACCAGGTTGGTGAGGATAGCGTCCAGGCGCACACCGGCGCCCAGGCCCAGGTCCTGAAAGGCAACGTTGTCGGTATCGTACGGAGCGATCTGCACATCTTCGAACGGGTATTCCAGGTGCGTGTCTTCGGCGCCTTCGATGACCAGATTCTTGTTCAGATAACTTTCGTAGCTGCTGGCGCTGGTCAGGCCGACTTTCTTGCCGCTCAGGTCCTTGGCGCCGTGGATGCGATCGTCCTTGGCGTTGACCACGATCACGGCAGGCGAGGCGTAGTACTCGACCGGGAAATCGAACACTTCGGCGCGGGCCTTGCTCGGGGTCATGGAGCAGATGCAGATGTCATAGCGCCCGCTCCAGCGGCCGGCCGCAATGACGTCCCAGGACGGCGTTTCGAGGCGCAGCTTGACCCCCAGTTTGTCCGCGACGGCTTTGGCGACGTCCACGTCGAAGCCGTCGAGCTGGTTTTGCTCATTGAGAAACGAGAAGGGTGGGTAGCTTTCCATCAGCACGCCGACCAGTTCTTTTTTCTGTTCGACGCGATCGAGTGTGGCGCCGCCGAAGGCTTGAGTGGACGCGGCCAGAATCGTCAGGCCCAGGGCCAGTAGCGGTTGAAATTTCACAGTCGACACCTGAAAAAAAGGGGTTGTTATTAACCGGATGGTGCGTATTAAATAGTTATAAGAACTACTCTGGTAGTGAGTAATTTTCATAAGCATATGAGTGAAAAGCATATGGGCACAGCAAGCACGGTAATTCTCGATGGCGGCATGGGCCGTGAGTTGCAACGCGCCGGGGCGCCGTTTCGGCAGCCTGAGTGGTCGGCGCTGGCCCTGATCGAAGCGCCGCAAGCGGTCGAAGCGGTGCACGCCGCCTACATCGCCAGTGGCGCCAATGTGATCACCAGCAACAGCTATGCGGTCGTGCCGTTTCACATCGGCGAGGCGCGGTTTGCTGCTGAAGGTCAGGCACTCGCGGCGTTGGCCGGAGAGCTGGCGCAGCGTGCGGTGCAGGCGTCGGGCAAAGCGGTGCGGGTGGCCGGTTCGTTGCCGCCGCTGTTCGGCTCCTATCGCCCGGACCTGTTCGAAGCAGCGCGGGTGAACGAATTGCTGGCGCCACTGGTGAACGGCCTGGCGCCGCATGTCGACCTGTGGCTGGCGGAGACCCAGAGCTCGATCATCGAGGCGCGCTCCATCCGCGCCGGTCTGCCGCAGGACGGCAAGCCGTTCTGGCTGTCGTTTACTTTGAAGGATGAAGACACCGATGAGGTGCCGCGCTTGCGTTCCGGTGAACCGGTGGCCGAAGCAGCGGCGGTGGCCGCGGAATTGGGCGTGGAGACGCTGCTGTTCAACTGCAGCCAGCCGGAGGTGATCGGCGCGGCGATTGATGCGGCGCGCGATACCTTCGAACGCCTGGGCGTGCAGATTCACATCGGCGCGTATGCCAATGCGTTCCCACCGCAACCCAAAGAGGCGACCGCCAACGACGGCCTCGACCCGTTGCGCGACGATCTGGATCCGCCGGGGTATCTGCACTGGGCGCAGGATTGGCAGCAGCGCGGTGCCAGCCATTTGGGCGGCTGCTGCGGGATTGGCCCGGAACACATTGCGGTGCTGGCGCAAAAGCTGGGGTAAAAAGCAGATCAAAAGATCGCAGCCTGCGGCAGCTCCTACATGGGATTGATGTTCAACCTGCAGGAGCTGCCGAAGGTTCGGGCCGCGATCGGACGATCTTTTGCTTTGACGATTTAACTACGGCACTCGACCAAACCTTTGAGCTGCCCGGTCGGCGTCTGGTTGGCATCGCTCAACCACTGCTCGAAACCTGCCGCAATTGCCGGCCACTCCGAATCCACAATCGAATACCACGCGGTATCGCGGTTCTGTCCCTTGACCACCATGTGCTGACGGAACACGCCTTCGAAGCTGAAGCCCAGGCGTTCGGCGGCGTATTTGGAGCGGGCGTTGCCGTTGTTGCACTTCCATTCCAGGCGCCGGTAGCCCTGTTCGAAGGCATATTTGGCCAGCAGGTAAACCGCTTCGGTGCTCTTCGGCGAGCGTTGCATCGGCGCGCCGAAGGTCACGTGGCCGATCTCGATGCGACCCTGCGCCGGGACGATCGACATCAGGCTGAGGATGCCCTGCACCTGACCTGTGACGCGGTCGATGACGCTGAAGAAATACGGATCGCTGCTGGCCGCATGATTGTTCAGCCAGTCATTGAAAACGCTGCGCTGCGGGAACGGCCCATAGGGCAAATAATCCCAGAGCTTCGGGTCGGCGCCGGGGCCTTCGAGGGCATTGAACAACTCGTCGCCGTGGCGCGCCGGGTCGAGGCGTTCCAGGCGGCTGAACCGGCCTTCGAGCAAGGTGGCGGTGGGGGCGGGGACGCCTTTCCAGTCGGCAAGTGCGGTGGTCATGTACGCGGCTCCTTAAATGGCTTTGCGAAACTGGATGAATCCGGGGCGTTCGGCGATGCGCTCGTAGAGCTGGATCGCGGTGGCATTGGTTTCGTGAGTCAGCCAATGCACCTTGCAGCAACCGTCGGCCTTGGCGGTGGCGTAAACGTGTTCGATCAGCAAGCGACCGACGCCGGTGCCACGAGTCTCTGGCGTCACCAGCAGGTCCTGCAGGTAGCAGGAGTTTTCGATGCTCCAGTTCGAACGGTGGTAGATGAAATGCACCATGCCCACCGCTTTGCCGTCGGCCCAGGCGAGGGCGGCGTGGGTCGGCTCGCTCGGGTCGAGGAAACGCTGCCAGGTGCTGTGGCTGACGGCGTCCGGCAATTCGCTGTTGTAGAAGCGCAGGTAGGCTTGCCACAGAGGCAGCCAAGCGGCGTGGTCGCCGGCAGTCACCGGGCGGATGTCGATCTGACTCATGCTGATTTCCTTAACGCATCAAGTGGGCGAGGGTCTGGTCATTGATGTCGGGGCTGGCAGCCAGGCCTTCACGCACGCCGGCAATGTCTTCGGCGCTGCGGTTCTGGCTGAGCTTGCGTTTGCCTTCGAGGCGATCGATGGGAATGGCGAAACCGACGATGGCCTTGAGCATGCCGTCGATATAGTCGGCCGGCGCATCGTCGACCTTCCACGGTTGCGCGCGGCCGGCTTCATGGCGATCAGTCAGCGTGCTGACGATGTCGAGCAGGCGCCCGCCGTCGCTGAAGGTTTCGGCGTGACCGTAGGCGTGCACCGCGACGTAGTTCCAGGTCGGCACGACTTTGCCGTGCTCGGCCTTGCTCGGGTAAAACCCCGGGCTGACGTAGGCGTCGGGGCCAGCGAATATCAGCATCGCTTCAGCGCCGTCGCGCAGGTCTTTCCACTGCGGATTGGCTTTGGCCAGGTGCCCGTACAGCGTGCCGTTCGGGCCTTGTTCGCGGTGCAGCAGTACCGGCACGTGGCTGGCTTGCAGACCGTTTTCACCGTGGCTCACCAGAATCGCGAGACGGCTGGCGAGGATCAGTTCGTGCAGTTGCGACAGTTCGTCGATGGCAAAGGCGCGGGGCGTGTACATGGAGAGATTTTCCTTGGCGAATGCCTGCATCCTAGGCAGGCTATTGGTCTGTTGTAAGAGCCATTGATGACCAATTTCATAGGTCCATTGTCATGCCCGAATCGCCCATGCTGTCCATGCCGTTCAATCCGGCCGGTATCGAGCTCGACCGCCGTCAGGGTTTGAGCCGCCAGCTCTATCAGGCGCTGCGTCTGCGCGTGCTGGACGGGCGTCTGGCCAGTGGCACGCGGCTGCCGGCCAGCCGTGATCTGGCGACAGCGTTGGCGATTTCCCGCAACAGCGTGGTGCGCGCCTACGATCAGTTGTACGCCGAAGGCTTCATCGAAGGCCGGGTCGGGGACGGCACGTATGTCGCCCAATTGCCGCAAAGCGCATTGCCCACGAAAAAACTATCCACAAAAGTATCCACAGGGTTTTCAACAGGCTTACCCACAGCCTTATCCACAAATTGGCTGGATTTACCTGTGATTCCATCCAGTAAAGTTATCCACAGCGGTGCTGCGCAGCGCCTGGAAAACAACCATTTATCGTTACCGCCAAGTGGCCCGCCGAAGGCTTTTCGGGTCGGTGTGCCGGCCTTCGATCTGTTCCCGTTCGAGGTCTGGGCCAAGCTCAACGCGGCTTTCTGGCGCAAACCCGATCTGCAGCAACTGTGTTACGGCGATCCGGCCGGGGATCAGCGTCTGCGCGGATTGATCGCCGCGTATTTGCGCAGTTCGCGCGGCATGCAATGCACCGCTGAGCAAATAGTGATCACCAGTGGCGCGCAGCAGGGCATCAGCCTTTGTGCACAGCTGCTGGTGGAGCCGGGCGATGCGGTGGGCATCGAGAATCCCGGCTACCGCGCAGCCGGTCATGCCTTTGCGGTAGCCGGGGGCCGGTTGCACGGTGTGCCTGTGGATCAGGACGGCATTGATTGCACAGCGTTGGGGCAAATTGCCGACTGCCGCGTGGCCTATGTCACACCCTCCCACCAGTACCCGACCGGTGTGGTCATGAGCCTCGCCCGGCGGCTTGAACTGCTGGCCTGGGCCGAGCGCAGCCAGGGCTGGATCATCGAGGACGATTACGACGGCGAGTACCGTTACAGCGGCGCACCGCTGGCTCCGTTGGCGGCACTGGATCGTCAGGGCCGGGTGCTCTACGTCGGCACCTTCGGCAAAGTCGCCTTTCCGGCGCTGCGTCTGGGCTATCTGGTGTTGCCGCAGGGACTGGTGCAGGCCTTCGCCCGACGCCGCGCGGTGGACGTGCGGCATTCAGAAGTCAGCACCCAGGCGGTGATGGCCGGATTCATGGCCGCCGGACATTTTCAACGGCATATCCGCCGGATGCGGCGCGCCGCCCTGAGTCGGCGCAACTGCCTGTTGGCGCACTGGCCGGAGTCCATCGAAGGCGTTGGCGGGCTGCCCGCCGTGGCCGCCGGTTTGCACCTGACGGTCGCCGTGGACAGCATTGCCCGTGAGCGCGAGCTGATTGCCCAGGCCGAGAGCGTCGGTGTCGAGGTCAACGGCCTGAGCAGCTACTGGTTGCCTGACTCGCGCACCCCGATGGATCGGCGCGCGGGTCTGGTGCTGGGTTTCGCCGCCGTGCCGGAGGCCGATATTCAAGCGGCTCTGGCACGGCTGCGCAGGGTCTGGTGCGCCTGATCGCGTCGACGCTTTTCAGCCAGCGGCCGGGTCCTGCTGGCGGGGGTGGATAAACAGGTCCCTGATGGTCGGGCTGACGATCCGCCGCAGCGCGTTATCCACGGCATCGAAGCGCTCCAGCTCCAGCCGGGTTTTGGCCGGCAGTTCCTGCAGATAGCCATCGGCGATTTTCAGGTGTGCGGCGGTGAAGCGGTCGCTCGGATCGGTCAGTGAGTTGTAGTGGAAATGGGCGACCCACAAGGGTTTGTTCTGGCGACGCTGGTCGAGAATCTGATACTCCTGAAAGTAGTCCTTGCGCTTTTTGGTGCGGATCCGCCCGTGGTCGTTTTTGACGATCTGTACCAGACCGTGTTGATGCAGCCATTGCAGATAACTCTCCCGGGGTCTGCGTCCGGTGAGCATGCTGCCGTAGACGCTGATACCTTCGCGACGCAGGCGCGCCGCCGCCTCGCGCAGTTCTGTAGGGAGACTGCCCACCGGCAGTTCGGCGCGCCGCCGGGCGAGTATCGCGTCGATATCTGCCGCCCGCTGATCGAGGCGGGTGGCCTGCTGGTCGAAGAGATCCTGCATGTCGGCGGGAATGCGCGACGGGCGCTGGGCATCGGTGCGCCAGCGCCGGATCAGCGGCTCAAGTTCCTGAAGCATCTGCATGGCACTGCCGACCATTTGCTCATCGCTGAGGTTTGGGGTCGTAGCCGGTTGTTTGTGAATGGTCCTGATCAGCGGCAGTTCTTGCTGTGCATGCGCCGTGGAGGTTGCGCTGGACGCGGGCCTGGGGGTTTCGATGACCCGCGGCCGGGACTTGTTGACCTTGCCGGTGGCGCGGGAAGTGGAGGGCGTGGGTTCGGCTCTGGCGGTGACGGTCGCCGGCAACTCTTGCGGTTCCGGCAGGAGCTTGAGCAAGTGCTCGCGCGCGATCTGGTGAAAATCGCTGACCAGATACTGAATGCGCTGGAAGCGAACCGGCTCCAGCTGTGCGGACGAGCTTGCAAATACATCCTCCAGGCGGCGCTCTGCATCGGCGAGCCGGTCGACCACGCTGCTCAATTTCTCGACGTTCGGCGTGAGCTGGTGACGCCGCTCGACCAGTTGATGGCCGGCGTCCGCCGCGCTCTCGAAAATCGGTCCGATCAGCTCCCGTAACGGGTCCAGCACGCTGTCCGGCGCCTCCAGCATCGACAGCTCGATGGACATGCCGATCTCATTGGCGTGCAGGTCGCGGCGGCTGAACGAAGGCATCAGCCGCTTGAGATCAGCGGCCACCTTGCGCGTGGCTGAGGTGTGCTTTTGCAAGGTGTTCAGCGAGCTGTACAGATGCTCGAGACGCTCGACCATTTCGTCGCTGACGGCGATGGCCTTGCTCGCGGCTTGCATCTGCACTGACCGCGAGCGGGTCTGTGCCGGCTCCAGCGGGCTGATTTGCGGCGCGACAATGTGCGCGTATTCGCGCAATTTCATGCGCATCCAGCCGCTGAGGAAGCGGTGCTGTTCGACGGTCATGCGCATTAATTCAGCTTGATAAACGCCTCCGGTGCCGCCCGCCTCGCGCCACTTTTCCAGCTCTGCCAGGGCCTGACGGTAGCCTGTGGACAAATCGTCGGCCTTGGCGATGTAGGTGCTGATCGCCTCTTCAGACAACGGCGTGTTCTGGTCGCCAGTGTCCAGGGGCAACAGGGCCTCGTCCAGACCGGCCTTGCGGGGGGCCTCCTGTGCGAAGAAACGACGCAGTGCCGCCCAGGCTTCGTCCTTGCGCGCCTCCCGTTCCCGGACAAAGGCGTCGATACGCCGCGTGGGGCCACCGCCACGCAGGCGCAGGCGCAAATCCCAGTGCCAGCGCAGGGTTTTGGGGTCGAGCCGGATGCACAGGCCGGGGCGCGCCGGATGCTCCGGGTCGAGGATCTGCACCGGCTCGTCTGCCTCGGCGCGGACCTGGAACCAGCGTTCGCCGACCTGGGCGTACAGCTTTCCGGCGAACTCGTAGAGATGACGGGCGTTGGCCTGAGCGTTGGCGGCAAGGGCCGGCCTCGGCACTTTCAAGCGCTCGATCGTCAGCAGGAACGAGGGCTGCGTGTTGCGCGTGAGCGGGGTGGATACCAGCAGCGACGGCTGTGGCGCGGGATCAACGGACGTCAGTTCCACGGGGTCGTGAACGACGCGGGGTGGTGCCTCGTGGGGTATCGCGATCGCCGGCAATCGGTCGGAGCGCAGGCGGTATCCCGCAGTATTTTCGCTGCGCGGGCCGGAGGGCTGGATGCGCCGAATCGCCACCTTCTGCACCAGCAGAATGCTCAGTGTCAGCAGCACGTCGCCGATCGACGACCATTCAACCGAGGTTGCGCCTTGTTCATGGGCATCCAGCGCCTGCTGGATCTGGCTGATGGTTTGCCAGACCCAGACCGCCGCGCCCGCCGGGCCGCTGAGGAAGTTGGCGGCAACGCCGAACAGCGCCCAGCCGCTGTCCACCAGCAGGGCCCAGCGGCGCTCGGCGTTGGAGGTCGATTGGCGATCGGCAAGGTCGGCCATCGCCTGACTGTTGCTGGCAAACAGCGTGGCGAAGATATCGCCGCTCAGGGGAGTGTTGGCGAGGTCGACGGCGGCGGTCAGGTCGAGGTGAATGAACGGCTCGAAGGCCAGTTCGGTCACGGTCCATGGCGAGGGCAGGCCGCTGGAAAACACGTACTGAGCGTACTCGAAGCTCAGTGCCCGGGTCGGCAGCCAGGCGAGTATCGAGTCCTGCAGTTCGCCGGGCTGGTAAAACGCGTACAGCAGGTTCTGCGCGGAGGGGAACTGGCGCAGCGGTTGCTCGAGCAGCGGTCGATACAGCAGACATGGACCGCTGCTGCCGTCCCGTGGGCCGATGATGTACATGTTCGCCACGGTGTCGGACGTTTGGCTCAGACGAAAGCGCGGGACGAACGCCAGCGGACGGATCTGCACCGGCCACTGCGCGACGGGCGTCTGCGCGGTGATCGAATCGAGCAACTGGCGAACCAGACGATAACCCTGCTCGTCGACATCGCCCTGATGCTTGAGTTTGCACTCCAGCGCCAGGATCGACAGCAGCCATGGCAACTGGCGGCAGTAGCGGGTTTTGTGGCGCCGGGCTTGAACCGAGTCTTCAATCAGGGTGCGCTTGATCAACTGCGGGTAGTGTTCACCGATGTTCACCTCACCGGCGATGCGTTGCAGCAGTTTGACGGTCAGCCAGGCTGGCGCGGGCGTGCCGTCGGCGTAGTCGAGAGTCGTGAGGTAGGCAGGCGTGTTACGCAGAGCAAATTCGCCGAGGCTCAACTCGCGGATGCTGTGCGGATCGGGTAGAACGAATCCGCCGGCCTCAAAGCTGTCAGTGAGGGTGATCCGCAGGTCATCCTGGCGCAGCAGTGAAGCCTGTTTAGAAGGCTGCTCGGCGAGGATGGCGGCGCGCATCTGCTGCTCGGCATAGTCGAGGATCAGCGGGACTTCCCGGACATCGAACGCGTCGCTGTCGGGGCCGCCCCGCAAGTTGCCCAAGGCGCTCAGGTCACTGCTGTAGCGCTGGATATCTTCAAGCGATGCGTTCTTGAGCCATTCGGGGATGGCCTGCTCCAGTTGTTCGAAGCGTGCGTTGTCCTGCGACTCGATGACCTCGCCATAGGGCTGGCGTGCGCCGAACCGGGCCAGCGGCGAACGGCTGGCGGGATCCAGAGACTCGATCGCGTCGAGCTGACAACCCACCAGCGCCTGGACCATGGCATCGAAAATATTGCCGTCGGGTTCATACAACCGCCACTTCAGACCCCGGCCGCTCAAATCCATGTCGATGCGCTCAGGCAACGTGGCGGCCAGTTGCGCCAGTGAACTGAACGATTCGTAGCCATCTTCGATGGTGTACAGCGCGATCAGCTCTCGATCGCCGGCTGTTGCGGTCAGCACCAGCGCACCGGCGAGCATCAGGTGCCGGGTGCGGCTGCTCTCCGCCAGGTCGAAGACCAGATCGAGGTCAACCAGACGCGCGCGTATGTTGGTCAAACCGCCACTGGCCGTCGCGCGCAGCGTCTTCTCCGGCTGTTGCGCGACGTGCCGGGCGAGGCTGCACTCATCGACCGTCCAGCCGTTGGCGGTGCGTACGTTCAGGGCATTTCTCAGGTTGTCGGACAGCTGTTGCCAGCGCGGCTGGCGGTCAACGGTTTCATTCCAGTAGTGCAACTGGCTTTTGGCAAAACCGAGGAACAGTGCCGGGGCCGTTTCGTTGAGGATTGTGGTGATCGCGTCCATGCCGACCGGCAGGTGCACCGGCTCGGCGTCGTTCGGGGACAGGGTGAGAAAATGCTCGCCTTCGATGTAGTTGGCGCTGTCCTGGGTGAACGCCTGCCGCGCCAGCGCATGGGTCAGCGATTCGAAGTGGCTGCTGTGGCTCACCAGACGTTCTCCCTGCGCCTGCCAGAGCGGGGTGATCAGCATGGCTTTGTCCGGGTCGATCGGCAGTTGCGGAATATGCTGCTTCAGGCTGATGCGCAACAGGTGTGCGGCGGCGTCGTGGAGGATCGGTCCGCCGCTGGTCTGCTCGATCAGGCGACTTTTGTTCTGCAGTTGGGGGACAACGTTGGTTCGGGTTGTGTCACTCATGGAATCTGCACCGGTAGGAGGGTGGATGGCGCGGCACCTGCCGCATGCAACCGACAGTAGCGAGGCCTCCACCGGCCCGGGTGGTAGATATGTATAGGGTGCATCCAGACCCGCGCGCGGCGTGCGCGGGCCTGGATGCCGGTCAGGCGAAGAACACCGCAGCGGCTTGCGTATGGCTGATGCTGCTGCGGTGAATCGCGATCAGCTCCTGGTTGCTGCGGTTGTCGCGTTCGACATAAGCGCCGCCCAGGAGCCGTTGCTCAACGGTTTTCAGGTGCGCGGCGGTGAAGGCGGTCAGCGGGTCTGTCGGGGCAGCGTAGTGAAAGTGCGCGTACCACAGGACTCGGCCGCTCGGTCGGTCGAGAATCGAGTATTCCAGCAGGTAATCCTTGCGCGGCCCTTTGAGGCGCCGGCGCTCGGTGGTTTTGCCGATGCTCACTTCGCCCTTGCCGAGCAGCCACTCGACGCGCGCGGCCGTGGGCGGTTGTTGTTTGGTCAGGCTGATTCGGGCGCTGCGCCCCGTGGCATACAGTGCCTTGGCCTCGGTATCGAGTTGCTGGCGCAGCGCCGAAGCGGAGACCGTGCGGCTCTCGGTGTGGTTGCCGGCGACCAGTGCCTGATCGACTTTTTCCATGGCCTCGTGCAATCGCGTGGCGTGCAGATAGTAGGTTTCCTCGATCTCCGTCGGATTGCGTTGCGCCCGATCAATGTGCGCCTGGGTACGCCGGCGAAACACCGGCAAGCCGTCGATCAGGGCTTGTCCGTCCTGCAGGCTTTTCGCCAGATCGGGGCTTGGGCGAGGCGACGTACCTGGCCTGGCCGGTACCCGTTCGACCCAGTTGCCCGGGGTCTTCTCGTGGAACGTTGCGATCACGCGGCCGGTCAGCGGCGCGCGCACGTCGACCAGATCGCTGTCCTTGCCGTCGGCACTGCGCCGGGGCTGGCCGACCAGCGTGCCCTTGTAACGGGTCTTGATGATTTTGCGCGCCGGGGGGGGCGGCGATTTCGAGGGGCCGGCCACCGGTTCCACCAGGCGTTGTTCGCGCAGCAGGTTGGACAGCTGCTGCACGGCGTCCTGCTGGAATCCGCCCACGCGTTTTTTGATGTCCTCCAGCCGTTCGGTCATCAGCTCCTGCGGATACTCGGTGACGAGATCGGTGAAGCGCTGTTCGATGACGTCGAACTGTTCCACCAGATTGTTCATCGCGTCGATACGTTCGCCGAGCTGTTCCAGGCTCTCTTCCGCGCTCAGGTCCAGCGCGCTCTGAATATTCAGCGAGGCATCTTCGATCAGGCTTTCCAGATCGACACGGGCTTGCGCGCGAAACTCACCCGGCTCGGCCGTCAGGCACAGCTCTTGCCCCAGCGTGATTTGCAGCAGCTTCAGGTCGTCGAGGGAAAATTGCGGCAGCCGTGGCTTGTACTGCCGGATGGTATCCACCCCCTCTTTGCCCAGCAGGCTCAGTTCGGCGAAGCGCTCGTGGGCGAACTCGATTTTATCGATGATGCCTTTGGTCAGTTCGGCCATTTTCTCGAAGGGATCGCTGCGATCGCTGGCCGCGTTGTCAGCGGTTTCATCGAGCAATCCAAGGGTGACTTCCATGCTCTGGCGAAAGGCCGGGTAGGTTTCTTCGATCCATGACTGCATCAGAAACAGTTGCAGGGAGATGCGGTCGACCATCGCGGTGCGGTAGTTGGGCACCGCTTCAAGAATGTTCAGCTCTTTGAGGCCGTCGATGTGCACGCTGTAGGCCTGCATCTGGCTCTCGAGGGTATCGAGAAACTGCTGGCGCGCGGCTTCGGCAGTCTGCGGCGTGGACTCGAGCATGGCGCGGCGCACCGTGACAAGTTGGCTGCGCTGGGCTTCCAGGCTTGCTTCGAAGTCGCGGATGGCCTGTTTTTTCTGGCGTAAATTTTCCGCGTTCGCCTCCTGCAACTGCTTGCGCCGGCTCTTCAGGCCGCCGGCGCGCAGGCGCAGGCGCAGATCGATGAACCATTCACCGCGGGCATTGCCGATCAGCAGGGGGCCGCTGCGGGGCGGTTGCTGACGGCTGTCGATGATCTGCACGTCATCGTTGTCGTTGAGTGCGACCTCGAACCAGCGGCTGCCGACCTCGGCGTACCATTTTTGTCCGGCACTGCGCAGATGGCGATGCGCGCCGTCGCTGGCGGGAGCGGACAGGGCTTCGGGCCGGCTGACTTTCAGGCTGTCGAGGAAGGTGCCGAGGTCCGCGGGTGCAGGGTGCAAGGCCCCGAGAATGTGCAATGACAGTTGATGGTCGTCCGGCAGTTGCGCACCGCCGATGTCCGGCAGGCGGGAGACGCGGATCAGCGGGCGGGTGGTGGGGCTGCTGATCGGGCGAGTCTGTTCATGGGGGCTTTCCACAGCCTTGTGCGGTACCGGTTTGCGGGTGGCGGCGCGATGGGCCAGAACCATGCCCAGCGACAGCAGCAAGTCGGTCAGCGCTGTCCAGTCCAGCGTCTGCTGTTGGTCCTCGGTGTCGGCGAGGCTTTGCAGGTCATCGAGGATTTGCCACACCCATGCAGCAGTGCCGACGCCGCGTCCCAGAAATGGCAGCGCCGCATTGAACAGCGCCCAGCCGCCCTGCTTGAGGCTGGCCCAACGCGCCTCGGCATTCGAGGTGCTGCTGCGATCGGCCTGGGTCACCAGTGCCTCGGCGTTGCGCTGGAACAGGGTCGCCAGCAGGTCGCCTTCAAGCACGCGGTTGCCCAGGGTCACATTGGCATCCGGGTCGGGCGCCGCCGTCGGGTCGATCAACAGCTGCGGGATCGTCCATACCGAGGGCAACGCCCCGGGGAACACATACTGTGAATAGTTGAAGCGCACGCGGTCCGGCAACCAGGCCAGCACCGACTGGCGCAACGTTCGCGAATGCTTGATGGCGTACAGCAGGTTGGCGGTTGACGGGTACTGCAACAGCGGTGCTTCGAGCAGCGGGCGATACAGCAGGCACGGGCCGGAGTCCGTCGCGCGCGGACCGATCACGAACATGTTGAGTACTTCGTCGCTGTTGCCGCCCATGACGAAGGCGAGCGGGCGAATCACGATGTCCTGGCCGTCGACCTGGCGGTCCGCCGGCTCGGCGGCCAGTGCGGCGGCCACATAGCGATAACCCAGCTCATCCACGCCGGCTTCGCCGCGGATCTTGTGTTGCAACGCCAGCAGTGGCAGTTCGATCGGCAACTGACGGCTATAGAGCTGGCGCAGGCGGGCAGCCTGGGTCGCGTCTGTGATCAGCCGGTTTTGCAGAAATTGGGGGTAGGCCTTGCCGATGTCCACCTTGCTCACCAGGGTCGTCAGATACACCGGGGTCATCCAGGACGGAACCGCCGTCACACCATCGCGATAACGCACGCTGAAGTTACCCAGCGGCAAGCCCGACAGATTCTGCAACGCCAGTTCAACCAGGGACAGGGTCAGGGTCTGTTCATGCTCCGGTGCCACGAACGTGCCCCAGACCACCACGCTGGTGTCGGTGAGTTCCACATCCTGCAATGCGAACCTCTTGTCCGGTGCCAGATGGATGGCGTCGTTCAACTTTTCCAGGGTGAATGCCTGAATGCCCGGCACCTCGGTCTGGAAGGTCTTCCCGGCGTTCTGTTGCTGCACGGCGACCAGATCCAGCAGATGGCGGCTGTAGCGGGCCTGATCGGCGGGCGCAGCGCTGGCCAGCCATGCCGGCAACGATTGCTCGACGCGGACGATGGCGGGCGAAGGGTGGGGGGCGGCGCTGTCGTCATCGCGACGGGAGCGCGATATCCCGCGCCCGGTACGCTGGAAGAAGTCGATGTCACCAATCGCCTGGGCTTCCAGCGCAATCAGCGCGCAGGCCTGGTGAGCGAAAAAATTGCCCTGGGGTTCGAACAGTCGCCACTTCACGTGGATGTCGCCAACGCCGCCTGCCACGGGCCAGTGCAGTGATTGTTGCAGCTCGGCGAAGCTGTCGAAACGCTGGAAACCTCGGGGTGGCGAATGGCTGATGATCAGGGTGCGCGGGCCGACGGTTCCGACCAGCACGACCGTGTCGAGAATGTTGAGGTGGCGGCGGGTGGATGCTTCATCCAGGTCCAGATCAATCAGGCAGGCGCGGGTCTGATAGGGATCAGCGGGGGCGCGCAGGCGTTTGTCCGGTTGATTGAACACGGCACGCGCCATGGCACGCTGATCGGCGTCCCAGCCGTTGTCGTCGCTGACGTTCCACAGCTGCTGCAACGACTGCGAGAGCTGATGCCAGCGCGGCACGGAGGGGCTGACGATATCGTTCCAGTACTCGATCTGTTGCTCCTCATAGGCCTTGAACAATAGCGGGGCGAGTTCGTTGAGCAGAGCGCCGATGGCCTCGATCTTCACGGGCAACTGGATACCCGATTCCTGGGTCAGAAAGTGTTCGCCGCCGATGAAGGTGACCGCTGTGCCCGACAGGCTCAGGCGGACCAGTGCATCGGTCAGCGATTCGATCTGGTAAGGCCCGACCTCGATCCCGTCGTCATCGACCAGCCAGGTCGGGGTGGCAATCAGCGCCAGCGCCGGGTCGATAGTCACCGGCGGATCCATCCCGGCGAGAGCGGGGCGCAGGGCCCCTGAGGCGACTTCGGTGAGCGAGGGGCCGCTGACCAATTGTGTAAGTACATCGACAGCGCTGGGGGCGGTGCTTTCGGGCATGACCAAATCCTTGTCTGACGTTGGCGGCCTGCGGTGTGCAGTGCCGGACAAGGGCGAAGGTAGGGCGCTGGTCAGGACGTCGGGTGGTACATAGATATCGCCAGCAAAAAAAGACCCGCAACGGTGCGGGTCTCGGGTTTAGCGGCGGCTCAGGTGCCGGACTTGATCTTGGTCCAGGCCCGGGTGCGTGCCCGCTCGGCATCCCGCGGCAGCGGTTGCAGGGTGTAGAGCGTGCCCATTGCCGCATCGGTCGGGTACAGATTGGGGTTGTTACGGATCGCCGGATCGACCAGTTGCGTGGCGTCCTTGTTCGGGTTCGGGTAACCGACAAAGTCGCTGACTGGCGCAATCACCGCCGGTTGCAGCAGGTAGTTGATGAAGGTGTAGGCGTCCTCCGGGTTCTTCGCGCCCTTGGGAATGGCGAGCATGTCGAACCAGATCGGTGCGCCTTCCTTGGGCAGGCGCATGTCGACCACGACACCGTTCTTCGCTTCCTTGGCGCGGTTGGCCGCCTGCGAGAAACTGCCGGAGTAACCGACCGCGACGCAGATGTCACCGTTGGCGATATCGGCCATGTATTTGGAGGAGTGGAAGTAGGTGATGTACGGCCGGATCTTCATCAGCAGCGCTTCAGCTTTCGCATAGTCCGCCGGGTTTTTGCTGTTGGGGTCCAGACCCAGGTGCTGCAGCGCCAGCGGCAGGATCTCCGACGGCGAGTCGAGCAGGGCGACGCCGCACTGCTTGAGCTTGCTGATGTTGTCTTCGTTGAAGATCAGGTCCCAGCTGTCCACCGGCGCATTGTCGCCAAGCGCGGCCTTGACCTTGGCCGGGTTGAAGCCGATCAGGATCGTGCCGTACATGTACGGCACGGCGAACTGGTTGCCCGGGTCGTTGGCCTCGATCAGCTTCATCAGTTTCGGATCGAGGTGATTCCAGTTCGGCAGCTTGCTGCGATCCAGCGGCTGAAATACGCCGGCCTCAATCTGCTTGGCGAGGAACACGTTGGACGGCACCACTACGTCATAGCCGGAGTTGCCGGTCAGCAGCTTGGCTTCCAGCGCTTCGTTGGTGTCGAAGATGTCGTAGACCAGTTTGGTCTGGGTGTTCTGTGCCTTGAAGTCTTCCAGCGCCTTGGGCGTGATGTAGTCGAACCAGTTGTAGACGCGCAGGGTGCGTTCTTCGGCGTGGGCGCCGACGCTGAGCAGCGCCGCGCACAGGGCTGGCGCAATGCAGTGCTTGAGTCGGCTCATTGTGCAAAACCTTCCAGCACGTTCACTGCGTTGATGCCGATTTCTTCCACCGCGTAGCCACCTTCCATGACGAACAGCGTCGGTTTGCCGAGGGCGGCGATGCGCTTGCCCATGGCCAGGTAATCCGGGCTGTCGAGTTTGAACTGCGAGATCGGATCGTCCTTGAACGTGTCGACGCCCAGCGACACGACAATGATGTCGGCGCCGTAGCTGTCGATCTCGTTGCAGGCCTGTTCCAGCGCCGCGCTCCAGGTGTCCCAGCCGGAACCGGCCGGCAGCGGATAGTTGAAGTTGAAGCCTTCACCGGCACCTTCACCGCGTTCATCTTCGTAGCCGAGGAAGAACGGAAACTCGGCTTCCGGGTGGCCGTGGATCGAGGTGAACAGCACGTCGCTGCGCTCATAGAAAATCGACTGAGTGCCGTTGCCGTGGTGATAGTCGACGTCGAGGATTGCGACTTTCCTGTGGCCGGCATCGAGAAATGCCTGGGCGGCGATGGCGGCGTTGTTGAGGTAGCAATAACCGCCCATCAAGTCGCCGGCGGCGTGGTGTCCCGGTGGCCGGCACAGGGCGAAGGCGCTGTGCGCGCCGCTCTGGATTTCGGCCTGGGCGGTGAGCGCGACTTGTGCTGCGCTGTAGGCTGCTTGCCAGGTGCCGGCGGTGATTGGCGCGCCGCCGTCGAAGCTGTAGTAACCGAGCTGGCCGTGCAGGCTGGTCGGTTTGATCTGCCGCAGGGTGCGCGCTGGCCAGGTGTAGGGCAGCAGGTCGCCGTCGGTGTTGAATTCGGTCCAGCGCTGCCACGCACCCTTGAAGAAGTCGAGGTAGTCGCGGCTGTGGATGCGTGCGATCGGCTCCAGGCCAAAATCCTTCGGCGCTTCCACCGGGCCGAGATTCTGATTCTTGACCCGTTGCAGCACGTGGTCGGCGCGCGACGGCATTTCGAAGCACGGCTTGAGCTGGCCGTCGATGAGTTCGCAGCGGCCGTGGTGCAGGTGGTGATCGTCCGAGTAGATCGTCAGCATTTGTTGTTCTCCGCAGGGGGCTGATTCGGTTGCCCCCAGTGTTGCGGCGCGCGGCGAATCGGAGAACGGCAGGAAAGGCCAAAAGGGGATCGATATGGCCAAAAACTCTGACCGCAATTCGCCCCTCTTTTCAGTACAGCCTTGCTTCGATTCAGGCATGAAATGCATCCCGGTGGGAGCGGGCTTGCTCGCGAATACGGTATGTCAGATAAATTGATCGCGACTGACACTGCGCATTCGCGAGCAAGCCCGCTCCTACATTGGAACATCAATGAGGGCGAAACTGACTCGGCGCAACACCGCTCCAGCGCACGAATGCATGGCGGAAGCTCGCGGTCTCGCTGAAACCGAGGGTCTCGGCGATGCGGTAGATCGGCAGTTGATCCTCACACAGCATCTGCTTGGCCCGCTCGAAGCGCAGTTCGTCGAGCAGTTCCTGATAACTGCTGCCCATGTCCTTCAAATGGCGGCGCAAGGTGCGCGGCGAACATTTCATCTGCTGGGCCAGTCCCTCAAGCCCCGGTGCTGCATTGAGCTGGGCGCTGAGCAACTGGCGGATCCGCCCGAGCCACGCCTGCCGTCCGGTGAACTCGATGTTCTGTTTGCGGCAGCGTTCGGCCATGGCCTGGTGGGTGATGCTGTCGGCCAGTGGCAACGGTTGATCGAGCCAGCGCCGGTCGAAGGCGAAGGCGTTGTCCTTGGCGGCGAAATGCAGTGGGCTGTTGAAGTGCTCGGCATAGCTGTCGCGATAATCCGGTGCGGCATGTTCAAAACGTGTCGCCCGCAACGGCAGCGGATGCCCGAGCAAGTCGTCGCAGATGACCCTTAATGACACCAGGCAGAATTCCGCGTTGAACACCGCCATCGACGGACTCTCGCGGTAATCGGCGGCGACGAACCAGACCTGCTCGCCATCGTCTTCCAGGCTCAGTTCGAAAAGTGTTCCCAGCAGCGCCGGATAGCGAATCGCCAGGCGCAAAGCGTCACCTAAGGTGGCACTGGTGAGCAGCGCGTAACCGAGGAAGCCGTAGCAGGAAACGTGCATCCGCCGCCCCAGTTCCAGGCCAATGTCATGCTTGAGCGCGACGGCGTTGGCGCAGACCTGCATCTCCTGATTGGTGGTAATGCGCGTGTCGGCACGGGCCAGATCTGCCGTGCTGATGCCGCTGCCGGCCAACAGCGCGTCGCTCGACAAGCCTTCAGCCTTGAAGGTGTTGAGCACCAGCGAGACGGCGTTGAGCGTGGTGAGGTGGGAGTGCAGCATAAGATCTTCCAGCCTGGGGATGCTGGAAACGGCAGCAAGTTATATGCCGTACGCGGATCAAACAGTGTGAGGGCTGCTGTGGCGAGGGAGCTT
This sequence comes from Pseudomonas sp. 14P5.3.2, assembly GCF_057799175.1. Lineage (NCBI taxonomy): Bacteria > Pseudomonadati > Pseudomonadota > Gammaproteobacteria > Pseudomonadales > Pseudomonadaceae > Pseudomonas > Pseudomonas sp. 14P5.3.2. The sequence continues at coordinate 116,315 of NZ_JBYOKU010000002.1, read as the reverse complement.
GCTCCCGCTGGGGCGCGCAGCGGCCCCAAAACACTGCGACGGCTGCGCAGTCGAGCGGGAGCAAGCTCCCTCGCCACAGGGGCTCACTCCTGCAAGGTATTGCGTTGCGTCAGATCAGTTCGCCACACAGGTCGAGTTCGATCAGGCGCCGCACTTCGGCCGATTCCAGGCCTGCACCCAGCAGTGCCTGCAATTTGCCGAACGCCGCTTCGCGGGTCATGCCGCCACCGGACAACACGCCAACGCCGCGCAAACGGCTGCCGGCTTCATACACATCCAGCTCGACCCCGCCTTCATGGCACTGCGTGACCGCGACCACCACTACACCGTTGTCCCGCGCGCGGCCGAGGCTGGCGAGGAATTCTGGATTGTCGCTCGGCCCGGTACCGCTGCCGTAGCACTCCAGCACCAGACCCTGGATGCCGCTGGCTAGCAGGCCATCAACCACCTCGGCGCCGATGCCGGGGAACAGTGGCAGCACAGCAACCTTGGCCAGTTGTTTCGGCTGGTTGTAGTTCAGTGCGGCCGGAATCGACGGCGCTTTCACCCCGCCGCCCTGACGCTCCAGGCGCTTGAACGGATGACGACCGAAGCTGCGCACTTTCGCGCAGCGGGTCGGCGCCAGCAGCTCGCCATGGAAGTACAGGTGCACGCCCGGCGCCAGACCTTGGCCCAGAGCAACCAGCGCGCCGCCGAGGTTTTCCCAGGCATCGCTGTCGGTGACGCCGGCCGGCAGCATCGAGCCGGTGAAACACACGCGGGCATGCAGGCCGAGCAACTGGAAACTCATCGCCGCAGCGCTGTAGGCCAGGGTGTCGGTGCCGTGCAGGATCAGCACGCTGTCGCAGCCTTGTACGTCCACCGCATCGACCACTGCTTCACGCAGTTGCTGCCAATAGGCCGGGGTCATGTTGGCGCTGTCGATCAGCGGCGCCATTTCCCGGAAGCGCCACTGCGGCACCACCAGCTCAGGCTGGCTGTGCAGGTAGTCGCGCATGCGGGCTTCGAAACCGGACGCCGGGGCCAGACCGTTGGCGCTGGCCTGCATGCCGATGGTGCCACCGGTGTAGAGCACCATGACGTGTTGGGCGGCGGGATAAGTCGAAGGGTTCATAGGATTCTCCGAAACGATGAGTTCCTGTGGGAGCGGGCTTGCTCGCGAATGCGGTGGGTCAGATACAAAAATGTCGACTGATTCCCCGCATTCGCGAGCAAGCCCGCTCCCACAGGTAATGCATTGCACTGTAACTGACGGGCGCAGGGGATGCGCCCGTCATTCACCTGTCAGCGTTGCGCTGCAGGGACGCCTTGCGGCTCGGCTGCGGTCTTGCCGGCGGCTGGCGCCTCGGCCGGCCAGGCCTTCAGGTCCAGGTCCAGATCGGCAAATTTGCTCGAGTCGAACACTGGCTGCTTGATGCCGGCGCGGCGCTGCTCGTCGTAGTCGCGCATCACGCGCATGCCGACCTTGAACAGCATGGCCAGGGCCATCAGGTTGACGAAGGCCAGGCAGGTCATGGTGATGTCAGCGAAGGCGAATACGGTCGAGAGGTCTTGCATCGAACCCCATACCACCAGCGCCAGGACCAGACCGCGGAAAACCATCAGCAAGGCGCGGTTGCGGCTGAGGAACTGCAGGCTGTTCTCGCCCAGGTAGTAGTTGTAGAGGATGCAGGTGAAGACGAACAGCGACAGCGCGACGCTGACGAAGATGCGGCCCCAGTCACCGACTACGGCGGCCAGCGAGTTCTGGGTGAGGACGATGCCGTCACCTTCGAAGCCCGGGGTGTAGAAGCCCGACAACAGGATCAGCAGCGCGGTGCAGGTGCAGATCACGAAAGTGTCGAGGAACACGCTGAAAGCCTGAACCACGCCCTGAGCGCCCGGGTGTTTCACCGAGGCCACTGCGGCGACGTTCGGCGCACTGCCCAGGCCCGCTTCGTTGGCGAACACGCCACGCTTCACGCCCATGACGATGGCGCTGCCGAGCAGGCCGCCGAAGGCCGGGTCGAGACCGAAGGCGCTCTTGAAGATGGTTTCCAGCATGGCTGGCACGTGTTCGATCTGGGTGCCGATCACGTACAGGGTCACGCCGATGTAGGCCAGGGTCTTGACCGGTACCAGCAGGTCGGACACCGCGGCGATGCGCTTGATGCCGCCGATGAAGGTGATGGCCAGCAGCACCGCCAGGACGATCCCGGTGTGGCGTGGGTCGAAGGCAAAGGCGTTCTGCAGCGAGTGGGTCACGGTGTAGGACTGCAGGCCGATGAAGGCGAAGCCGTAGGTGACCAGCAGCAGGATCGAGAACACCACCGCCATGCCTTTGAGTTTCAGGCCGTGCTGGATGTAGTAGGCCGGGCCACCACGGTACAGACCGTCGCCATCGGCGCGCTTGTAGACCTGAGCCAGGGTGCATTCGAAGAAGCTGCTGGACATGCCGACCAGTGCGGTCACCCACATCCAGAACACCGCACCTGGCCCGCCGAGGGTTACGGCGATGCCGACACCGGCGATGTTGCCTGCACCGACACGGCCGGCAAGGCTGAGCATCAGGGCCTGGAACGAGCTGAGTTGCCCGCCGCTGCTTTTGAGGCTGTCGCGGAACACCGCGAACATGTGGAAGAAGTGCCGCAATTGAACGAAACGCGAGCGAATCGTGAAGTAGCTACCGAGCCCGACAATGAGCACGATCAGTACTTTCCCTGAGAGGAAGTCGTTGATGACTTCGAGCATGGATTTTTCCTCGCTGTTTTTTGTGTAAGCAAATACTGGACGGTGGAAACATCGTGTTACACCGGTGTGCACGCGGCACGACAGGTGAGGCGATGGTTTCGTCCCGGATCCATTTCGCGGGTTTGTTATTAGTTCGGGTTTCGCATGGGTTATGGCCTCGTTACCGACGACCGCTCACGCGAAGAGGGGCGGCACTATACCGATCAGTGCGGCGCCCGTCTGCACGCTCGTGGTGCAAGCGACGAAACGAAGCTTTGAAACACCCGGCGTTACCGGCGCCGGGCTTGTGCGGGAATTGCTCTTTTGTGGGAGCGGGCTTGCTCGCGGATGCGGTGTGTCAGGTTCATTCTGTTCGACTGACACGACGCCTTCGCGAGCAAGCCCGCTCCCACATGAAGCAGTCCCCAGACATACGGGTCTCAGGGTCGGAAAATTAAAAAAAAGGGCTTGGGGACTGATCCCCAAGCCCTCAAAAGGTGAGAGGTGTCTAGTCCCTCGACCTGGTGAGCGGTGCTACAAGTAACGCGTCGGCTCAGGCTTTGAGCGGAACCAGACGCGGGGCAATCATGTTTTCCGGGCGCAGGATGTCGGCGAGCATCGCTTCGTCGAGCAGGCCTTCTTCGCGCACCAGTTCCAGCACGCCGCGGCCGCTTTCAAGGGCGATACGGGCGATGCGGGTGGCGTTTTTGTAGCCGATGTACGGGTTCAGCGCGGTGACCAGACCGATCGAGTGCTCGACCAGTTCGCGGCAGCGCGCTTCGTTGGCGGTGATGCCGACGATGCAGTGCTCGCGCAGCATGTCCATGGCGCGTTGCAGCAGGCGGATCGAGTCGAGGATCTTGAACGCGATCAGCGGCTCCATCACGTTCAGCTGCAGTTGGCCGCCTTCGGCTGCCATGGTCAGCGCCAGATCGTTACCGATGACCTGGAAGGCCACCTGGTTAACGGCTTCCGGAATCACCGGGTTGACCTTGCCGGGCATGATCGAGCTGCCTGGCTGACGCGCTGGCAGGTTGATCTCGTTGATGCCGGTGCGCGGGCCGCTGGACAGCAGGCGCAGGTCATTGCAGATCTTCGACAGCTTGACCGCGGTGCGCTTGAGCATGCCGGAGAACAGCACGAAGGCGCCCATGTCGGAGGTGGCTTCGATCAGGTCGGCGGCGGGCACCAGCGGCTGACCGCTGATCAGTGCCAGGCGTTGTACGGCCAGAGCCTGATAACGCGGGTCGGCGTTGATGCCGGTGCCGATCGCGGTGCCGCCCAGGTTCACTTCAGTCAGCAGTTCCGGGGCCAGCGTCTTCAGACGGGCCAGGTCTTCGCCCATGGTAGTGGCGAAAGCACGGAACTCTTGACCCAAAGTCATCGGCACGGCGTCTTGCAGCTGGGTACGACCCATCTTCAGGACGTGGTTGAATTCTTCACCCTTGGCCGCGAATGCCTGAATCAGGCTGTCGAGGCTGGCCAGCAGCGCGTCGTGACCCAGCAGCAGACCCAGGCGGATCGCGGTCGGGTAGGCGTCGTTGGTCGACTGCGCCATGTTGACGTCGTCGTTCGGGTGCAGGTACTGGTACTCGCCTTTCTGGTGACCCATTGCTTCGAGTGCAATGTTGGCGATCACTTCGTTGGCGTTCATGTTGGTGGAGGTACCGGCGCCACCTTGAATCATGTCGACCACGAACTCTTCGTGGAAATCACCGCGGATCAATCGGGCACAGGCTTCGCTGATGGCAGCGTGCTTGGCTTCGCTCAGATGACCCAGCTCACGGTTGGCGTCAGCGGCGGCCTGTTTGACCATGGCCAGACCGACAACCAGTTTCGGGTAATGCGAAATCGGAACGCCGGAGAGACGGAAGTTGTTCACCGCTCGCAGGGTCTGGATGCCGTAATACGCTTGAGCCGGTACTTCGAGGGCGCCAAGCAGGTCATTTTCTGTGCGGAAAGATGCAGCGGAGGACATGATAGAAATCATCTCGATATGGACCCGGTCTATGCCGGAACGCTGCGAATGCTAGGCTTCCGGGATTTTTTGGGCCAATGCTGTTAAACACTGGCCTATGCACATTCGGCATAATGCCGGTGTGACGCCGCGTGCGCGGCAGACGTGTGACCTGTTTTGGTGCGTGTCCGGGAGGACGTGATGAATCTGGAAAGCAAATGGCTCGAGGACTTCAGTGCCCTGGCCGCCACCCGCAGTTTCTCGCAGGCGGCCGAACGGCGCTTCGTGACCCAGCCGGCCTTCAGTCGGCGAATCCGCAGCCTCGAGGCCGCTCTGGGGCTGACGCTGGTCAACCGCTCGCGCACGCCGATCGAGCTGACGGCGGCCGGGCAACTGTTTCTGGTGACCGCGCGCACCGTGGTCGAACAGCTCGGCGAAGTGCTGCGTCATCTGCATCATCTGGAAGGCGGGCAGGGCGAGGTGATCCAGGTCGCGGCGGCGCACTCGCTGGCGCTGGGCTTCTTCCCGCGCTGGATCGCGCAATTGCGCAACGAAGGCTTGAACATCGCCACGCGGCTGGTGGCGACCAACGTCGGCGACGCGGTGCACGCGCTGCGCGAGGGTGGCTGCGACCTGATGCTGGCGTTCTACGACCCGGACGCGGCAATGCAGATGGACCCGGAAATCTTCCCGTCGCTGCACCTGGGCCAGACCGAAATGCTGCCGGTGTGTGCAGCGGACGCCGATGGCAAACCGCTGTTCGATCTGGAAGGCGAAGCCAGTGTGCCGCTGCTGGCCTATAGCGCCGGGGCGTTTCTCGGGCGTTCGGTGAATGGTCTGCTGCGCCAGCGTCAGTTGCGCTTTACCACCATTTACGAAACCGCCATGGCCGACAGCCTCAAGAGCATGGCGCTGGAAGGCCTCGGCATCGCCTGGGTGCCGCAGTTGAGCGTGCGCGCCGAACTTGGCCGAGGTGAACTCGTTGTTTGCGGAGGCCCGCAATGGCATGTGCCGCTGGAGATTCGTCTGTATCGCTGCGCACTGGTGCGCAAGGCCAACGTGCGCTTGTTGTGGCGCAAGCTTGAGGGCGGGGCAGCCGGCCCGGCGACTTGAGGGGCCCAGGCGTGAAAGTCTCAATGGGCTTTCACGCTGTTGTTCATGACTTAAAGCGTTTCAAGCATTTTCTTCGAGATACTTGCGGATTCTTTCCCGGTTTTTATCACTGAAGCGTTTGGCATTGCCTCTGAGAGAGGATTCAAGCGATCCGGAGGCCATGATGGTTTCATCCCACCAACCGTTGTAATAAACCTCGAAGTCTTCATGGCGTGCGCCGAACATATGCCCCACTTCATGCGCGGGTGTCTGGTCACCGTTAATGGATGCAATGGCAACAAACCCCGTTTGACTTGCAATCCCTGCAACCGTGCTGCTGAGATTGTCGCGTGTCAGCAGAAGGTACTTGCGCGTGTGGTTGGTATAAGTGTCGGCGGGTTGGGTCTGTTTATGCTGTTCGACTTTTTTAGACCAGGAAAGAAGTGTCTGTTCCGGGCTGTCAATCTTGTAGCTCAGGTCTGTGAGGGCCGGCGCGTCTGAAGGTGACTTGAAAAGGATCGCGAGCGGCCGTCCGGAAAGTGTTTCGAATTCCTTGGCCAACCATTTGAATTGTTTTTCGTAAATATCATCAGCGTCATGATCTGCCAGATCCTTATGAACAAACACTAATAACAACAATGGGTGTGGCATTTAAATGCTCCGATGGTTTCTGGAATCGGCGGTGGGTGCCGAAAATATTGATAATTGAATAAGGGCGAAATATTTTATTAAGTTGAAGTTCGCAAGTTGCCGGAACTTCACGTTGTTTATATAACATTGGTAGCGTGTGACGCGGCTGGTTAGTGTTTTAGCGTTTATTTCCTGATGCTCTTACTTGGCGTTTATCGGGTGCAGTTCAGGGGCGATGTTCTTGATTCTCGAGTCAATAAAACCGCTGTATTGCCTCGGCTGACAGATGGTCGAATCGGGGGCTGTTTATTGCTTTCTTTGCGGTATACTGCGCGGCCTTCGGCCGGCACGTCCGGCCATTTTTCGTACAATCAAGCCACGCAATCCTGCGTGGCTTGTTGTTTTTGACGCGCCTGCGGGCGCCCAGAGAGAAGAGGCGCGACGATGAGTGCACTGGTTGGCGTGATCATGGGCTCCAAGTCCGATTGGTCCACCCTTAGCCACACCGCCGATATGCTGGAAAAGCTCGGCATCCCGTACGAGGTCAAGGTGGTTTCTGCCCACCGCACCCCGGATCTGCTGTTCCAGTACGCCGAAGAGGCTGAGGGCCGCGGCATCGAGGTGATCATCGCCGGTGCCGGTGGCGCAGCCCACCTGCCAGGCATGTGTGCGGCCAAGACCCACCTGCCGGTGCTGGGCGTTCCGGTGCAGTCGTCGATGCTCTCGGGCGTCGATTCGCTGCTGTCGATCGTGCAGATGCCGGCGGGCATTCCGGTTGCCACCCTGGCCATCGGCAAGGCCGGCGCGATCAACGCTGCGCTGCTCTCAGCGAGCATTCTCGGCGCCAAGCATCCACAGTTCCACGCGGTACTGAAAACCTTCCGTGCCGAGCAGACAGACAGCGTCCTGGACAATCCAGACCCACGTATTGCCTGAGGTTGTTGAGATGAAGATCGGTGTAATCGGTGGCGGCCAGTTGGGCCGCATGTTGGCGCTGGCGGGCACTCCGCTGGGCATGAACTTCGCTTTCCTCGACCCTGCGCCGGACGCTTGCGCCGCGGCACTGGGCGAACACCTGCGGGCCGATTACGGCGATCAGGATCACCTGCGCCAGTTGGCCGATGAAGTCGATCTGGTGACCTTCGAGTTCGAAAGCGTCCCGGCCGAAACCGTGGCGTTCCTCTCGCAATTCGTGCCGGTCTACCCGAGCGCCGAAGCCCTGCGCATCGCTCGCGACCGCTGGTTCGAGAAGAGCATGTTCAAGGACCTGGGCATCCCGACCCCGGCCTTCGCCGACATTCAGTCGCAAGCCGACCTGGATGCCGCCGTGGCTGCCATCGGTCTGCCGGCCGTGCTGAAAACCCGCACCCTGGGTTACGACGGCAAGGGCCAGAAAGTCCTGCGCAAGCCGGAAGACGTGGTTGGTACGTTCGCTGAACTGGGCAGCGTTGCCTGCCTGCTGGAAGGCTTCGTGCCGTTCACTGGCGAAGTCTCGCTGATCGCCGTGCGTGCCCGCGACGGTGAAACCAGGTTCTATCCGCTGGTACACAACACCCACGACAGCGGCATCCTCAAGCTGTCGGTGGCCAGCACCGATCACCCGCTACAGGCGCTGGCTGAAGACTATTCCAGCCGCGTGCTCAAGCACCTGGATTACGTCGGCGTGATGGCGTTCGAGTTCTTTGAAGTCGACGGTGGCCTGAAGGCCAACGAAATCGCCCCGCGCGTGCACAACTCCGGGCACTGGACCACCGAAGGCGCCGAGTGCAGCCAGTTCGAAAACCACCTGCGCGCCGTTGCCGGCCTGCCGCTGGGTTCGACGGCCAAAGTCGGCGAGAGCGCGATGCTCAACTTCATCGGCGTGGTTCCGCCGGTGGAGAAAGTCATCGCCATCGAAGATTGCCATCTGCACCACTACGGCAAAGCCTTCAAGGCCGGGCGCAAGGTCGGTCACGCCAACCTGCGCTGCGCCGACATGGCCACGCTGCAGGCGCAGATCGTCAAGGTCGAAGCGCTGATCGCCGAGTAAAAGCAGTTTCATCTGGCCGCGGCGGAACCATTGCGGGGCCGCCGTTCTCTGATGGCAGGATGCGAAAGTCTGACTAGGCTTTCGCATATCTACTATTCAGAGGGAAATGCCATGGGAATTATCGGAACCATCTTTATCGGCTTGATCGTCGGCCTGCTGGCACGCTTCCTGAAACCGGGCGATGACAGCATGGGCTGGATCATGACCATCCTGCTCGGTATCGGCGGTTCGCTGGCAGCCACCTACGGCGGCCAGGCCTTGGGCATCTATCAGGCAGGTCAGGGCGCAGGCTTCATTGGCGCACTGGTCGGCGCGATCATCCTGCTGGTGATCTACGGTCTGATCAAAAAGAACTGATCCAAAGCGACAAAGCCCTCTCTGCCAAACCGGTGGGGAGGGCTAGAATGCGCGGCGACTGTTCGTCCCTTCTTTTTTACCGAGCTCCTCCATGCGCCGCATTTTGTTGACTCTCCTTTTTCTGGGCAGCGGTTTGGCCCACGCCGGCGAACTGCCGGAAACCGACTGGCTGGAATTGATGCCCAAGTCGGACCAGAAAGCCCTCGAGGCCATGCCTGAAATCGATCACAACTCCCCGGAAGCCACCGGCACTTTCACCCAGAAGGGTGGCATGAAGCAGGCCAAGGGTTTGCCGGCGGTGATGTATTCGACCAAAACCGTGGCGGCGATGAACGACAAGCACATTCGTATCGGTGGTTATCCGGTGCCGCTGGAGTCCGATGCCAAGGGCCGCAGCACGGTGTTCTTCCTCGTGCCGTACCCGGGCGCTTGCATCCACGTGCCGCCACCGCCGCCGAACCAACTGGTGCTGGTGCGTTATCCCAAAGGCTTGAAGCTGGATGACATCTACACGCCGCTGTGGGTGACCGGTACGCTGAAGATCGAGAAGGTCAACAACGATCTGGCGGACGCGGCGTACGCGCTGGATGCGGACAAGGTGCGGGTGGTGCAGGAGTCCGATCTCTAAACACCTGGCGCAGAACCCAATGTGGGAGCGGGCTTGCTCGCGAATGCGGTGTATCAGACAGATTAATGTATCTGACACACCGCATTCGCGAGCAAGCCCGCTCCCACAGTTTGTTTTGCACCAGGGTTTAAAGCGGTTTGCTGCCGACGCTGACACCCATCGTATGGCTCACACCCGAGCCCAGCGTGACCACGTCATCCATCACATTCGCCGTCTCGATGCACAGCATGCGCTGCCAGCCATCGTTGTCCATGTCGCTGAACGCCGCTGCGCGGTCGATCCACGGGTTCCAGATCACCGCCGTGCGTGAGCCAGTGGCGGTCAGCACGATGCGCCGTTTCCAGGTCGGATCGACGATGCTCAGTTGCGGCGGAGCGTCGAGGTAGATGCGGTCGGTTTCCCCGGCGAAGCGCAGCTCGCCCTGCTGTTTGTGGGTATTCCAGTTGTCCAGAGTCTCGATGTAGTCCAGGCCGTCCACACCGTCGACGTGCACGTTGCGCACATCGCTGACCGCGAAGTAACTGTGCAGCGCCTGGCTGATGCTGACGCTTTCGGCGCCCCGGTTGTGGCTGGTCAGGCTGATGTGCAACTGATCATTCAGGTGCAGGGTCAGGGTCAGATCGACCTGGTGCGGCCAACCCGGGAAGCCACCTTCGGGGTAGGGCAGCTTGAACTCGACCTTGATGCCATCGTCCTCGGCTTCGATGCCGCCCAGTTGCCAATCCATCGCCCGGACGAAACCGTGGGACGCTGCCGGTTCTTCGCTGACGCGCATGGCTTGCACGCTTTGCGGGTTGCGATCAAACACACCGAACCACGGCCAGCACACCGGCACACCGGCGCGGATGCTCTTGCCGGTCTTGAACAGCGCCTTGTCGTTGAGCCAGATGATCGGCGGCTGACCGTCAACCTGATAACTGAGGATGTGCGCGCCTTGCTGGGCCACCAGCACTTCGGCCTGACCGTGGCGGATGCGCCAGCAGTTCAGTTCATCCAGTTTCACGGCTTCAACGTTGGGCGTGTTCATGGGACAGCTCTCGATCAGACACTTGGGACGACTATCGACCGCAAAACCGCGGCGAGGTTTAACGCGCGCGTGGCGGTACCGAACGGGTACGACCGCTGCCGTCGATGGCGACGAAGACGAACACCGCTTCGGTCACTTTACGCCACTCGCTGGACAGCGGATCGTCGCTCCACACCTCGACCATCATCTGGATCGAGCTGCGGCCGATTTCCAGGGTCTGGGTGTAAAAGGACAATTGCGCGCCCACCGCCACGGGCACCAGGAACGCCATGCGGTCGATGGCCACGGTCGCCACACGGCCACCGGCAACCCGGCTGGCCATCGCAGTGCCGGCCAGATCCATCTGCGCCACCAGCCAGCCGCCGAAAATATCGCCAAAGCCGTTGGTTTCGCGGGGGAGTGCGGTAATTTGCAGGGCCAGGTCGCCTTGCGGGATCGGATCTTCTTGTTCGAGCTCTATCATGCCGGGGGTGCCTCTGACCCGTGACTCTTCTTTGGTATTGCTGGTGGTAGCCGTCTTCGGGAAAAACGATTCAGCACCGAACATACTGCGTTCGTCACGTTTTCCATAAGGCAACTAAAGGGGAAACTCTGCGAAACCGGCTGATCCCGTTCAAAGGCCGGGCCAACGACGTTTTCGCACAGCAACCCCCTACAAACCGGAGCAAGGTTGCGAGTATATCGGTCGGTAGACTCCGCGACGACCATCGGGTTCTGATTTTGACCGTCAAATACGCGCCTCTATGTGCTTTTTCGAACAATTTGCTATGGTGCCGAACCTGCCGAAGCCACAGCCAGCGTTGTTGTGGCGGCGGATCCGACTATAAGAGAAGCCCTTGCCATGACCACAGCGCCTTCGAGCCTCGCGCAGCCCGAGCAACCTGCACGCCCCCTGACCCGCAATGACTACAAGACTCTGTCGCTATCGGCCCTGGGCGGTGCGCTGGAGTTTTACGACTTCATCATCTTCGTGTTCTTCGCCACCGTGGTCGGCAAGCTGTTTTTCCCGGCCGACATGCCCGAGTGGCTGCGCCTGATGCAGACCTTCGGCATTTTCGCCGCCGGTTACCTGGCGCGGCCGCTGGGCGGCATCGTCATGGCGCACTTCGGCGACCTGCTGGGACGCAAGAAGATGTTCACCCTGAGCATTTTCATGATGGCCGTGCCGACCCTGATCATGGGCCTGCTGCCAACCTACGCGCAGATCGGTATGTGGGCGCCGATCCTGCTGCTGTTGATGCGGGTGATCCAGGGCGCGGCGATTGGTGGTGAGGTGCCGGGGGCGTGGGTCTTCGTTTCCGAACACGTGCCGCAAAAGCACATCGGCTACGCCTGCGGCACCCTGACCAGCGGCCTGACGGCGGGCATCCTGCTCGGCTCTCTGGTCGCTACGGCAATCAACAGCATTTATACGCCGGGGGAAGTCGCGGATTACGCCTGGCGCATCCCGTTCCTGCTCGGTGGTGTATTCGGTCTGTTCTCGGTGTATCTGCGTCGCTGGCTGCACGAGACCCCGGTGTTCGCCGAGCTGCAACTGCGCAAGGCGCTGGCCGAAGAAGTGCCGCTGCGCGCGGTGCTGCGTGACCATCGCGGGGCGATTGCGATCTCGATGCTGCTGACCTGGCTGCTGTCCGCCGGGATCGTCGTGGTGATCCTGATGACCCCGACCGTGCTGCAGACGGTCTATCACTTTTCGCCGACGATTGCGTTGCAATCGAACAGCCTGGCGATCGTGTTCCTCAGCGTCGGCTGCATCATCTCCGGTGCCCTGGCGGATCGTTTCGGCGCCGGCCGGGTGTTTGTCTTCGGTTCGCTGGGCTTGCTGATCAGTTCCTGGACCTTCTATCACAGCCTCGCTGATCACCCGAACTGGCTGTTCCCGCTGTATGCGCTGACCGGTCTGCTGGTCGGCACCATCGGTGCGGTGCCATACGTGATGGTCAAGGCGTTCCCGCCGGTAGTGCGCTTCAGTGGGCTGTCGTTCTCGTACAACGTGGCATACGCGATCTTCGGTGGCCTGACGCCAATGGTGGTCAGCCTGCTGCTTAAAGAAAGTGCGATGGGCCCGGCTTACTATGTGGCTGTCCTTTGCACGATGGGGATTCTGGTGGGGGCGTGGCTCTGGAAGAAGGGGCGCTGAAAATCTTCACCTGTGGGAGCGGGCTTGCTCGCGAATGCGTTGTGTCAGTCTGCATATGAATAGGCTGACACGGCCTCTTCGCGAGCAAGCCCGCTCCCACATTAGTTCTGTGTTGTTCTCTGAGATCTTCGAATCATCCTGCAAAACCCCGATACTGGCCTTTCATCCAATTGTCATATTTCAGCCATAGAGTGTTCACACGGCCTGCTGATACTTGGCCCCGACTTAACACCCCCTATCTGCTAGGAGTAAGGCATGAAACTGAAGCGTTTGATGGCGGCAATGACTTTTGTCGCTGCTGGCGTTGCGACTGCCCACGCGGTAGCCGCTGGCGTTGACCCGTCAATTCCGGCTTACACCAAAGTCACCGGTGTCTCGGGCAACCTGTCCAGCGTTGGTTCCGACACTCTGGCCAACCTCATGACCCTGTGGGCTGAGAACTACAAGAAAGAATACCCGAACGTAAACATCCAGATTCAGGCCGCTGGCTCCGCCACCGCGCCACCTGCGCTGACTGAAGGCACCTCCAACCTGGGCCCGATGAGCCGCAAGATGAAGGACACCGAACTGGCGGCCTTCGAGCAGAAATACGGCTACAAGCCAACCGCAATCCCGGTTGCCGTGGACGCCCTGGCGGTGTTCGTGCACAAGGACAACCCGATCCAGCACCTGACCATGGAACAGGTTGACGCGATCTTCTCGTCCACCCGTCTGTGCGGCGCCAAAGCCGACGTGAAAACCTGGGGCGACCTGGGCGTAACCGGCGACCTGGCCAACAAGCCAGTGCAACTGTTCGGCCGTAACTCGGTATCCGGTACCTACGGCTACTTCAAGGAAGAAGCCCTGTGCAAAGGCGACTACAAGCCTAACGTCAACGAACAGCCAGGTTCGGCGTCGGTCGTGCAGTCGATCAGCTCCTCGCTGAACGGCATCGGTTACTCGGGCATCGGCTACAAGACCGCCAGCGTGAAAACCGTTGCTCTGTCGAAGAAAGGCAGCACTGACTTCATCGAAGACACCGAAGAAAACGCCCTGAACGGCAAGTACCCGCTGTCGCGCTTCCTCTACGTTTACGTGAACAAGGCCCCGAACAAGCCTCTGGCCCCGCTGGAAGCCGAGTTCGTGAAACTGGTTCTGTCCAAGCAGGGCCAGGAAGTTGTGGTGAAAGACGGCTACATCCCACTGCCGGCCAAGGTTGCTGCAAAAGCACTGGCTGACCTGGGTCTGCAGGAAGGCGGCGCTGAAGTCGCAAAGAAGTAACAAATTGAGTCAGGGGTGAACCCCGCCTGACTCAAGTGTGGGGCCCGGCCCGCAAGCGGCCGGCTCCCACACCCTCCGAATTTTTCTATCCACTGCCAGTACCCCGCTGGCGGCGGATTTGGTGCGTCACTGCATTGTCATCTTTCTGTCATACAGGATCGCTAGGGTGTGCGCATGAATGATCTGGCCAATTCCCCAATGACTACGACTTCCCCTCCCAAGCGCATTGATTTCAATACGCCTGAGCTGCAACGCAAGCGCCGCATTCGCGCGCTCAAGGATCGCTTCACCCGCTGGTACGTCCTCGTCGGCGGCCTCGCCGTGCTGGCAGCCATCACCCTGATCTTCTTCTTTCTCGCCTACGTCGTTGCACCGTTGTTCCACGGCGCCAGCCTGACCGCGAAGGATGCCATTACCCCGGCCTGGATGCAGGACGCCGGCAAGCCGCTGATGATTTCGCTCGAAGAGCAGAATCAGGTGGCGATGCGCGTTTCCGACAAGGGCCAGGCGCTGTTTTTCGACATCGACAGTGGCGCTGAATTGAAGCGCGTCGATCTGCCGGTTCCTGCCGGCGCCAGCGTAACCTCCATCGGTGAAGACCAGCCAGGTCATCCACTGGTCGCCGTGGGCCTGTCCAACGGTCAGGCGCTGGTGTTCCGTCACACCTATAAAGTCAGCTACCCCGATGGCAAGAAAACCATCACTCCGGCCATCGAATACCCGTATGGCGAAGCGCCGATCGCGGTGAACGAGGGCGGCGGGGCGCTGGAGCACGTCAGCCTCAACGCGACCGATTCGACCCTGATGCTGGTGGGTTCGACCGGTTCGCAGCTCAATGTGCTGGCGCTGACCAGCGAAGAAAACATGATGACCGGCGAAGTCACCAACGAGCAGAAGCGTATCGAGCTGCCGCAGATGACCGAGCCGGTGAAGAACATCTTCGTCGACCCGCGCCAGCAATGGCTGTACGTGGTCAACGGGCGGGCGCAGGCCGACGTGTTCAGCCTGCGCGACAAGAGCCTCAACGGTCGCTACAAACTGCTGGAAAACGCCGACGCCCAAGTCACGGCGTCGACCCAACTGGTGGGCGGTATCTCGCTGATCATCGGTGATTCCACGGGTGGTCTGGCCCAATGGTTCATGGCTCGCGATACCGATGGCGAGTTGCGTCTGAAGCAGATCCGCACCTTCCAGATGGGCACTGCGCCGATCGTTGAAATCACTGCCGAAGAGCGTCGCAAGGGCTTCGTTGCCCTTGATGCCAGCGGCAAGCTCGGCGTGTTCCACAGCACCGCGCACCGCACCCTGCTGGTCGATCCGGTGGTCGAGGGTCAGGGCCTGTTCGGTCTGTCGCCGCGTGCCAACCGGGTGATCGTCGAGGCCGGCGGCAAGCTGCAACCGCTGCTGCTCGACAACCCGCACCCGGAAGTATCGTGGAGCGCGTTGTGGAGCAAGGTCTGGTACGAAAACTACGACGAGCCTAAATACGTCTGGCAATCGACTGCGGCCAATACCGATTTCGAACCGAAACTGAGCCTCTCGCCACTGACCTTCGGCACCCTGAAAGCCGCTTTCTACGCAATGTTGCTGGCCGCACCGCTGGCGGTTGCCGCAGCGATCTACACCGCGTACTTCATGGCCCCGGGCATGCGCCGCAAGGTCAAACCGGTGATCGAGCTGATGGAGGCGATGCCGACGGTGATCCTCGGTTTCTTCGCCGGTCTGTTCCTCGCGCCGTATGTGGAAGGGCATCTGCCGGGCATCTTCAGCCTGCTGATGCTGCTGCCGATCGGCATTCTGGTCGCCGGTTTTACCTTCAGTCGTCTGCCTGAGTCGATCCGCCTGAAAGTCCCGGATGGCTGGGAAAGTGCGCTGCTGATTCCGGTGATCCTGTTTGTCGGTTGGTTGTCGCTGTACATGAGCCCGTACATGGAGAACTGGTTCTTTGGCGGTGACATGCGCATGTGGATCTCCCACGACCTGGGCATCACCTACGACCAGCGCAACGCTCTGGTGGTTGGTCTGGCGATGGGTTTTGCGGTGATCCCGAACATCTACTCGATCGCCGAAGACGCCGTGTTCAGCGTGCCGCGTGGTTTGACCCTCGGCTCCCTGGCACTTGGTGCCACACCGTGGCAGACCATGACCCGCGTGGTGATCCTCACCGCCAGCCCGGGCATTTTCTCGGCACTGATGATCGGCATGGGCCGTGCGGTCGGGGAAACCATGATCGTGCTGATGGCTACGGGTAACACCCCGGTCATGGAAATGAACCTGTTCGAAGGCCTGCGCACCCTGGCCGCCAACGTCGCGGTGGAAATGCCCGAGTCGGAAGTCGGCGGCAGCCACTACCGCGTGCTGTTCCTCTCGGCGCTGGTGCTGCTGTTGTTCACCTTCGTCATGAACACCCTGGCAGAACTGATTCGTCAGCGTCTGCGCAAGAAATACTCGTCGCTTTAAGAAAGGTAGAAGTCTGTGAAACAGAACTCCCTGAATGGATGGTTCAAGAGCGGCGCCCCGGGCGTCTGGATCAGCGGTGGCGCGGTGTCCATCGCGGTCATCATGACCATTGGCCTGCTGGCGGTGATTGCCGTGCGCGGTCTGGGTCACTTCTGGCCGGCGGACCTGATCCATGCCAGCTACGACGTACCGGGCCAGGCCAATCACCTGGTCATCGGCGAAGTGGTACAGAAAGAAGAAGTGCCGCGTGCACGCCTGAAAAGCGCCGGCCTGCCGGTGCCTGATCAGGGCCCGGAATTCATGACCCGCGAGCTGATCAAGGTCGGCAACCGTGACCTGAACGGCAACGACTTCACCTGGGTGGTCGGCGAGTGGCTGACCAACCAGACCACGCCGCCGGAACTGATGGCGATCGAGCGTCGCGAGTGGGGCAACTTCTACGGCTACCTGGTCAACGTCAAACAGGACGGCAAGGTGATCGCCGAAGGCGAAGCGGCCTGGCCTGAGCTGCAAGCGCGGATCGACCGCGTGAACAAGCTCGCCGCGCAGCTCAAGTCGCTGGAAAAGACTGATATCGGGGCGATCAACGCAGGCCTGGAACGCATCCGTCTGCACGGTCGCAAACTGGAACTCGACGGCAAGCTCGACGCCACCGCGCAAGCGGACATGGACGCCGAGCGTGCCGAGCTGAACGCGCGTTATCAGGACATCGAAGCGCGTCTGGCGGATCTGCATGCGCAGTTCAACCGCGACGCTTTGACCGCTCGCGATGCCAACGGCAAAGAGATCGAAATCGGCCTGGGCAAAGTCGTTCACGCCTATCAGCCGAACGCGATGAGCACCTTCACCAAGGTCGGTTTCTACTTCAGCAAGATCTGGGAATTCCTCTCGGATGACCCGCGTGAAGCGAACACCGAAGGCGGCATCTTCCCGGCGATTTTCGGCACCGTGATGATGACCCTGATCATGGCAATGATCGTGACTCCGTTCGGCGTACTGGCGGCGGTGTACCTGCGCGAATACGCCAAGCAGAACACCCTGACCCGGATCATCCGGATCGCGGTGAACAACCTCGCCGGTGTTCCGGCGATTGTCTACGGCGTGTTCGGTCTGGGCTTCTTTGTTTATGTGTTGGGTGGTTCGGTCGACCGTCTGTTCTTCCCGGAAGCACTGCCGGCACCGACCTTCGGTACACCGGGCCTGCTCTGGGCGTCGCTGACTCTGGCGCTGCTGGCGGTGCCGGTGGTGATCGTGGCGACCGAGGAAGGTCTGGCGCGTATTCCGCGTACCGTCCGTGAGGGCTCGCTGGCCCTTGGTGCGACCAAGGCGGAAACCCTGTGGAAGATCGTTATTCCGATGGCCAGCCCGGCGATGATGACCGGCATGATCCTCGCCGTGGCCCGTGCCGCCGGTGAAGTGGCGCCGCTGATGCTGGTGGGTGTGGTGAAACTGGCGCCGTCGCTGCCAGTGGACGGCAACTACCCGTACCTGCACCTGGACCAGAAGATCATGCACCTGGGCTTCCACATCTATGACGTCGGCTTCCAGAGCCCGAACGTCGAAGCGGCACGGCCACTGGTGTACGCCACGGCGCTGCTGCTGGTGCTGGTGATCGCGATCCTCAACCTGTCGGCGGTGTGGATTCGTAACCACCTGCGCGAGAAGTACAAGGCTTTGGACAGTTGATATCCCTGTGGGAGCGGGCTTGCTCGCGAAAGCGGTGGGTCAGGCGACATTGATGTTGAGTGTGCCGGCCTCTTCGCGAGCAAGCCCGCTCCCACCCTAGATTGAGTACAGCCGCACCAAGCGGCTAACCGAACCGAATTTGTTAGCACAGGGAGCCTCCCATGCAGCACGAAACACCTACCCACGGCATCAACATGTCGGCCCTGGGGCGCGACAAGCAGAGCCTGAATCTCGAGCAGGAAACCGTGGCCATCGAAGTACCGGGCCTGAGCCTGTACTACGGCGACAAGCAAGCCCTGTTCGACGTCAGCATGAACATCCCGAAACAGCGCGTGACCGCGTTCATCGGCCCGTCCGGCTGCGGCAAGTCCACGCTGCTGCGCACCTTCAACCGCATGAACGATCTGGTTGACGGCTGCCGTGTCGAAGGCGCGATCAACCTGTACGGCAACAACATCTACCGCAAGGGCGAAGACGTCGCCGAACTGCGTCGTCGCGTCGGCATGGTGTTCCAGAAGCCCAACCCGTTCCCCAAGACCATCTACGAAAACGTGGTCTACGGTCTGCGCATCCAGGGCATCAACAAGAAGCGCATCCTCGACGAAGCGGTCGAGTGGGCGTTGAAAGGCGCGGCGCTGTGGGACGAAGTCAAAGACCGTCTGCACGACTCGGCACTTGGCCTGTCCGGCGGTCAGCAGCAGCGTCTGGTGATTGCCCGCACCATCGCCGTTGAACCGGAAGTGTTGCTGCTCGACGAACCGTGCTCGGCCCTCGACCCGATCTCGACCCTGAAAGTCGAAGAGCTGATCTACGAGCTGAAGTCCAAGTTCACCATCGTCATCGTCACCCACAACATGCAGCAGGCCGCGCGGGTTTCCGACTACACGGCGTTCATGTACATGGGCAAACTGGTGGAATTCGGCGACACCGACACCCTGTTTACCAATCCGGCGAAGAAGCAGACCGAAGACTACATCACCGGTCGTTACGGCTAGCAGACGCTGGTTGTCGCTCACTGAATTGACTGCGGCCCGCCGCACCTTACCGGACGCTCCAAGGACGCCAACATGATTAGTAAAGAAGGCCTTACCCACCACATTTCCGCGCAGTTCAACGCTGAACTGGAAGAAGTGCGCAGCCACCTGCTGGCCATGGGCGGGCTGGTCGAGAAGCAGGTCAACGACGCGGTCACCGCGCTGATCGAGGCCGACTCCGGTCTGGCCCAGCAGGTGCGCGAGATCGACGACCAGATCAATCAGATGGAACGCAACATCGACGAAGAATGCCTGCGCATTCTCGCCCGTCGTCAGCCAGCGGCGTCCGACCTGCGTCTGATCATCAGCATCTCCAAGTCGGTGATCGACCTGGAGCGCATCGGCGACGAAGCGACCAAAATCGCCCGTCGCGCCATTCAGCTGTGCGAAGAAGGCGAAGCGCCGCGCGGTTACGTCGAAGTGCGTCACATCGGCGACCAAGTGCGCAACATGGTCCGTGATGCGCTGGACGCGTTTGCACGTTTCGACGCCGATCTGGCCCTGTCGGTGGCGCAGTACGACAAAGTCATCGACCGCGAATACAAGACCGCGCTGCGTGAACTGGCCACCTACATGATGGAAGACCCGCGCTCTATCTCGCGGGTTCTGAGCATTATCTGGGTCCTGCGTTCGCTGGAGCGGATCGGCGACCACGCGCGCAACATCTCGGAACTGGTGATCTACCTGGTGCGCGGCACCGACGTGCGTCATCTGGGCCTCAAGCGCATGAAGGAAGAAGTTGAGGGCACAAGCGGCGAAACCGCTAATGTTCCGGGCAATGCTGACGATAAGTAAGATTGCCTGAGAAAAGCGCCCGGCCCTTTGGCCGGGCGTTTTTGTTTGGGCGCTTGAATCAGGAAACCGAATTAAAAAGCAGCACCCGCGAACGAAAAGTCCCGGCGTGACTGAAGATTGTTGGCAATGTGCCATCAGCAAAGCGGTATGCTTGCCGGGATTTTTATAGGGGTGTTGGATGAGCAAGATCAGTGTGTTGGTCGTGGACGACGCTTCGTTCATTCGCGACCTGGTGAAAAAGTGCCTGCGTAACTACTTCCCGGGGATTCGTACCGAGGACGCCATCAACGGCAAAAAGGCCCAGGCGATGCTGGCCAGGGAAGCGTTCGACCTGGTGCTGTGCGACTGGGAAATGCCGGAAATGTCCGGCCTGGAACTGCTGACCTGGTGCCGCGAGCAGGACAACCTCAAGACCATGCCGTTCATCATGGTCACCAGCCGTGGCGACAAGGAAAACGTGGTGCAGGCGATTCAGGCTGGCGTTACCGGCTACGTCAGCAAGCCATTCACCAACGAACAGCTGCTGACCAAGGTCAAGCAGGCGCTGAACAAGGTTGGCAAGCTCGATACCCTGATGAACAGCGCGCCGACCAAGATGAACTCGGCGTTCGGCAACGACTCCCTGAGCGCGTTGACCGGCGGCAAGCCTGCCGTGGTCGGTACTGCGCCGGCGGCCGCTGCTGCGGTGAATCCGTTCGCCAAGCCTGCTGTTGTCGCGCCAGCGCCAGCCGCTGCGCCGTCCCGTGGTTTGCTCAACAGCCCGCCGGTGCAGGCACCGGCTGCCTCGAAAGCGCCGGCCGGTGGTCGTGGCCAGGGCCAGTTGCGCCTGCCGAGCGGCACCCAGCAATGTGTGATCAAGGCCCTGAGCATCAAGGAAGCGCTGTTGGTGGTGAAACGCACCGACACCCTGCCACAGATCCTCGACAGCGCCGTGCTCGACCTGGAGCAGGGCGACAACGCCGAAATCGCCCGCCTCAATGGCTACCTGCACGCTGTCGTCGCACACGAGCCGAAGCCGGACAGCGAATGGCTGCAACTGACTTTCCGCTTCGTCGATCAGGACGCGCAGAAGCTCGATTACATCTCCCGCCTGATCGCCCGCGGCACGGCGCAGAAGCACTTCGTTCCGGGCGCTTGATCCTCGTCGCCTGACACACCGCCTTCGCGAGCAAGCCCGCTCCCACTTTGAGATGCATTCCAAGGTGGGAGCGGGCTTGCTCGCGAAGGGGTCATCACTGACGACGTCCATTTTCCAGACGGCCCAATTTGAAACATCTGTCGACTAGCCTGGTCTGTCTCAGCTGCTAGGCTCTTTTCCAGGCCTTACTCGACAGAACCTTTGCCCATGCTCGCGCGCCTGCTGTTTTTCTGTGGTCTTTTCCTGGCCTCCACCTCGACTGTGGCCATGACCATCTACAAATCCACCGATGCCAACGGCGTGGTCTCGTACAGCGACCGGCCGAGCAAAGGCTCGCAGGTGTTCGTGTTTCAGGACCGCATGGTCGAGCACCTCGAGCGGCAGGTGTACCTCGATATCAAGAAGCAGAAGGGCACCGACGTGGTATTCGTGCGCAATGACCTGTATGCGCCGGTCGAGGTGGCGCTGGCGTTCACCGGCATGAGCAATGTGCGTGGTGCCCCGGCGCAAACGATCCGCCGGGTGCTGCCGGCGCGCAGCAATACCCGGTTGGCACTGCTGACGGCGATTAGCGGCAGCCAGCCGCTGGTGTATACGCCGCAGTTCCAGTACTCGCTGGGCGACCCCGCTGGCGCCGCGCAGAGCTATCGCTATCCGTTGCCTTGGCGGGGCGGGCCGTTCCGTCTGAGTCAGGGCGCCAACGGCCAGTACAGCCACTACGGGCCGAAGAACAAGTACGCGATGGACATCGCCATGCCGGTGGGTACACCGATCATTGCCGCGCGGGCCGGGGTGGTGGTGAAAACCGAAAACTCACAGAGCGGACGCGGCAATGATGCGTCCGGCAATTTCGTCCGGGTGCTGCATGACGACGGCACCATGGGCGTGTACCTGCATCTCAAGCAAGGTTCGGTGAGCGTACGTGAGGGGCAGCGAGTGGCGGTCGGCAGCCCGCTGGCGCTGTCCGGCAACACCGGCAACAGCAGCGGCCCGCACCTGCACTTTGTGGTGCAGCGCAATACGGGGCAGGGGCTGGTGTCGATTCCGTATCAGTTCAACCAGCCGCTGGGGGCGCTGCCCAACTTTGCGTTGGGCAAACAGTAAAGGCAGTGGAGCTCAACTGTGGCGAGGGAGCTTGCTCCCGCTGGGCTGAGAAGCGGCCCCAAAACCCTGAAACCGCGTTCGATCAGACACACCTTGCACACGGTTCTGCGACTGCTGCGCAGCCGAGCGGGAGCAAGCTCCCTCGCCACAAAAGCTGTCCTGCAATCGCGATCAATCCAGCATCAACACCTTCGCCAGCACAATCTTCGGCCCTTTCATCTTCTTGATGATGATTCGCAGGCCTTCGACTTCCAGCACTTCTTCCTCTTCCGGCACCCGTTTCAGGGTTTCGTAAACGAGGCCAGCCAGGGTTTCGGCTTCGATGTGGTCCAGGTCGATCCCCAACAGGCGCTCAACCTTGAACAGCGGCGTATCGCCACGCACCAGCAGCTTGCCCGGCTGATACGCGAGGATCCCGCGCTCGGCCTTGCGGTGTTCGTCCTGAATGTCGCCGACCAGCACTTCCAGCACGTCTTCCATGGTCAGGTAGCCGATGATGTTGCCGTCGGCCTCTTCAACCACGGCGAAGTGCGAGCCGCCCTTGCGGAACTGCTCCAGCAGCTGCGACAGCGGCATGTGCCGCGACACGCGCTCCAGCGGACGGGTCAGTTCAGCCAGGTTGAACGACTCC
Organism: Pseudomonas sp. 14P5.3.2; assembly: GCF_057799175.1. Lineage (NCBI taxonomy): Bacteria > Pseudomonadati > Pseudomonadota > Gammaproteobacteria > Pseudomonadales > Pseudomonadaceae > Pseudomonas > Pseudomonas sp. 14P5.3.2. The sequence goes on along the minus strand of NZ_JBYOKU010000002.1, from coordinate 93,638 downwards.
GGAATGTGGTCCAGCGCCGCCAGTTCCAGCAGCAGGTCCTTGATGTGCAGCAGGCCGACGAACTCCTGGCGCTCGCTGTCGTACACCGGGTACCGGCTGAACTTGTGGCGACGGAACATCGCCAGAATTTCTTTCAGCGGCGCGTTGAATTCGAGGGTGATCAGGTCTTCGCGGGAGTTGGCCCAGTCGACCACTTCCAGTTCGCCCATCTCCACCGCCGAGGCCAGCACGCGCATGCCTTGGTCGCTCGGATCCTGACCACGGCTGGAGTGCAGGATCAGTTTCAGTTCTTCGCGGCTGTAATGGTGTTCGTGGTGCGGGCCGGGTTCGCCCTGGCCGGCAATCCGCAGAATCGCGTTGGCGCTGGCATTGAGCAGGTAGATCGCCGGGTACATCGCCCAGTAGAACAGGTACAGCGGCACCGCCGTCCACAGCGACAGCAGCTCGGGTTTGCGGATCGCCCACGACTTGGGCGCCAGCTCACCGACGACGATGTGCAGGTAGGAAATGATGAAGAACGCGGTGAAGAACGAAATGCCCTTGACCACTTCCGGTGACTGCACGCCGACCGCGCTCAGCAGCGGTTCGAGAATGTGCGCGAACGCCGGCTCACCGACCCAGCCGAGGCCGAGGGAGGCGAGGGTGATACCGAGCTGACACGCCGAGAGGTACGCATCGAGCTGACTGTGCACGGTGCGCAGGATGTGCCCGCGCCAGCCGTTCTTGTCAGCGATGGCCTCGACCCGGGTCGAGCGCAGTTTGACCATGGCAAATTCCGCCGCAACGAAAAAGCCGTTGAGCAAAACCAGGATCAGAGCGAAAAGAATCATGCCGAAATCGGCGAAAATCGTAGCGAGGGACAAGCCAGGGGAAGGGTCCATGATGGAGTTTTGCAGGTTCCGTGTGATTCGTAAGAGAGAAGAAATCGCGCCTGAAAGGCAGACGCAAGTCAGCCAATGTAGCGGCTGACATGGCGATTGCCTAGTGGCGCGTGCTGGCCGGTATCACTCGGCGGCGCTGATGGCCCGTGCCTGGGCCACCTGGGCCGGGGCGAAATGGCAGGTGAACGTGCTGCCATGACCGGGCACGCTGCTGATCTCCATTCGCGCGCGGTGGCGCAGCAACACGTGTTTGACGATCGCCAGGCCCAGCCCGGTGCCGCCAGTGTTGGAGTTGCGGCTGGAATCGACGCGGTAGAAGCGTTCGGTCAGGCGCGGCAGGTGTTTGCTGTCGATACCGATCCCGGAATCCTGCACGCTCAGGTGCGCGCCTTGCTCGTCGCCCCACCAGCGAATGCGGATGTTGCCCTCGGCCGGGGTGTACTTCACCGCGTTGAACACCAGGTTGGAGAAGGCGCTGCGCAGTTCCGCCTCGCTGCCCTTGAGCAGGATGCGCGCATCGGCTTCGAGGGTGATTTTCTGGTTCTTCTGCCCGGACAACTGCTGGGCGTCGCTCTTGATTGACTGCAGCAGGGCGTCGATCTGCACTGGCTGGTTGTCCGACGGGTAATCGGTGGCTTCCAGTTTCGCCAACAGCAGCAGGTCGTTGAGCAGCGTCTGCATGCGTCCGCCCTGTTGCTGCATCTGCTGCAGGGCGCGGCTCCAGCGCGGGTTCACTTCCTCGACGTTGTCGAGCAGGGTTTCCAGGTAGCCGCAGATCACTGTCAGCGGTGTGCGCAGTTCGTGGGAGACGTTGGCGATGAAGTCTTTGCGCATCTGTTCCAACTGATGGATGCGCGTAACGTCGCGCACCAGCATCAAGTGTTCGTTGTTGCCGTAGCGCGTCAGGTACAGCTGAATGCGCACGCGATCATTGGTCGGCGAAGGGATTTCCAGCGGCTCGGCGTAGCTTTCCTGCTCGAAGTATTCCTTGAAACGCGGATGCCGTACCAGGTTGGTCACCGGTTGGCCGCTGTCCTGCGGGGTCTTGAGGCCGAGCAGGGTTTCCGCGGCGCGGTTCCACCATTCCAGGTTGCCGTCGCTGTCGAGCATGATCACTGCGTCTTTGAGCGCGGCGGTGGACTCCTGCACCCGGTCGATCACCGCTTGCAGGCGCCCGCGTACCCGTTGATCGCGGCGTTGCAGGTGGTAGATGCTGTCGAACACCTCGCCCCACAGGCCATAGCCGTCGGGCGGTGCTTCGTCGGGTTGGTGCAGGCGCAACCATTCGTGCAGACGCAGCAGTTGCTTGAGCGTCCAGGCCAGGTAAATCCCCAGGCCTGCTGCGAGGCTCCAGCCGTAGTAGCCGGTGATCAGGCCGATCACCAGACACGCTGTGACCAGCAACAGCATGTGGCGAATCAGGGTGCCATGCCAGTTTTGATTCACGGAAAATACGGTCCTTGTCAGCGAGTCTGGCGGTCGGATCAGGCCTTGGTGGAAAACCGGTAGCCGGTGCCGCGCACGGTTTGTACCAGATTTTCGTAGGCGTCGCCGAGGGCCTTGCGCAGGCGGCGGATGTGCACGTCGACGGTGCGCTCTTCAACATAGACGTTGCCGCCCCAGACCTGATCCAGCAACTGTCCGCGCGTGTAGGCGCGTTCCTGGTGGGTCATGAAGAATTGCAGCAGACGGTATTCGGTCGGGCCCATCTCGGCCGGACGGCCGTCGATGGTCACGCGGTGGCTGATCGGGTCGAGCAGCAGGCCGCCGACTTCGATCGGCGCTTCGCCATCGGTCGGACCGGCGCGGCGCAGTACAGCCTTGAGGCGGGCGACCAGTTCGCGTGGGGAAAACGGTTTGGTGATGTAGTCGTCGGCGCCGACTTCAAGACCCTGGATCTTGTTGTCCTCTTCGCCCTTGGCGGTGAGCATGATGATCGGGATGTCCCCGGTCAGCTCGTCACGCTTGAGGCGGCGGGCCAGTTCGATGCCGGAGGTGCCTGGCAGCATCCAGTCGAGCAGGATCAGGTCCGGTTTGCGGTCAACGATGATGGCGTGTGCCTGCTGCGAGTTCTCCGCCTCGAGGCAGTCATAGCCGGCCATTTCCAACGCAACGGCGATCATTTCGCGAATGGGCGCTTCGTCGTCGACGATCAGAATGCTCCTGCCAACCATGCCTTAATCCTCTTGTCATTTAACTGTCTTGCGCCGCATTAGATAACGGAATTATTGCAGTCGTGTGACAGTATTTTAGTCGCCCGGCGGTTGGCGCGATCCTGGACTAAGCTCTAAGTCCGAATCCTGACAACCACAAAAGAAGGTTTCCATGACACAAATGACTGCTTCTTTCAAAGCTCTGCTGCTGGCTGCTGCCGTTGCTTTACCGACCATGGCGTTTGCTGCTGAGCCAGCGATGGAGAAGGACGGCATGTTTACCGATCACAAGGGCATGACCCTGTACACGTTCGCCAAAGACTCGGCGGGCAAGTCCATGTGCAACGACAAGTGCGCAGCGAACTGGCCACCGCTGATGGCTACGTCCGGCGACAAGTCCATGGGCGACTGGACCGTGATCAAGCGTGACGACGGCAAGATGCAATGGGCCTACGAGGGCAAACCGCTGTACACCTTCGTGATGGACAAGAAGGCCGGTGACATGACCGGTGAGGGCAAAATGGACGGCGCCTGGCACGTCGCCAAAGCCAAGTAAACGCAGACCCCTTGTAGGAGTGAGCCTGCTCGCGATGACGGTGTATCAGTTAACAGCAATGTGGCTGATACACCGTCATCGCGAGCAGGCTCACTCCTACAGGTTGTGTTTAGCGCAATGCATAATCCAGCACGATCCCGACAAAAATCGCCAACCCGGCCCAGTGGTTGTGCAAAAACGCCTTGAAGCAACGCATGCGGTCGCGATCACGGGTGTACCAGAACTCCCACGCATAGCATCCAGCGGCCACCAACAGGCCGAGATGGAACCAGATGCCCAGCTCGAACTTCGACCCGGCCAGCAACAGGCAACCCAGCGACAGCGCCTGCAACGTCAGGATGATCACCCGATCCGCATCGCCGAACAGAATCGCCGTGGATTTCACGCCGATCTTCAGGTCGTCGTCACGATCAGTCATCGCGTAATACGTGTCATAACCCACCGTCCACAGCAGGTTCGCTATCCACAGCAGCCACGCGGCGGCGGGCACCGCGCCGGTCTCGGCGGTGAACGCCATCGGCATGCCCCAGGAAAACGCCGCGCCCAGCACCACTTGCGGGTAATAGGTGTAGCGCTTCATGAATGGGTAGGTGAACGCCAGTGCCAGACCGCCCAGCGACAGCCAGATCGTCGGCGCGTTGGTGCACAGCACCAGCAGGAAGCTCACGCCCATCAGCAGCGCGAAGAACACCAGCGCCTCTTTCGAACTGATCTTGCCGCTGGCCAGAGGGCGTTGCGCGGTACGTTTGACGTGGCCATCGACCTTGCGGTCGGCCCAGTCGTTGATCACGCAGCCACCAGCACGGGTCAGCACCACGCCGAGGACAAAAATCGCGATGTTGGCCAGCGATGGCGAACCCTTGCCGGCAATCCACAGTGCCCACAGCGTCGGCCACAGCAGCAGGTAAATGCCGATCGGCTTGTCCATGCGCGTCAGTTGAATGAAATCCCAGGCGCGCGGGTTCAAGCGGTTCAAGGACTTGAGCAGGCTCTGGTACATCAGCAGTTCTCCGGATGGGCGCGGGCGGCGTTCCACAGGGTCGGCAGGAAAATCTCCGCCACCAGTACGCTCAAGGCGCCACGGTCGAAACGCGAGCGCCGGCCCCACAGCTCGGGGGCGCGGCAGGCTGGCGGCAACCAGTCCTGCGGGTAGTGACAGACCTCAATGGCGCGGCGCTGGAAGGCGTGGTCGCAAAACAGCAGTTCGCCCAGCGAGCGGCTGCCGAGTTCGTCCATGTGCAAGCCGTCGCCTTGCAGGGCGGCGCGTGAAGCCACGCTGCGGGCGAACACCCAGGCTTCGCCGTGACCGCGCAAATACACCTCGCGCACCCAGCCTTCGCTGCCTTCGGCCAGATCCAGTGCTGCGCATTCGTCGCTGCGCAGGGTGTCCCAGCCTTCGAACAACGGCGTGACGCTGAAGCCGTCATTCGACAGCCGCGTCAGACGGCGGGTCAGTGAGCCTTCGTCGAACAACCAGTCCAGGGTCAACGAATCGGGAAGGGGCGTCAGTCGGCTTTGAGTCAGCCAGAGCGGGGCCGGGCAGGCATTTGAATGTTGCACAATGAGTCATTATTGGCCGCAAATGAGGCGGCGAGCTTAACATGGCGTGCTGCGAATTTGATGGATCCGGGTCGCCGTTGCGCCGAACAGGCTTGCATCTGCCCGGCACCCTCAGTACAAAACGCCCTGAGCCGGATGGCAGCGCTCCCACCATCGACCGTCCGCGCCGACAAAAGCCTGAATCCTGAGGAAGTACCTGAATGAAAAAGTGGCAATGCATCGTCTGCGGCCTGATCTACAACGAAGCTGACGGTTGGCCGGATGACGGCATCGCGCCGGGCACCCTGTGGCAGGACGTGCCGGAAGACTGGCTGTGCCCGGACTGCGGCGTGGGCAAGTCGGACTTCGAAATGATCGAAATCAACTGAGAAAAACCAAGGAGTAAGGCATGAACGCACCTGTCGTAATCGTCGGCACCGGGCTTGCGGGTTATAACCTGGCCCGGGAGTTTCGCAAACTCGATGGCGAAACTCCGCTGCTGCTGATTACCGCCGATGACGGGCGCTCTTACTCCAAGCCGATGCTTTCCACCGGTTTCGGCAAGAACAAGGACGCCGATGGCCTGAGCATGGCCGAACCCGGCGCCATAGCCGAGCAGTTGAAGGCCGAAGTGCGCACCCACACGCGCATCAGCGGCATCGACGCCGGCCACAAGCGCCTGTGGATCGGAGAAGAAGCGGTGTACTACCGCGACCTGATCCTCGCCTGGGGCGCAGAAACCGTGCGTGTGCCGATCGAGGGTGATGGCTCCGAGCTGGTATTCCCGATCAACGATCTCGAAGACTATGCGCGCTTTCGTGCCGCCGCTGCGGGCAAACGCCGCGTATTGCTGCTGGGGGCGGGCCTGATCGGCTGCGAATTCGCCAATGACCTGATCCTCGGTGGTTACGAGGTGCAACTGGTGGCGCCGTGCGAGCAAGTGATGCCGATGCTGCTGCACCCGGCTGCTGCGGCCGCCGTGCAGGCCGGGCTGGTAAGCCTGGGCGCGCGTTTTCACCTCGGCCCGGTGCTGACCCGCCTGCAAAAAGTCGCAGACGGGCTGGAAGCGCATCTGTCCGACGGGCAGGTGATTGCCTGCGATGTGGTGGTGTCGGCCATTGGCCTGCGCCCGCGCATCGATCTGGCCGCGGCGGCCGGAGTGCAGGTAAATCGCGGTGTCGTAGTCGACCGCTACCTGAAGACTTCCCACGCCAATATCTACGCCTTGGGCGACTGCGCCGAGGTCGATGGGCTGAATCTGTTGTACGTGATGCCCCTCATGAGCTGTGCGCGTGCGCTGGCACAAACCCTGGCGGGCAATCCGACGGCCGTGAGTTACGGCCCGATGCCGATCACGGTGAAAACTCCGGTGTGCCCGTTGGTCGTTTCGCCACCGCCACGGGGCAGCGAAGGCGTCTGGACCGTCGAAGGGCAGGGGGCCGACATCAAGGCCCTGTGCCACAGTGCCAATGGTCAGTTGCTCGGTTACGCGCTGACCGGCGCGGCAGTGATGGAAAAACTTGCTCTGAACAAACAGCTTCCGGCCCTGCTGGCGTAAATACCGGTCGTTCTGTCGGAATCACCCCGCTTTTGCCCCTACAAAGGTCGCGGGGAGACTGGCGCCGCCGGTATCCGCGTGCCATTCTCACTCCCGTCTGCCGCAGAGTAGAGCCTGCGGCGCCTTGGGCGCTGTTCCAACGAGAACAGCACGGACATAACAACAAAAAACCGTCAAAGGGGCTTCACTAATGCGTAAACCAGAACTCGCCGCTGCAATCGCTGAAAAAGCGGATCTGACCAAAGAACAGGCCAACCGCGTTCTCAACGCCGTCCTCGAAGAAATCACCGGCGCTCTGCACCGCAAGGACAGCGTCACGCTGGTGGGCTTCGGCACCTTCCTGCAACGCCACCGCGGCGCCCGCACCGGCAAGAACCCGCAAACCGGTGAGCCGGTGAAGATCAAGGCCAGCAACACCGTGGCATTCAAGCCAGGCAAGTCGTTGAAAGACAGCGTCAATCCTTAAATTGCGGCGAACTCCCTGAGTAGCGGGGAGAACTGCAATAAAAAATGGGCACACCGATTGCGGTCGGGTGCCCATTTTTTGTGGCCGTAAATCGGCTTATTGACGCCGGAAGCAGGCCTTGCCGTTGCCGAAATCCACGGCCAGACAGTTCGGTTCGATCGCCAGTTGCAGATCCTGAAACAGGCCGGACAAATCGCTGTCCGACGCCTGTTTGGTATCGCTCTTCAGCGTCACGGTGTTGTTTTGCATCTGCCAGGTGCCTTTGGCAAAGCCGTCTGCGCTGCCATACGACACGCCGGCGTGAAACGTGCCGTCCTTGCGCAGCAGCAATTCGGCGCCCATTTCCATTGCACCGGTCAGATAGTAATGACCGTCCAGTGGCGGGGTGTCTGCAGAGGCTTGAGTGACGGGAAGCCATAGCAGTGCTGCGAACAACAGGGGGTTCAATTCCATGAGGTAAAGCTCCTTGGCGGCTCCGGGTTCAGGAGCCGAATGAGATGCAGGCTCCGGACCGTGGCTCAACAGTCGGCCGGCCTGGTTGACATTGCCGGGCGAAAAGAATTTACCAAGGCAAGCTGGCAACGTGGGAAATAAAACGATGTAAGAATTATCCCTGACATTTGTCAGAGTATTTTCGGCGTGGAAGTGTTGCGTAAGTGGTGGAAAATGACTGTTGGACCGCACTTCGATAATTATTGAGTTGGCACTGAAGTACAGCATTCACGAGATGAATAAAGTTTCAGAAAAATGAATTGCCATCAAATTGATGGCACTTTTTTTGTTGAGCGTTGTCGCCGCTGAATTGTTTGTAATTCCAGCGGGTTTTCGGAAAAATCCTACTTCTATTTTTTTCGAGAGTTGTCATGCTGGCCCCCGTGTAATAGGACGGATGTTCGACGCGATTCGCGCAGGCTGGACCGGGCCGCTCTGGATCAAGGGTTCTGAGGGCGCAGGGCAAATGTTCTCAATATAATTCGCCATCAGGGAATCCCCTGCCACATATAGGGCGATCTCCTACACGGCCCAATGAACACTTCGTCTTGTTGTTTAACCAGATGCTTGCTAGTGGCCATCATAGTGATTACGATGCGCCCACTTGAAAGAGCACATCTCAATTGGATGAGTCGCTTCACCGCTCTTCGATACTGTCCCGCGCCGTGGCAACTCCAATAGGCGCATGACTGTAATCCTAATTAAAGGCCATGGATGTCCTACTCAAGCAAACTTTCCGCCCATTACCTCGAACTCGCAAAAGTCTCTGTTTCCAAAGAGAATTTCGCGGGCGAAGACGTTCGTTTTTCGAGCGAATTCGAGGCGCTGGAAAGCGAGCTGGCCAAGGCTTCGTCGATGCACGAAAGCGGGCAGATCGACTGGCTGAAAATCCGTGAAAACAGCGAAAATCTGCTGCGTACCCAATCCAAGGATTTGCGCGTCGGCGCCTGGCTGACCTGGTCGTTGTACCAGCGTGAATCCTTCCCCGGGCTGCTGGCCGGCCTCGGTCTGCTGCACCATCTGTCGGAAAATCACTGGGCCGACGTTCACCCGCTCAAACCACGCACCCGTGCCGCCGCCATCGGCTGGCTGGTGCCGCGTCTGGAGCAGGTGCTCACCGAAAACATCGCGATCAAGGAACAGCTGCCGATGTTCCGGCAGTTGTCCGAGCATCTAGCCGGCCTCGATGCCGCGTGCACCGAGCACTTGGGCGATGACGCGCCGCTGTTGCTGCCGCTCTCGCGTCGCTTGAAAACCATGATCCAGCGCGCCGCCGACAACCAGCCGGCCCCCGGTGTGGTGGGCGCAGCGGTGGCGCAGGTCAAGCAGGCCGCGAGCCAGTTGCTGACCCCCGGCGCACCGATCGACAACGAAAAAGACGCTTACAAGGCCCTGCGCGCCCAGCAGGAAAGCGCGCGTCCGTTGTGTGCCTGGTGGCTCAAGCAGAAGGCCACCGACCTGCGCGCCCTGCGTCTGAACCGCACTTTGCTCTGGCTGCCGATCGACGCGGTGCCTGAGCGCAATGCCGAGCAGATCACCGTGCTGCGCGGTCTGCCTGTCGACAAGCTCAAGCAGTATCAGGATCGCTTCGATCAGGGCAAATACGCCGACCTGCTGGTGGAACTGGAGGCGAGCCTGGCGAAGGCGCCGTTCTGGTTCGATGGTCAGAGGATGGTCTGGGAATGTCTCCAGAACCTCAACGCCGAGATGGCAATGCGCGAAGTGGAAATCCACTTCGCGCTTTTGGTTCAGCGCCTGCCCGGCATCATCGAATGTCGTTTCCATGACGGCGCGCCGTTTGCCGATCCGTCCACCCGGGCGTGGATCGCCGGCAATGTCATGCCGCACCTGCAAAGCGCCAGTGCGCCGCGCAAGGTCGAAACCGACGCCGTCGAAACCCAGCCGGCCTGGGAAAAGGCCCTGCAGGAAGTGCTGCCGCTGCTGCGCAAGGAAGGCTTGAAGCCTGCCGTGCAAATCCTCAAGCAGGGGCTGCAATCGGCCCACGGTGGCCGCGAGCGGTTTTTCTGGCAGTTCGCCCTCGCGCGACTGTGCTTCATGGCCAAGAAGTACGAACTGGCCAAGAACCAGCTGGAAACCCTCGATCAGACATTACAGGACTCAGGCCTGCACGCCTGGGAGCCCGATCTTGCATTGGAAGTGCTGCACCTGCTGCACAGTTGCTGCGAGTTGTTGCCGCAGAACCATGCAGTGCGTGAACGCAAGGAAGAGATTTATCGCAGGCTGTGCCACCTCGATCTTGAAGTGGTACTCGAATAGGCCCCAGGGCCACAACCGCAAGGAGAAAAGCCATGGCCAAAGAAGGCTCGGTAGCCCCCAAGGAACGCATCAACGTCACCTTCAAACCCGCCACCGGCGGTGCTCAGGAAGAGATTGAACTGCCGCTGAAGCTGCTGGCAATCGGTGACTACACCCACCGCAAGGACGATCGCAAAATCGAAGATCGCAAGCCGATCAGCATCGACAAGATGACCTTCGACGAAGTGTTGGCCAAGCAAGAACTGGGTCTGACGCTGAGCGTGCCGAACCGTCTGCAGGAAGATGGCGAGGCCGACGAGCTGGCTGTGCAACTGCGCGTCAATTCGATGAAGGACTTCAACCCGGCCAGCCTGGTCGAGCAAGTGCCTGAGCTGAAAAAACTGATGGAACTGCGCGATGCGCTGGTGGCCCTCAAAGGCCCGCTGGGTAACGCACCTGCGTTCCGTAAAGCGATCGAAGGCGTGCTCGCCGACGACGAATCCCGCGGTCGCGTACTCGGTGAGCTGGGCCTGAACGCCGCAGCCCCGGACGCCTGAGACTCCAGCCAAGGAAGCCAACACAATGAGCACTAGCGCAGCACAAGAGAAGAGCGCCGAAAGCGGCGAGTACAGCATTCTCGACAGCATCATCGCCGAAACCCGTCTGACTCCGGACGACGAAGCCTACGACATCGCCAAGCGTGGCGTGTCGGCGTTCATCGAAGAACTGCTCAAGCCGCAGAACAACGGTGAGCCGGTCAAGAAGGCCATGGTTGACCGCATGATCGCCGAGATCGATGCCAAGCTCAGCCGTCAGATGGACGAGATCCTGCACCACCCGGACTTCCAGGCTCTGGAATCGTCGTGGCGTGGCCTGCAGTTGCTGGTCGACCGCACCAACTTCCGCGAAAACATCAAGATCGAAATCCTCAACGTCTCCAAAGAAGACCTGCTGGACGATTTCGAAGACTCGCCGGAAGTCATGCAGTCGGGCCTGTACAAGCACATCTACACCGCTGAATACGGCCAGTTCGGTGGTCAGCCGGTGGGCGCGATCATCGCCAACTACTTCATGTCCCCAAGCTCGCCGGACGTGAAACTGATGCAGTACGTGGCCAGCGTTTCGTGCATGTCCCACGCGCCGTTCATCGCTGCGGCCGGCCCGAAATTCTTCGGTCTGGAAAGCTTCACCGGCCTGCCGGATCTGAAAGATCTGAAAGACCACTTCGAAGGCCCGCAATTCGCCAAATGGCAGAGCTTCCGTACTTCGGAAGACTCCCGTTACGTCGGTCTGACCGTGCCGCGTTTCCTGCTGCGTAACCCGTACGATCCGGAAGAAAACCCGGTGAAATCGTTCGTGTACAAGGAAACCGTCGCCAACAGCCACGAGCACTACCTGTGGGGCAACACCGCGTTCGCGTTCGGCACCAAGCTGACCGACAGCTTCGCCAAATTCCGCTGGTGCCCGAACATCATCGGCCCACAGAGCGGTGGCGCAGTTGAAGACCTGCCGTTGCACCACTTCGAAAGCATGGGCGAAATCGAAACCAAGATCCCTACCGAGGTTCTGGTCTCCGACCGTCGTGAATACGAACTGGCCGAGGAAGGCTTCATCTCCCTGACCATGCGCAAAGGCTCCGACAACGCGGCGTTCTTCTCCGCCAGCTCGGTGCAGAAGCCGAAGTTCTTCGGCATCAGCGCAGAAGGCAAGGCGGCAGAGCTGAACTACAAGCTCGGCACCCAACTGCCGTACATGATGATCGTCAACCGCCTGGCTCACTACTTGAAAGTGCTGCAGCGCGAGCAACTCGGTTCGTGGAAAGAACGTACCGACCTCGAGCTGGAACTGAACAAGTGGATCCGCCAGTACGTGGCCGACCAGGAAAACCCGAGCGCCGAAGTGCGTGGCCGTCGTCCGCTGCGCGCTGCGCAAGTGATCGTCAGCGACGTTGAAGGCGAGCCGGGCTGGTACCGCGTCAGCTTGAACGTGCGTCCGCACTTCAAGTACATGGGTGCCGATTTCACCCTGTCGCTGGTTGGCAAGCTGGATAAAGAGTAAGAGCAGCTCATGGACGGATACGGCAGCCTTTTCGAACGCCTCAACGGCGATGCGGAACTACGCAAGGGCAGGAGCCTCGAGGCTTCTGCCATGGCGTCGGTGGCTGCCCACCTGGCCAAAATGCTCAGCACCCGGGCGGGCAGCGTGCAAACGCTGTCCGACTACGGGTTGCCCGATCTCAATGACATGCGCCTGAGCCTGCACGACTCCCTGAGTCAGGCCCGCCTGGCCATCGAAAGCTTCATCGAAGCCTACGAACCGCGCCTGAGCAACGTGCGTGTCATTTCCCTGCCGCGTGACCACGACCAGCTGCGGCTGGCCTTCAGCATCGAAGGCCTGCTGGAAGTCGAGGGTTTCAAGCGTCAGGTCAGTTTTTCCGCGCGCCTGGATGGCAGCGGTCAAGTGAAGGTCACCTAAGGAGATTCCCGATGTCTGGCAAACCCGCAGCACGCGTATCCGACCCCACCGCTTGCCCACTTCCAGGCCACGGTACCAACCCGATCGCCGCCGGTTCCGGCGACGTGTTCTTCGACGGCCTCGCGGCCGCCCGCCAAGGCGATGCCTCGGCGTGTGGTGGTGCGTTGGTTGGCGATCTGGCGACCACGGTTTTGATCAATGGCAAGCCGGCTGCGACCGTAGGTTCGGTTGGTACTCACGGCAATAAAGTCACGGCAGGTTCCGGCACGGTGATTATCGGTAATTCGCATTCGCCGGCGCCGTTTGTGCCACCAATTCCGTTGAACATATTTGGCTTTGATGTACGTGTTCAGTTAATGGACCCAGTATCGGGAGCCCCACTTAAAAATATTGCATACACCGCTACGCTTGAGGATGGTTCGGAAATTCGAGGCGTAACAGACGATACCGGACTATCCAAGTCGCTGGGCTCAAAAGCTCAAATCCAAAATATACAAATTTCGGCTATACCAAATTGGTTGGTTAGGGGAGAGTGAAATGCCTCAAGCCGTAAAAGTCGCAACTGTAGCGACCACTCCTGCTAAGGATAAGACCCCAGTACAAATTTACTTGGTAAGTGATCATGATTTTGTGATTCCTGTTGTGTTTCCGGACTACAAAATTCATGTGGAGGCTTTGGGTATTAGTCATAAGTTCTCTGACCTAGGTCACGCAGGTGTACTAATTGTCAACGGTAAAACGGGGCTGACGAAGTACGGAGAGTACGGGCGCTATGAAGGAGCAGGTCCACCGGGAATTGTGAGGTTACGCCCCGTTCCTAATGTGACGATCAAAGGCGGAGCGATTACTGAGTCATCACTCAAAAAAACGTTGAGAAGTATGTCTTTAGCTTATGGTCAGTCGAGCAATGTGTCTGGGGTTGTGCTCAGGGGGGCCGCTTTTTCTCAGGCCGAAGCGTGGCTTAAAAATAAAGAAAAAGACAACGACAACATGAATAGAGAACCGTACAGCATAAGAAGCCACAACTGCATGACGTTTGTGGCTGATTTAGTTGATAGTCTGGATCTCGGTGCGCCTAAAAGATCCTATTTTGCAGTGATACCAAAAGATTATATGGAGGATTTCCAAGAAACAAAGCCAGATCTGGATTACACATTCAGCAGCGATACGTTGGAGATAAAAGATTGATCTGGTTGAAGCGTTTTCTGATGGCCGTTGGTGCACTGTCTCTGTTGATAGCATTCGGGGTAATGTTTTTTATGGATTTTTCAGAAGATAAGCCGCATGTACTCAGCGAATATCCAAATGCTCATTGGAGAGGTGGTGCTGATGGAGGTCAATACATTGAAGTGACTAAGTCAGAACCTCCATATTATTTCGTTCAAGTCAGGCATGAAAGTGGTGAGTTGTGGGATGAAGGATGGCTCAAGTTTGGAGACGAGAATAGCGAGCCACTCACATCTAACAGTGTAATTGCCTTTTCAGGAGAAGGTGTTATTTATCTTCAGCAACGCAAAGTCCTAAGTTCTGAAAAAGCTAAAGCGAAATAGCTATGAGCAAATATTGAAAGGCATTCTTGGGTATACGTTGGAAGCTGATGAAAATATCTGAAGCAGGTGAAATTCAAGGCTACCTCGCCTTTGTTGCCGACAGCGACCTGTTCGGCTGGCTGGCCCTGTTGAGCTTTTTTTTACTCGCGGCAGCAATTTTTCCCGCTGCTCGGAAATCGCGCCTGCATCGTGTGATGACGTTTTCGGTTCTGGTAGCCATTGTTGCTATCCATGGCTTTGGTTCGTGGTATGGGAATTTGAGGCTTGCATGAGTAGCTACGTTCGTCTCGCCCTATGCCTATTAATCCACGCCCTCGGATGCGTGGCTTATGCATTTTTGAATGACGCGGTTGTGCATGCTTACAGGCTTTTTAACGGCGGATTTACCTCCCATGGTGTCGCCATCGGCATTGCGAGTTACGCACTGTTTTACATTTTTCTGGGCGTCAACCTGATCGTTGCGCTGATTCCAGGTCTGGTCGCCAAGCTGGCCATCCTTTTTCTGATGGTGGGCTTCATCCTGCTCTGGATGCTACCCGACAATCCGTTAAGAGCCCTGTTTTACGGCGTGGCCCAAGGCTGCGTCACGTTGCTGGCGATCCTCACCACTCAAGTCATCGAGTTGCGTTGGGCTTTGCGAAACATCGCAGGTCGCATTCAGCCAAGTCAGCCTGCAGGTGCAATCCAATGACCAGGTCGGACATCCAGCGTAATCCGCAGGACAGTTATTCCATGAGTTCCACTACCAGGCAGGTAACCCGTGTCCTTTAACCACTACTACCAAAGCGAACTCACCGCACTGCGCCAACTGGGCCGCCGTTTCGCCGAGCGTAGTCCGGCGTTGGCGCCGTTCCTGGGCCAGGCCGGGCGGGATCCGGATGTGGAGCGGTTGCTGGAAGGCTTTGCGTTCCTCACCGGGCGGCTGCGGCAGAAGCTCGATGACGAGCTGCCGGAGCTCAGCCATTCGCTGATGCAGTTGTTGTGGCCGAACTACATGCGCCCGCTGCCGGCGTTCAGCATTTTGCAGTTCGATCCGTTGAAGCGTTCCGGGCCGGCGCTGTTGGTCGAGCGCGATACGCCGATTGAAAGCAAACCGATCGAAGACGTGCGTTGCCGCTTCCGCACCTGCTACCCGACTGAAGTCCTGCCGCTGGATCTGGCCGCGCTGAACTACTCGGTGAAGGGCGACGGTTCGCTGCTCAGCCTGCGTCTGGAGATGAGCGCCGACGGTCACCTCGGTGAGCTGGAGTTGAGCAAACTGCGCCTGCACTTTGCCGGCGAACGCTACATCAGCCAGATGCTCTACCTGAGCCTGCTGCGCAACCTGGAAGGCATTGAGCTGATCCCGCTCGACGGCGCTGGCAAGCCAATCGATGGCGTGGCCGGCAAGCCGATGGCGTTCAAGATTCCGGGTGACCGGGTCAAGCCAGTGGGCTTTGCCGAAGAAGAAGCGTTGATCCCGTATCCGCTGAACACTTTCCGTGGCTATCGCTACCTGCAGGAATACTTCGCCTTCCAGGACAAGTTCCTGTTCGTCGACGTCAACGGTCTGGACATCCTCAAGGCGCTGCCGGAAGACACTCTCAAGCAGATGCGCGGCCTGGAGTTGCGCTTCGATATCCGCAAGAGCGGGATCATGCGCATGCGTCCGACGCTGGATAACGTGAAGCTGTTCTGCACGCCAATTGCCAACCTGTTCGCGCACGACGCCTTGCCGATCCGCCTCGACGGCAAGCAGGATGAATACCTGCTGCTGCCGGCGGAATACGATCTGGAAAACTGCGGTGTGTTCTCGGTGGAAACCGTCACCGGCTGGAAGCCCGGCGGCCTCGGTTATCAGGAGTACGTACCGTTCGAATCCTTCGAGCATGACCCGAGTTTCGACGTACCCAACAGCCGTCCGCATTACAGCATCCGCCAGCGTTCGTCGTTGCTGCATGACGGCCTCGACACCTACCTGAGCTTCGGCATCCGCCACACCGAAGCCCACGAAACCCTGTCGATCGAGCTGATGTGCACCAACCAGAACCTGCCGCGCAAGCTCAAGCTCGGCGACATCTGCATGGCCTGCGAAGAGACCCCGGAGTTCTTGAGTTTCCGCAACATCACCCCGGCCACTTCGAGTTTCGCGCCGCCGCTGAACCGTGACTTCCTGTGGAAGCTGATCAGCAACATGTCGCTCAACTATCTGTCGCTGGCCGACGTCAACGCGTTGAAGGTGATTCTCGAAACCTACGACCTGCCGCGCTACTACGACCAGCACGCGGAGAAGGTCAGCAAACGCCTGCTCGGCGGCCTCAAGCACATCAAGCACCACCACGTCGACCGGCTGCACCGTGGCTTGCCGGTACGTGGTCTGCGCACCGAACTGACCATCGACCCGGAAGGGTATATCGGCGAAGGCGACCTGTTCGTTTTCGCTTCGGTTCTTAACGAGTTTTTCGCGCTTTACGCCAGTCTCAATTCGTACCACGAGCTGCGGGTAAAAAGCACACAGGGAGAGGTGTACCAATGGACACCACGTATGGGCCTGCAGCCCCTGCTTTAAGCGGGCTGACCAAGGTAATACGCGAGTACTCGCTGTTTCAGGCCGTGCTGCTGGTGATCGACCGGCTGCGCGAGGCGCACCCGTACCTCAGCGAAGACGATTTGTACGATCAGGTGGAGTTCCAGGCCAACCCGAGCCTGGGCTTTCCGCGCAGCGACGTCGATCGCGTGGAGTTTTTCGAAGAGCACGGGCAGATGCGCGCGCGCATGCGTTTCAACCTGATCGGGCTGGTCGGCTCCGGTTCGCCGCTGCCGGCGTTCTACGGCGAACAGGCCTTGGGCGACAGCGAGGACGGCAACCCGACGCGCAACTTCCTCGACCTGTTCCACCATCGCCTGCAACGACTGATGCTGCCGATCTGGCGCAAGTACCGCTATCGCGCCAGCTTCCAGAGTGGCGCGATCGACCCGTTCTCCTCGCAGCTGTTCGCGCTGATCGGTCTGGGTGGCGACGAGATCCGCAAGGCCAAGGAACTGAACTGGAAACGCCTGCTGCCGTACCTCGGTTTGCTCAGCTTGCGCGCGCACTCCGCGGCGCTGATCGAAGCCGTGCTGCGTTACTACTTCAAGCACGAAGACCTGGTCATCGAGCAGTGCATCGAGCGTCGCGTGGAGATCCTCGACGAGCAGCGCAACCGCCTCGGTCGCGCCAACAGCCTGCTCGGTGAAGACCTGGTGCTGGGCGAGCAGGTGCGCGACCGCAGCGGCAAATTCCGCATTCACATCACCGAACTCGACTGGGAGCGATTCCACGAATTCCTGCCGATCGGTTTCGGTTACCAGCCGCTGTGTGCGCTGGTGCGGTTCACCTTGCGTGACCCGCTCGATTACGACATTCGCCTGGTGCTGCGCCCGGAAGAAATCCGCGAACTGCGCATTGGTGAGAAGAACGACTGTCGCCTGGGGTGGACCAGTTGGCTGGGCTGCGAAAAGGCAGACGGCGTGGTCACCCTGGGCAGCAAAATTCATTAAGGACGTGAGCCATGATCAACGTAGACCTGCAACAACTCATCCAGGCGCTGGACGCCGAAACCCGTCGCGATCTGGAGCGTTCCGCTGAACGTTGCGTGGCCCGTGGCGGCAGCAAGATCCTCGTCGAAGACCTGCTGCTGGGTCTGCTGGAACGTCAGAATGGCTTGCTGTCCCGCGCTTTGCAGGATGCCGATGTCGACGCCGGTGAACTGAGCGCCGCGCTGCAATCTCGCGTTGAACACAGCGCCTCGCGCAACCCGGTGTTTGCCCCGGAACTGGTGCAGTGGCTGCAAGACGCGCTGCTGGTGGCCAACCTCGAACTGGGCCAGACCCAGGTCGAAGACGCCGCGTTGATCCTCGCGCTGCTGCGCAACCCGATGCGTTACGCTGGCAGCCGTTACCAGCCGCTGCTCGCCAAGCTAAACATCGATCGCCTGAAGGAATTTGCCCTGTCGCAACAGGAGCAACCGGCCGCCAACGGCAAGCCGGCGGCGCAGGGCGAATCGCTGCTGCAGCGCTTCACGCACAACCTTACCCAACAGGCCCGCGACGGCAAACTCGACCCGGTGCTGTGCCGCGATGGCGCAATCCGGCAGATGGTCGACATCCTCGCCCGTCGCCGCAAGAACAACCCAATCGTGGTCGGTGAGGCCGGTGTCGGTAAAACCGCCATCGTCGAAGGCCTGGCCTCGCGCATCGCTGCCGGTGAAGTGCCGCAGGTGCTCAAGGGCGTTGAACTGCTGTCGCTGGACATGGGCCTGCTGCAGGCCGGCGCCAGCGTCAAAGGTGAGTTCGAGCGGCGTCTCAAAGGCGTGATCGACGAGGTCAAAGCCTCGCCGAAACCGATCGTCCTGTTCATCGACGAAGCCCACACCCTGATCGGCGCTGGCGGCAATGCCGGCGGTTCCGACGCGGCCAACCTGCTGAAGCCGGCACTGGCCCGTGGCGAACTGCGCACCATCGCCGCCACCACCTGGGCCGAGTACAAGAAATACTTCGAGAAGGACCCGGCGCTGGCCCGTCGTTTCCAGCCGGTGCAGTTGCATGAGCCGACCGTCAGCGAAGCGGTGACCATTCTCCGTGGTCTGGCGCAGGTCTACGAGAAGAGCCACGGCATCTACCTGCGGGATGACGCGGTGGTCTCCGCTGCCGAGTTGTCCGCCCGCTATCTGGCCGGTCGCCAACTGCCGGACAAAGCCGTCGACGTCCTCGACACCGCGTGTGCCCGCGTGCGCATCAGCCTCGCCGCCGCTCCGGAAAGCCTCGAACGCCTGCGTGGCGAACTGGCCGAAGGTGGCCGTCAACGTCAGGCTCTGCGCCGCGATGCCGAGGCCGGTTTGCTGATTGACCACGAAGCGCTGGATGCGCTGGAAGCGCGACTGGACGAAGCCGAAAGCGAAATGGTCGCGCTGGAAAGCCTGTGGACCGAACAGAAGCAGCTGGCCGAGCGCCTGCTGGAACTGCGTCAGCAACTGGCCAAGGCTCGTGAAGCTGCTGCCGTCGAGCCGACCGTCAGCGTTGAAGAAGACGCCGAAGGCACGGTGATCGAAACCCTCGCCGCCGAGGTCGAGGAAGGCCAGAGCGTCGAAGCGCTGGAAGCCGAGCTGCACCAGACCCACAGCGCCCTGACCGCTGCGCAGGTCAAGGAGCGTCTGGTCAGCTTCGAAGTCTGCCCGCGTCTGGTGGCCGAAGTGATCAGCGCCTGGACCGGCGTGCCCCTGGCGCAACTGGCCCGCGAACACAACGCCAAGGTCGCGAGTTTCGCCACCGACCTGCGCACGCGTATCCGTGGTCAGGAACAAGCCGTGCACGCTCTGGATCGCTCGATGCGCGCCACCGCCGCGGGCCTGAACAAACCGGATGCGCCGGTCGGCGTGTTCCTGCTGGTCGGCCCGAGCGGCGTCGGCAAGACCGAAACCGCGCTGGCCCTCGCTGACCTGCTGTACGGCGGTGACCGTTTCATCACCACCATCAACATGTCCGAGTTCCAGGAGAAGCACACCGTCTCGCGTCTGATCGGTGCGCCACCGGGCTACGTCGGTTACGGCGAGGGCGGCATGCTCACCGAAGCGGTGCGGCAGAAGCCGTATTCGGTGGTGCTGCTCGATGAGGTCGAGAAGGCCGATCCGGACGTGCTCAACCTGTTCTACCAAATCTTCGACAAGGGCGTGGCTAACGACGGCGAAGGTCGCGAAATCGATTTCCGCAACACCTTGATCCTGATGACCTCGAACCTGGGCAGCGACAAGATCAGCGACCTCTGCGAAGACGGCGCCCGCCCGACCGCCGAGCTGCTGGAAGAGACCATTCGCCCGGTGCTGAGCAAACACTTCAAACCGGCGCTGCTGGCGCGGATGAAAGTGGTGCCGTACTACCCGGTCGGCGGCCCGGTGCTGCGCGAGCTGATCGAGATCAAGCTCGGTCGTCTCGGCGAGCGCCTCAACCGTCGTCAGCTGGATTTCAGCTGGTGCCAGAACCTCGTCGATCACCTGTCCGAGCGCTGCACGCAAAGCGAAAGCGGCGCGCGCCTGATCGACCATCTGCTCGACCAGCACGTGCTGCCGCTGGTAGCCGATCGTTTGCTCGATGCGATGGCCACCGGTGAAAGTCTCAAGCGTGTGCATGCCACGCTCGACGGCAACGCCAGCGTGACGTGCGAGTTCGCCTGAGGTGGGTGTGATGTTCACTCAAGTGCCGCAGCCACTGGTCTATGCCGAAGCCTTGCTGGCGCAGTTCGCCAGCCTGTCGCGCGCGGCGGACGGTGCTGCGCTGCTGGGTGACTTCGTGCGTGGTCTGGCCGAGCTGAGCGGTTGCGAATTGACCCAGCTGTACCTGCTCGACGCCACCCACACCTGCCTGGGGATGAACGCCGAATGCCTCGACGGCGCGCTGCAACCGCGCGCCGCCACCAGCCTGCCGGCGGACTACAACGGTGAGCAACTGCTGCAGTTCGCTCTGTGCCAGAACCGCGTGGTGTGCCTGGATGATCTGGGTGCCAGCCTGCACGAAACCAGTTTCCTGCCGGCCACCGCCGGAGCTTGGCAATCGCTGCTGTGCGTGCCGCTGGTCAATCAGCAGAAGGCAGTAGAAGGCCTGTTGCTGTGCGCCAGTCGCCGTCACGTCGATCTGCAGGGTTTTGCCGATTCCCTCGGCCAGCTCGGCTCGTTCGTCCTTGGTCAGTTGCACTTGCTGCAACGCCTGCGTCAGCCGGTCGGGGTCGAGACGCCAGTGAGTCGTAGCATGCCGAGTCTCAACGGCTATGGCCTGATCGGCAAGAGCGCGGCGATGCGCCAGACCCACTCGCTGATCAGCAAAGTCCTGCACAGCCCGTACACCGTGCTGTTGCGCGGCGAGACCGGTACCGGCAAGGAAGTGGTGGCGCGGGCAATTCACGATTGCGGTCCCCGTCGCTCCCAGGCGTTCATCGTGCAGAACTGCGCGGCGTTCCCGGAAAACCTGCTGGAAAGCGAGCTGTTCGGCTACCGCAAGGGCGCCTTCACTGGCGCTGATCGCGACCGTACCGGACTGTTCGATGCGGCCAACGGCGGCACCTTGTTGCTCGATGAAATCGGTGACATGCCGCTGTCGCTGCAGGCGAAGATTCTGCGGGTGTTGCAGGAAGGCGAGATCCGCCCGCTGGGTTCCAACGACACGCACAAGATCGACGTGCGCATCATCGCCGCGACGCACCGCGACCTGGCGGTGCTGGTCAGCGAAGGCAAATTCCGCGAGGACTTGTACTACCGCCTGGCACAGTTCCCGATCGAACTGCCGGCCCTGCGTCAGCGCGAAGGCGACATCCTCGATCTGGCCCGGCACTTCGCCGACAAGGCCTGCGCTTACCTGCAGCGCGACCCGGTGCGTTGGTCCGACGCGGCGCTTGAACACCTGTCCGGTTACACCTTCCCCGGCAACGTGCGGGAACTCAAGGCACTGGTCGAGCGCGCGGTGCTGTTGTGCGAGGGCGGCGAATTGCTGGCCGAGCATTTCTCCCTGCGCATGGAGCCGATGCCCGAAGACCATAGCGGCCTGAACCTGCGCGAACGCCTGGAGAAAGTCGAACGGACTTTGTTGCTCGACTGCCTGCGCAAGAACGACGGCAACCAGACCCTCGCTGCCCGCGAACTGGGCCTGCCGCGCCGCACGCTGCTCTACCGCCTCGGGCGCCTGAATATCAACCTGGGTGACTTCGATGGTTGATCTGAAATTGATCGCTGCGTCGAGCCGTATTCCTGTGGCCAATGATTTGCTTGGGGCTTGCAGATTACCTGTGGCGAGGGAGCTTGCTCCCGCTCGGCTGCGCAGCAGTCGCAACCCGATGAACTCGGTTTCCCTGAGGCACCGCAGTGTCTGGTTTTGGGGCTGCTGCGCACCCCGGCGGGAGCAAGCTCCCTCGCCACAAATTGCTCATTTGCCACAAGAGGTACTTGTACCTCGCTGGTCTGGCTCAAGGCCCCGATGTAGAGCCTTCGAGACCACCCAAAGAATTAATTTCAGCGCCGCCCGCAAGGGTCGGCGCTTTGTGCTTTGTCTACCCCTGGAGACCCTCTGATGTCTGTTCGTCACTGGCACGCTGTCCTGCTGACCCTCGTCGTTCTATGCGGCCTTGGCGGCTGTAGCGGCAATTACAAATTCAACGACAACGACTATCGCCCGTTGGGTGATCCGCAAGCGGTCAATCGCGGCAAGTGACCGCAAGGAGCATCAAACATGGAATTGGTTTTCGAAATGCTGAACACCAAGCAGTTCGTGCCCACCGAGTTGTGCCAGAAGACCTTCAAACAGGCTGGTGGCGTGATCGGGCGGGGCGAGGACTGCGACTGGATCATTCCTGACCGCAAGCGTCATCTGTCCAATCACCACGCGATTGTCAGCTACCGCGAGGGCACGTTTTTCCTCACCGACACCAGCAGCAACGGCGTCCAGGACGGCGGCAGCGGCGCACGCCTGCACAAGGGCGAACCGGTGCGCATCGAGCACGGCAGCACCTACGTGCTGGGTGACTTCGAGATTCGTGCGCGGCTGGTGCGTGACCCGGCGACCTTCGATGGTGAAGTCGGCCGTCCGCGTGCCGCTGGCAGCATCATTCCGGACGACGCCTTCCTCGACCTTGATCCGCTGAACGCGATTGAACAGCAAGAGCGTGTCTATTCGGAAATCGACGAACTGTTGGCCCCGACCGCCAAGCCCGAGGACTCCCGTCAGCGCGCCGACTATGCACGCATCGACATGGAAAGCCTGATGGTGCCGGAGCTGATCGCCCCGGTTGAGCCCGAGCCAGCTCCGGCCCCGAAGGTCGTCGAGCGGCAGAGCGAGGGTTTCTGGGAGCATTTCGGCGCGGCGCTGGGCGTTGACGTCAAAGGCCTGGATCACGACGCCCGCGAAGCGCTGGCACTCAACGCCGCACGTCTGCTGCGGCAGAGCATCGGCGGTTTGCAGCAGAGCCTGCGCACCCGTTCGGAGCTGAAAAACGAACTGCGTCTGGCCCAGACCACCGTGCAAGGCACCAACAAGAACCCGCTGAAATTCGCCGTCGATCCGAGCGAAGCGCTGGAGATTCTGTTGCAGCCGCACAAGCCTGGTCATCTCCCTGCCGAGCAGGCGATTTCCCGTGCGTTCCGCGATCTGCAAGCGCATCAGGTCGCGCTGCTTACCGCCAGCCGCGCCGCCGTGCGCGGCACCCTGGAGCACTTCTCGCCGGAGCAACTGACCCTGCGTTTCGAGCGCGACAACAAGCCGTTGATCGCCACGTCGGGCGGGCGCTGGAGAGCGTTCGGCCGTTACCACCAGGCACTGCGTCAGGACGATGACTGGAGCGAGCGCCTGCTGGCCCGCGATTTCGCCCAGGCCTACGAAGAACAGATCCGCCTGATCTCCACCCTCCACACCGACCACCAAGGATGATGCGCATGTCTCGCCGCTCGACCGCTTTTTTCAAGACGCTGACTGCGCTCACCGTACTGGTGCTGCTCGCCGGTTGCTCGTCGCTGTCGCCGTACTCGAAAGTGACCAAAGTCAATCTGAAGCTGACCGGCAGCGATCAGCTCAACCCGGACCTCAACGGTCGTCCGTCGCCGATCGTCGTGCGCCTGTTCGAACTCAAGCACCCGGTGACTTTCGAGAACGCTGATTTCTTCAGCCTCTACGAGCGCGCCAAGGAATCCCTCAACCCGGATCTGGTGGCCAGCGAAGAACTCGAACTGCGCCCGGGTGAGACCGTGGAAATGAAGCTCAGCGTGGAGGAGGGCAGCCGCTACGTCGGCGTTCTTGCCGCCTACCGCGATCTGCCGGAAACCAAGTGGCGCTACACCGTGCAGGTCACGCCGCTGGAACTGACCGATGCCGATCTGACCCTGGATCAGGCCGGTATCCGCAACACCCATGAAGCGCTCGCCAAGGCGGATGACTGATCATGAATACCCATAAAGTCATTTGGCAGGAAGGCATGCTGCTGCGGCCGCAGCACTTCCAGCACAACGATCGCTACTACGATCACCAGATGAAAACCCGCACCCAGTTGCTGGGTGGCTACACCTGGGGTTTCCTCAATCTGGAGATCGACCTGCAGTTCCTCAACATGGGCAAACTGGTGATCAGTGCCGCGTCGGGAATCCTGCCGGACGGCAGCCTGTTCGAACTCGGCGGCAACACCGAGCCGCTGGCGCTGGACGTGCCGCCGAACACCGGCAACACGCCGATTTACCTGGCGCTGCCGTTGGTCACCGGTAACCACATCGAAGCGCGCCGTCCGGAGCAATCCGACGTGCTGGCGCGGTACACCGCGTATGACGCCGAAGTGGCTGACTCCAACGCCGGCGACGATTCCGCCAGCCAGGTCAGCTGTGGCCGCCCGGACTTCAAACTGTTGCTCGGCGAGCAGCAGAGCGATCAGGCCTATGTGAAGCTGAAGATCTGCGACGTGCTCGACACTACGCCGGACGGCGTGATCAGCCTCGATCCGGATTTCGTACCGACTTACATCCAGGCCCACGCTTCCAGTTATCTGCTGTCGTGCCTGAAAGAAGTCATCAGCATGCTCAACCACCGTGGCGACACGATTGCCGAGCGGATTCGCTCCAACGGCAAGGTCGGTGGCGCGGAAGTCGGCGACTTCATGATGCTGCAACTGATCAACCGTACCGAACTGCTGCTGCGCCACTACCTCGGTCTGGAGCAGGTGCACCCGGAAGAGTTGTACCGCACGCTGCTGACCATGCTCGGTGATCTGGCGACCTTCTCCAGCGACAGCAAGCGCCCGCGTCTGGACAGCCGCTATTCCCACGCCGATCAGGGCGCGAGCTTCCGCAAACTGATGGAAGCGATTCGTCAGGTGCTGTCGATGGTGCTGGAACAGCACGCTATCGAACTGATCCTGCAGGCGCGTCAGTACGGGATCATCGTTTCGCCGTTGCACGACCACAAACTGCTCGGCTCGGCGTCGTTCGTGCTGGCGGCAAGTGCCAACTGCGACTCCGAAGAACTGCGCCACCGCTTGCCGGCGCACCTCAAGGTCGGCCCGGTGGAGCGCATCCGCCAACTGGTCAACCTGCACCTGCCGGGGATCAAGGTCAAACCGTTGCCGGTGGCCCCGCGGCAGATCGCGTTCCACTCGAACAAAACCTACTTCATCCTCGAACTCAGTTCCGAAGACCTGGCGCAACTCGAGCGCTCCGGCGGCTTCGCGTTCCACGTGTCCGGCGAATTCGCCGAGCTTGAACTGAAATTCTGGGCCATCAGGAACTGACCGACATGATCAAGGAAACGGATTACAACCAGGACGACAAAACCGTCCTGCTCGATCGTCAGGGCCACGGACCGGCAGCCAGTCCGCTGACCGACTTCGCCGCGCCGCCGCGCTTCGAGCAACTGGAAGAACGGATGATCTACGCCGCGCGCCTGCGCCCGGCTGAGGCGTTCAACATCAGCCTCAATTCGCTGGTGGCGGCGTCGTCCGAACTGCTCTCGGAAGTGGTGCGCCTCAAGCACAGCGAAACCCGCGAAGACCTCTACGCGCTCAACGAGCGCCTGACCGCCGGGCTCAAGCTGTTTGAAGTGCGCGCGTTGCACAACGGCGCCGAAAGCAGCCAGGTAATGGCCGCCCGTTACGTGCTCTGCACCGTGGTCGACGAAGCTGTCGTGACCACGCCGTGGGGCAACGAAAGCGAGTGGTCGCAGATGAGCCTGCTCAGCAGCTTCCATAACGAGACGTTCGGTGGCGAGAAGTTCTTTCAGCTGCTTGATCGGCTGTCGAAGAACCCGGTCAAACACCTGCCGATGCTTGAGCTGATGTACCTGTGCCTGTCCCTCGGTTTCGAGGGCAAGTACCGCGTGCAGGCGCGTGGCATGCTCGAACTTGAAGGCATCCGCGACGCCCTGTACCGGCAGATCCGCCAGTTGCGTGGCGACGTGCCGCGCGAGTTGTCGCCGCACTGGGAAGGCCTCAACGATCAGCGCCGCAACCTGGTGCGCATCGTGCCAGCGTGGATGGTGGTGCTGTTCACTGTCGTCTGCCTGGTGGTGATGTATTCGGGCTTCGCCTGGGTTCTGGGCGAGCAGCGCGACACCGTTCTGCAACCCTATCAGCCGATCGATCCGGCCGCGGTTCAACCGCAGTCGCAGCCGTAACAGGGACGTGTGATGAAAAAGTTTTTCAAGAAAGTCGGCGCCTTCCTGCGCAAGACCTGGGTCTGGACCTTGCTGCTGGTGCTGTTCGTGGCATTGCTGGTGTGGTTCGTCGGCCCGTTGTTGGCGGTGGATGACTACAAGTTCTGGGAGAGCGCGACCTCGCGCCTGCTGACCATCAGCGTGCTGTTCCTGATCTGGGGCCTGACCATGGTCTTCGTCAGCTGGCGCGCGGGCATCCGCAAGAAAGCCGTCGAAGAAACCGAAGACGGTCAGGATCGCATTCGTCGTGACGAGCTGATCGAAGAAGAGCAGAAAGAGTTGAAGGCGCGCTTCAAGGACGCGCTGAAAACCCTGAAGACCTCGAGCCTGTATCGTGGCCGCAGCGAACGCTGGCGCAACGACTTGCCGTGGTACCTGCTGATCGGTCCGCAGGCCTCCGGCAAGACCAGCCTGCTGGACTTCTCCGGCCTGGAATTCCCGATCAACAAGATCGACCGCAAGCTGACCCGCGACACCCTCGGCACCCGTCATTGCGACTGGTACTTCGCCGACCACGGTGTGCTGATCGACACTGCCGGGCGCTATACCACGCAGCCGGACGCGGAAGTCGACGGCAGTGCCTGGACCACCTTGCTCGAGTTGCTGCGCAAGCGTCGTCGCGGGCGTCCGTTGAAC
This sequence comes from Pseudomonas sp. 14P5.3.2, assembly GCF_057799175.1. NCBI lineage: Bacteria > Pseudomonadati > Pseudomonadota > Gammaproteobacteria > Pseudomonadales > Pseudomonadaceae > Pseudomonas > Pseudomonas sp. 14P5.3.2. The sequence goes on along the minus strand of NZ_JBYOKU010000002.1, from coordinate 66,893 downwards.
GGTGTGCTGGTGACCATTCCGGTGGAATCCCTCACCGGTGGCAGCGAGCAGGACATCGACACCCTGGCGCGCCAGGTGCGCGGTCGTCTGCAAGACGTCTATCAGAAACTGCACGTCGATGTGCCGGTGTATCTGGTGCTGAGCAAGGCGGACAAGCTGCTCGGTTTCGACGAGTTCTTCGATCAACTGACCCGCGAAGAAAGCGATCAGGTGCTGGGGACCAGTTTCCGCAAGGATCAGGTCGGCACCGACGTCGCGGTACTGCGCGGCGAGTTTGAAGAGCTGCTGCGGCGCCTGAACAATCAGGTGATCATGCGCATGCACTCCGAGCGCGATACCCAGCGCCGTGGCCGCATCCTCGACTTCCCGCATCAACTGGGGCAGATCGGCGAGCGCCTGTGCCTGTTCGTCGACCTGGCGTTCACCGGCAACCGTTACCAGCGTGCGACGCTGTTGCGTGGTTTCTACCTGACCAGCGCTCCGCATCTGACGCAGGAAATGGACGCGACCACTGCCGGCATCGGCGCCAACCTGGGCATGAATGCCGGTGTGCTGCCGACCCTGCGCAGCGGCCGTTCGCGCTTCATCCATCATCTGCTCAGCCGGGTGATCTTCCCCGAGTCGGATCTGGCCGGTCTGGACAAGCGCGAGCGCAGCCGCATTCATTGGGGCCAGCGTGCGTTGTACGTCGGTGCACTGGCAGCACTGGCCCTGTTCGGCATGCTCTGGGCCGGTGGTTTCTCGGCCAACTATGAGCGTCTGGAAAACCTGCGCACCTTGGCGCAGAACTGGACTCAGCAGCGTTCAGCGCTGACCCCGCGTGATGATGCGATGGGCGTGCTGAAAACCCTCGACACCAGCTACGCCGCGACTCAGGTGTTCCCGAAGAAAGGCGACGTCTCGTACCACGAGCGTGGCGGTCTGTATCAGGGCGAAGACGTCAATCCGGTGGTCAGGCAAGCCTACGAGCATGAGCTCGAAGCGCAATTGCTGCCACGGGTCGCGACCCTGCTTGAAGGGCAGATCCGCGCCAACATGAAGGACCGCGACAAGCTGCTCAACAGCCTGCGTGCGTACCTGATGCTGAACATGAAAGACCGTCGTGACGCGGCGTGGCTCAAGGACTGGGTCGCCACTGACTGGTCGCAGCGCTACACCGGCAACACCGCGGTGCAGAACGGCTTGAACACCCACCTCGAACGCCTGCTGAAGCAGCCGTTCATCTACCCGCTGAACGATCAACTGGTGACTCAGGCACGTCAGGTACTGCGCGCCGAATCGCTGGCCACCGTGGTCTACCGCATGCTCCGCGAGCAGGCGCGCAACCTGCCGGAATACCGTTTCAGCCAACACCTCGGCCCGCAGGGCTCGCTGTTCATCGGCACCGAATACGTGATCCCGGGGTTCTACACCCAGCAGGGTTATCAGCAGTATTTCTCGGTGCAGGGCTCGGCGCTGGTCACCGACATCCTGCGTGACAACTGGGTGCTGGGCGAAGGCGCGGGCATCAGCGACATGGACTTGCGTCGCCTGATGGTCGAACTGGAGCAACTGTACTTCCGCGACTACGCCAACTACTGGAGCGAAGCCGTTGGCCAGGTGGCCTTGCCGCCGATCAGCGACGCCGGTGAAGGCGCCGAGCAACTGGCGGGCCTGACGTCGGCCAACTCGCCGGTGCTGGCATTGCTCACTGAAGTGCGCGAGAACACGCGCTTCCCGGCTGCTGCCGATCCGGTGGATGAAGCCGGTGATGCTGCCGATGCACTGGCAGGGCAGAAAGGCAAACTGGGCAAGGTCGGCAAACTGGCCCCGGCTGTCGCCGACAAGGCTTCGGCGCTGAACGTGGCGAAAAGCCTGCCGGACACCGCGAAGAAATCCCTGCAACGTCGCTTCGAGCCGCTGCATCGTTTGCTCGATGACAACAACGGCCCGGCCGCTGACCTGACCCCGGCCCTCACCGCGCTCAACGACCTGCAACTGCAACTGTCCGGTCTGGCCCGTTCCAGCACGCCGGAACAAGCCGCGTTCGAAATGGCGAAAACCCGCATGAGCGGCCAGCGTGATGCGCTGACCAACCTGCGTGCGGCCTCGGGTCGCCTGCCGCGTCCGCTGAGCGTGTGGTTCAACGTGCTGGCCGAGGACTCGTGGCGCCTGGTGCTCAACGATGCCTACCAATACCTGAACGGCCGTTATCAGAACGAGCTGTACAGCGTGTATGGCAAAACCATCAGCAAGCGTTATCCGTTCAGCGCCAGCAGCACCAGCGACGTGGCGATCAGCGACTTCCGCGAGTTCTTCCGCGCTCAAGGCACCGTCGACCGCTTCTTCGACAGCTACATGCGTCCGTTCGTCAGCGGTGATCCGGGCAACTACCGGATGCGCAGCGTCGACGGTCACAGCCTGCCGGTGTCGAAGATGTATCTCGACCAGATGGCGGCGGCGCTGACGATTCGCCAGAGCTTCTTCTCGATCAACCCGGCCGAGCCGACCGTGCAGTTCAAACTGGAACCGTACACCCTCGACCCGGCGGTGAGCCGTTCCGAGTTCAAGTTCGGCGACAAGACCATCGAATACCGTCACGGTCCGATTGTGCCGGTGTCGTTCAAGTGGCCGACCGATGCTGAAGACGGTCGCACCAGTCTGGTGATGGACAAGATGGCGGGGCGTCCGATCGGTATCGAGAAGAACTCCGGCCCATGGTCGCTGTTCCGTCTGTTCGACCTGATGCAGACCGAGTACCTGACCGGTCGCGACGTGCTGGTGCTGAAAGCCGACGTGGGTGGCCTGCGCGCCAACTACCTGCTGACCAGCCAGCGCACGCCGAACCCGTTCGACATGGGCGTGCTGCGCACCTTCCGTATGCCGGTGCAGCTCTGATGCTGGTGGCCAGTCCCTGGCGCAGCGCGGCGCGTACCGACCCGGGCAAGGTGCGGGCGCGCAACGAAGATGCCTTCCTCGATAATCCACAGCAGGGGCTGTGGGTGGTCGCGGACGGCATGGGCGGTCATCAGGGTGGCGACATCGCCAGCCAGCTGATCGTCGCCAGCCTGGCTGAACTGCCGCAGCACGAGAACTTCGACGAACGCCTCAAGGCCATCCGCCAGTGCCTGCACTGGTTGAACCGGCGCTTGGGGCAGGAGTTGACGGTCACCGCCGGACGCCACGACAGCATCATGGGCAGCACCGTCGTGGCGCTGCTGGTGGAAGGCAATCGCGCGGCCTGCATCTGGGCCGGCGACAGCCGTTGCTACATGTGGCGCGGGCAGCGGCTGTATCAGCTGTCCAAAGACCATTCGCTGCAGCAGCAACTGATCGACGAGCAACAGATGAGCGTCGAACAGGCGGCGGCGCACCCGGCGGCTCAGGCCTTGACCCGAGCCGTCGGCGCCGCCGAACAGCTGACCCTGGATGTCCTCGAACTCGAGGTCTATCCGGGCGATGCGTTTTTGCTGTGCAGCGATGGTTTGTATCAGGGCCTGAGCAGCGATGCCCTCGGCAACGCCCTCAGCCTCAGCGCGCCGCACGTGGCGCTGGAACGTCTGTTCGACGGCGCCCTGCGTGGCGCCGCCCGGGACAACCTGACTGCCGTGGTGATCCGCCAATGACTGAAATCGAATCCTCAGTCGATGACTTGCTGATGAGCGAAGAGCAGGCCAGCAACCTGACCTACTTCGCCTTCGCCAAGGCAAACAACGCCGAGCCGCTGCTGGCGCCGACCAAGGCCAGCATCGGTGCATTGCCGGACGTACTCGCCGGCCGCTACCACCTCGAGCGTCTGCTCGGGGCGGGCGGCATGGGTGCGGTTTACAGGGCGCGAGATCTGCTGCACGAGCAGTTCGGCGATCCCGACCCTTACATTGCGCTGAAAATCCTCAGCGAAGAATTTGCCGAATCGCCGGACGCCAGTGCCTTGCTCTACAGCGAGTTCGCCCTGACCCGACGCCTGCGCCACGACAACGTCGTGCGTGCACATACTTTTGAAGTCGATACCGACTGCCAGCGGGCCTTCATCACCATGGAATACATGCGTGGCCTGACCCTGGACAAATTGCTCTGCGAGCGGCCTCTGGGCCTGCCGTGGAAAGAACTGCGCGACATCGCGTTGCCGCTGCTCGATACGCTGGCCTACGCCCACCGTCGCGGCGTGCTGCACGGTGACATGAAACCGAGCAATGTCATGCTCAGCGAAGACGGCCTGCGCCTGTTCGACTTCGGTCTCGGCCAGGCAGACGAAGGCGTGTTGCCCGGCCTGCCGCACCTGAGCCGCGAGCGTTTCAACGCCTGGACCCCGGGCTACGCCGCCCCCGAACTGCTTGAGGGCCAACCGTTGTCGGCCAGCGCGGACGTGTATGGCGTGGCCTGCGTGATCTATGAACTGGCGAGCGGCAAACACCCGTTCCGCCGCTTGCCCTCGACCCAGGCCCGCGACGAGCACCTGGAGCGCGAGCTGCAAGCCCCGGCGAACTTACCGAAACACGGCTGGCCAGCGCTGCGAACCGCGCTGAGCTTCAATGCGGCAGAACGCACCATCACTGCCCAACAATTGCGTGACGCCTTGGGCGCCACTTCGTCCTGGCTGCAACGGTTGCGACTTCGGGCGTAACGGACGACATTCGAACAGGGAGCGCTTTATGTTCAACCCAGCTAACGAAACCCACTTCAGCCTCAAGGTCGAAGACTACGTGGGCGACCTGCAAGTGCTGTCGTTCACCGGCACCGAAGGCATCAGCCAGCCGTTTCGTTTCGACCTCGAACTGGTCAGCGAAAACCCCGATCTGGACCTGGAAAAACTCCTGCACAAGCAGGCGTTTCTCGCATTCGATCCACAGGGCTCGGGCATTCACGGGCAGATATACCGTGTCGCCCAGGGCGATGCCGGCAAGCGCCTGACCCGCTACAAGGTCTCGCTGGTACCGCAACTGCAATACCTGCATCACCGCACCAACCAGCGCATCTACCAGCAGATGTCGGCGCCGAAAATCATCGCGCTGATCCTCGACGAACACGGGATCAAGGGCAACGCCTACAGCTTCCAGCTGAGCCAGCCGTGCCCGGATCGCGACTACTGCGTGCAGTATGACGAAACCGACCTGCACTTCGTCCAGCGCCTGTGCGAAGAGGAGGGTATTCACTACCACTTCCAGCACAGCGAAAAAGCTCACCTGCTGGTGTTCGGCGACGACCAGACGGTGTTCCCCGACCTCGGCCAGCCGACTGCCTACATACAGGGCAGCGGCATGGTCGCCGAAGAACCGGTGATCAAAGGCTTCAAGCTGCGCCTGGAAACCCGCACCAGCCGCACCACGCGTCGCGACTACGACTTCGAAAAACCGCGCCTGCAGATGGAAGCGGCTTACAAGCCGGATGGCGAGAGCACTGAACCGGATCTGGAAGACTACGACTACCCGGGCCGCTTCATCGACCGTGCGCGCGGCAAGTTCCTCAGCCAGCGCGCCCTCGAACGCCACCGCGCCGACTACCGCCAGGCCGAAGGTCGCGGCGACCAGACCAAACTGGTCAGCGGCCACTTCATGGCCCTGTCCGACCACCCGCGCAGCGAGTGGAACGACCTGTGGCTGCTCACCGAAATCTTCCACGAAGGCAAACAGCCGCAAGTCCTCGAAGAAGGCGTGACCAGCGACACCACCGACAACAAGGACGACTTCCACCAGGGCTACCGCAACACCTTCCTCGCCACCCCCTGGGACGTGTTCTACCGCCCGGCCCTCGAACACCCGAAACCACGCGTCCTCGGCAGCCAGACCGCCATGGTCACCGGCCCCAAAGGCGAAGAAATCCACTGCGACCAATACGGTCGCATCAAAGTGCAATTCCACTGGGACCGCGAAGGCCTGGCCGACGACAAAACCAGCTGCTGGCTGCGCGTCTCCAGCTCCTGGGCCGGCGACCGCTACGGCGCCATCTCCATCCCGCGCGTCGGCATGGAAGTCCTCGTCACCTTCCTCGAAGGCGACCCCGACCAACCCCTCGTCACCGGCTGCCTGTACCACAAGGAAAACCCGGTGCCGTACGCCCTGCCGGCAAACAAAACCCGCAGCGTCTTCAAAACCCTCAGCTCCCCGGGTGGCGGCGGTTACAACGAGCTGCGCATCGAAGACAAGAAAGGCGCCGAACAAATCTACATCCACGCCCAGCGTGATTGGGATGAAAACATCGAGCACGACCAGAAGATTCGTGTCGGCAACGAACGCCACGACACCGTGGTGAAGAACACTTACACCGAGCTCAAGGCCGAAGAGCACCGCACCACCATCAGCGACCGCAAGGTTGAAGCGAAGCTGGATGATCATCTGACGGTTGGGCAGAACCAGCATGTGAAGCTGGGTACGGCGCAGCTCACCAGCGTGGGGAAAGAGATTCACCTCAAGGCTGGGGACAAGATTGTTATTGAGGCGGGGACGGAGCTGACGATTCTTGGGGGTGGGAGCTTTATCAAGCTCGATGGTGGTGGTGTGACCGTGGTTGGGCCGGTGGTGAAAATTAATGCGGGTGGCTCAGCTGGCTCCGGCACCGGGATCGGGATTAAACCGCCGGTGCTGCCGGGGGCGGCGGATAAGGATAAGGCGGGGAGTTTGATGGATCAGGCGTTGTTGAATGCGCCGCCTGAGAAGGTTAAGCCGAAGGCTTTTTTTGTGTTTTCTGAGTGATCGACATGAATGGTTTTTTGAAGAAGAGCAATGGCGTCGCGATGGCGGTTTTCACCGCGTCGCTGTTGAGCCTGTTTCATGGCAGAGCTTATGCGGATGAGTGTCCGTCTGAGGACTTTTCCCAGTTCCTGCCGGCGTTCTCTGCGAATGCTGAAATTCAGCAGCGGTTGACTGCGATGACGGTGAAATCGCTGGTTTTGAAACCTGCTGGGGAGAGCGGAAATTTTGAGCCGCAAACGACGGGAGTCAAAAGCTCGACATTGGCCTTTCCACTGATGGCGCCCGTAGCCACAGGTAAGACAGAAGGTGTCGAAGTCGAAGCGGTTGACGACAGTCACTTCAACGTTGTTGATAAGCGTGCAGGTAACAGCAACATCAAGATCTTTAACTTTTCTCGCCAGGCGTGTTGGGTTTTGGAGGGTGTTGAGGATTGGTCGATTAGTGAGAAAAATCTCGTAGTGGCGAGTACGCCGACCATGAACACCTCCGAGAATTTTTGTTATCAGCGCGCGCAAGCCTTCGCTGGGTTAGGTGGGTTAGAGCAATATCGGCTAACCGGTGAACTGTTTGTGGCTGCGCTGGAAAACTATGTGTGCGCTGCTGCTTCTGGAGACCCACAAGCAAGTTTGAGTGCTGCGGGTCTGAGTCTTTCTGGAATGGCACCACAGCTGGAAACGGAAAAAGTCGAGGCGCTTTTCAAGGCTGCCGCGACAACGCTTGCCGACGGTGCAGCCTCTCTTTCGACCTTCTATTGCTACGGGAACAACCCTGTACCCGAAGGGCCTTGCCGACATCCAGAGCAAGCCGAAAAAGAGCTTATTCGCGCTGCATCAATGGGTTCGGCAGATGCCCTAAATTACCTAGGTTATTCTTTTGAAGACGGGGTACTTGTAACCAAGGACATGACCAGAGCAGTCGCCTGCTATCGTCTCGCCGCCGACAAGGGGAATGAAATCGCGGCAAGAAACTTAAAACGATTGGATGCGCAAAAAACTGACGCCGCTAAATCCAGTTATTGCTATTAATTTGCGGGAAGCCAAAATGCCTGAGCCACTTGATTTAAGACATTCTTACATTAATAGCGGTTACGTTTACTTGATGGGCGGTGATGGTCAGAAAACCAACGCAGACGGAAAGAAAGAGATTGACTGTTCTCATATGGTGAATCTTTTGCTTACTGGCGCGGGGTACAAAATTCCATATGAAGAAACTAGAGTGATGGAGAACTCTAAGTATTACACCGAAGTGTTACCCGAAGATGTAAAGGAGGGTGATATTGCCCTTTGGATTAACAAAATGCCACTCAAGGGAACCAAGCCGCTGTTTCATACCGGTATAGTCATGGAGTTTAACTCCAAGTCCGGGGCTGGTAAGATTTTTGGTGCGCAAACTACAAATGGACCTTCTGAAGCGTATTTTGGTACTAAGCCACCAGCGTACTACTGGCCCGTACCGACAAAATTTTTAAGGGCGAAAGAAGAGTTTAGGACAGGCACAGCTGCGGCCCCAGCACCAGCCGCGACACCAAAGCCGAATATCCCTGCACCAATAATGACGTTTCAATACCCCATTAGAAAGGCGGATGGAAGTCAGTATGAAAATTCGGATGAGATCTATCCGGAACTTGCTAAAGAGGTGTCAGGGAACTATTTACTGGGCGGTCATAAGTTCTGGCATGGTGGCATTCATATAAGTGAGCTGAGTGCGCCTCAATGTATCGAAGCTCAGCCCGTTCGGTGTATAGCTGATGGAGTTGTCGTAGCCTATCGTCTGAATGAAGATTACGTAAAATCAGTATTTGAGCTGGGTGGCAATAATACGGAATTGAGATATTCAAGTTCGTTTTGTTTAGTTAGGCATGACTATAAAGTTCCTGGAAAGCGTGGAGAGAGTGGCAGTGCAGCATCAGAAGAAGTAATGACTTTTTTCAGTCTTTATATGCACCTTTTGCCTTTTTCTCAATATCCCACAGAAGCTAAAGTTGAGCGATTGAGGCCCGTATATTGGCAGGGTAAAGTTCGAGCTACAGTTACTGCGAAAGGCCTACAGCTGCGTAATCCGCCAGAGTCACAAGTCAACGGTGCAAAAGCAGGTAGTCCAATAAGTTCAGAAATGGTTTTGTGCACATCTAGTGTTGTTGAGTTTGATAGCGAAAAGGTCCTAAACCTAGATGTAAAAGGTAAACTGCTGAAGATGGCTGAGTGCACTTTTGTACCTAGTAGCTCAGGTGCTCCTACTGGTTTGAAAAAAGGTGGTGCTGTTCCACCTACATTTTGGGTTTGTGTGGAAAATGATAAGTCCAACCATCTTGTTGACTGGGCTCCGGTAGTACCGGTTAATTTCGACAGCGTGGTTCTTACGAATATTGCAGTCAAAGCCGGAGATCCGATTGGCTATCTAGGTCTGAATGAGGTGCTAGCAGGGCCGGCTGGGGGTAAATCAAGCAAGCGTCAGGTCCATATTGAGGTTTTCAGTAGTGATGATATCGCCAGTCTTATAAAGAATACCAAAGGGTTGACAAGCGGGAATCAATATCTTGTTCTTGAGAGTGGGACGGATCTATATAAAAAAAACGAGGCTGAAGGAAAAGTCTCATTTTCTCCAAAGCAAACACCTCTTGCAGAAAAAATAATTGTCCCTGTGAGTAAGGCGAAGATTACAAAAGACTCAAGCGGAAAAGAGTGGTTTGGGCTTTCAATTAATAATGAGTCTGCTTCGCTGGAAGGTTTCTTGCCAAAAGACAGTGCTACGATAATTAGCCAGCATGATTGGGAAAAGCTAGGCTTCAGTATTGTCAAGGAAAACAATGAAAGCGCTGATGGTTTTCTAGATGTTGATGCAATGCCGGATTTTTTTAAGAAAATCTACTCCGAAATTGACGGCAAGGGTGTGGCGGACGGTAATGTTACTGTTGAAGAGTTGCAGACAGCACTCCGAGATGCAGAGTTACGTAGTCGCTGGACCAAGCTCATTGCCTATCACCCAACAGAGTGGCAAGCAAAATCATCTGAGCCGAAGTGGGCACGATTGAAGGAAATCCTTTTAGAAACTCCAGAGGTACTTAAGCTTGAGCAAGAAAGAATCGATAAACTTGTTTTCTGGGACGAACTGGCGGGAGCGATGCAAATCGCTTTACCAAAGTCTATCTATCACTTCCATCCAATAGCATTTATCGACAATTTGAAAAAGATTCACGTCATGACCATTGAGGAGGCTCGGATTCGTGCGTTCCTGAGAATGCTCAAAATTGGTGAGGGAACGATCGGCCTTGAAGGGTATGAGCATCTGTTTGGCGGAGAGTCCTTTATTAAGGACTACGGAAAAACATTTGCAGACCATCCACGTCTTCTTATGGAAAAGACGGTCAAAAAAACCGGTAAGGTTATTTCTTCGACCGCTGCCGGTGCCTATCAGGTTATGAGATATGTTTGGGATGACCCTGGTATCATTAAACTACGAGAAGAGCACGGTATTACTGATTTTACACCTGCAATGCAGGATCGATACTGTGTGGTAATTTTGAAGTATCGTAGAGATGCACTTCCCGAGATTATGCGGGGGGATATAAAGTCAGCTATTAAAAAGTGTAATAAAGAGTGGGCAAGTCTTCCTGGATCCCCATATGGCCAGCCCACAGTGAAGCTGGAAGATGTTATTGCAGAGTACAATGCTATGGTAAGTCAAGAGTTGGCTGGTGAAAGTGATCTGCCGATGAAGGTCGGCTTTATTGCAGACTTGATGGAGTAATGTGGTGAATTTCAATAAAAAATATCTTGTTGGTGTAGCAGCATTTTTTTGTGCCTCGGCAATGGCTGCCTCTGCTCAAAACTCCAGCTTGCCTGAAAAAATAGATATCTTGGAATGTGATGGATCGAAGGTGGAGCTTGTATCTATTTGTCAGAATGACACCGTCGCAAAGTCGGAGGATCACAGTGGCCTCCCTGTATGTACAGATCAAATAATCAAGATAAATGGACAAGAGAACCGTCGGAAGATTGATAAAATATCACAGCTGACCAGCAGCGGATCGACCGTGAAAATACTTTCTAATGTGGTCGTTTCGATGGCTTGTATTAAGGGGAGCCAGGGAAGTTTAATTTCCATCGGCGGTTACGGCGGCTGTGGTGCGTGCCCTGAGTGGCATGGTTATTATTCGTTAGATGGAAAGTTGGTAAATTACGTTTATAGTAATTCGTTTCGCTCTTTTGGGTCGTTAGGTTCGCGTGATGATTTAATTAATAAGTATGGTGTTAGTAAGAGAGATTTGGTAGATGAAAGTTCTTTTGCCAAAAAAATAACATATCCCGGTCTTTGAAGCCTTGGGGCCGCAGGGCGAGTACTACTGAAAGGTGTCTCTCCCTTGGTGACGTTATATTAGATTTGCAGATGAAACATCATCCCCACGAAATGGAGGCGGATTATAGTTTGGTTTAAATCGTCAATTGCTCACTTTTATAGTTGGGGGCGGATGATTTTTGCGCGCAGCCGCTTTGGCCTTAGTTGTGGTAAGCGGGACGGATTTATTTGTTACGCTCGACCGATTTGAATTTGGTTGAGAACTTAAATAGATCTGGCCCGTTTGTCGGTTCTGACTCTATCTTCTGTCGCAGGCCCGTTCAGAATTGAACGGGTCACTGACTTTTTTACGGACGCCAAGGAATGCAGATTTTCAGATTCAGTCTCATTATTTTACTTTCAATACTGTCGCCTGTGGTCATGGCTGAGGGCACGATGATTGCCACCATCCTTCAGGCCGACTTTTCCAAGGATCCGGAAGTCCGGTTGCTTGTCAGAGTCGTTGATGTGGGTGGCGGTTCGGATACCCCTTCCATGGCGGTTCGTAATCAATGCCTGGAGAGGAAGGCGTCCGCACAACGTCCTGGGCCGGATCCGTGCTTTTCGATAGAGATCACTGAGAGCAAAAAGCAACGGGCCATTGTTCGGCAAACGCTATTGAATGATCCTCAGCGAACAACCGACCCTATCTATTTGGAAATTGTTTATCGCTCGGAGGTCAGCGAGAGTGATCCGACGAATCACCATCAGCGATCCGCCACACTGAAGATCGAAGAAAACGGCCTCTACAATTGGAACAATGAAAGCGAACAGGCATTGGCGGACGTTGAGTGGTTTCCCTCGGGAAATGGTGTTCTTGATCTGATGGTTCCTGACGCGGATGCATTGTTGAACTCTGTATATCGGGATCGTATGAGTCGGCTGGACGAAAGCGGTCAGAAAGCACTGAGGGAAACTCAAAGAGCCTGGATGAAATTTCGAGATGCGGAGTGCCAGGCCGACCCGAAATCGCATAAATCTGTTTTCGGTGAGTGGTCCGATGCCTGCCTAATTCGCGCGACGATAGAGCGTGCTCGCCAATTGGCTTTGGCACCGGACAAGAGCAGACGTTGAAACGGACAAGCCAGAGCATTCGCGTGAAAGCGACGACTTGGATGAGCATGCATAAACTTTTCTTTCTCTTTTTTGCGCTATTTCCTTTAGGCGCTCAAAGCGCAGTCACCACCGAATCACTTTGCTTCGAACTATCCCAATCGAGCCCGGTAAAGTTCGAACTCCGTACCTACTATGACGAAGCCAGCAAATGGTCCGGTGGTTTTGTGAAGTACGCCAAATCCAGCGAGCCTATTTCCATTGTGTTGACGGATTCTCAGAATGAAATCCTCGATCCGGACGCGCCTTGGCAGCACACCAGAACTTGGTCCGAAGTCATCAACGGCGAGGTCACGGGCACTTATGAGTTGATGACACAAGGCTCGCAGATCGTCTCGATGTCTTATACAAAGCAGTCCAACAGCAAGGTGTACAGTTTCGGAATCAATACCAGCATCGACTCCTCTCCGGAGTCCGGATGCAAGTGGGAATAGGGCGAGTACATGCATTTCAAAACTTTAGCGTTATCACTGCTGGGCCTGCTGTGGACGATCCCGTCGCTAGCCGAAACCGCTACGTTCAGCCCAACCCACGGCGTTGAAGCAACGCTGGTTCTCGAAGGCTCCACGCTGAACATTGCAGTTAAAGGCGAAACGCACAGCGAGTCTCGGACAGTCGATTTTGAGGCCTTAAACGAACTCCACATGCAGTTCGACGATTTCAATTTCGACGGCGCTCAGGATTTCGCGATCTGGCAACTGGATGACGGCATGGGCACTTACCATTACTACCGGGTGTTCATTTACCAAGTAAAAACCGGCACCTTCGAAGAATTGCAGCCGGACTGCGGCGATGGCTTCGTTAATTTGCTCGTCGAAAAAAAACGTAAAGCGTTGCTCAGCACCTATTGGGAAATGAACATACCCAAGCAATGCGTCACCCGCTTCGCCAAAAGCAAAGCCTGAATGACTCAAGGATGAACACAGTGAACCGTTTCGTTTTTACCCTTCTGGCCATGCTGCTGCCGGTTTCAGCGGCCTATGCGCAGGACGACTGCAGCCATGTCACATCAAGCCTGGAAATGGTGCCCTGCTCGGAGGCAGCGAAGAAGGCTGCCGATACGCAGTTGAACCTCAGCTACAAGCAATTGATGGCGCGGCTTGAGTCTGACTATCGAGCAGATCCGGCGTTGGGCGCAGAGTACGCGGCGAAGGTCAAAGAGTCGCAACGTGCGTGGCTGAAATTACGCGATGCGAACTGCCCTTTGGAAGCATTCGAGATCGAGACGGGGATGCCTGCGCATGTGTTCGCTGTTAACTCGTGCATCGCCAGAATGAGCCGCGAGCGCTCGGCGTATCTGGACAAGATTGTGCCGGCACAGTCGGCGCAGTTATCCGAAAAAGTCAGCGCCAGTAATGCTTGCCCATCCGAGGATTTCTTACCGTTCCTGGCAGTGTTTTCTGCCGATATCGAAGCACAGCGCCGGCTCACCGCGTTTACCGTCAAGTCGTTGGTGTTAAAGCCAAAAGCCGAGCCGGGACGTTTCGAGCCTGTGACCACGGGCGAGAAGGGCGCCGGATTGGCCTATCCGTTGATGGCATCTATTGAATCTCGCAAAACGCCGGGTGTTGTGATTTGGGAATACGACGACAGCCACTCAACTGTTGTGGATCGACGCGCCGGCTGGAGCAACGTCAAAGTCTTCAATTTTTCCCGTCAGGCGTGCTGGGTGCTTGAAGGCGTTGAAGACTGGTCTATTCGCGAGAAAGACCTGGTCGCGGCGAGTACGCCGACGATGAGCAAGGAAGAAAGTCTCTGTTTCCAGCGTGCCGAGGCGTTCGAAGCATTGGGTGCACCGGAAGACCAGCCTCGCACCGTTGAGTTGTATGAGGCCACGCTGGAAAACTTGTTATGTGCAGCACACTCCGGAGACCCACTTGCCAGTTATAAAGCCGCTATTTTGAGCCTCTCGGGCATGGCGCCGCAGGTGCCGACGGATACTTTGGAGTCACTATTAAAGCCGCGGCCACTACTTTGCCGAACGGTGCGATGGGACTTTCCGAGTTTTACTGCGATGGCAACGAACTAACATCCGACGGTCCCTGCAAAAATCCTGCGCTTGCAGAGCAAGCACTGATGGGCGCCGTAAAAATGGGCAATGCCAACGCGATCAGCAAGTTGGGATCTACCTTCGCTAGCGGCGAATGGGGTACCAAAGATCCATCTCGAGCCATGGCCTGTTACCAAATGGCCCTCGCGAAGGGTAGTGAAGGCGCGAGTTTCGGATTGGAACACTTGAAGAAAAACTCCACCACACCAATCAAACCCAGCTACTGCTACTGACAACCCCCGAAACCCTACGCTTTTCCTTTAAACTCCCCACCCCCAAGGAATGCGCTCAGGACACGGAATGCCAGCCCCCTCGATCTCCCTTCGCCCAGCGTTAGTACTCTGGCTATACGCCGCCGCAATCGTGCACATTCTCGCCGGCCTCACCCTGACCTGGGCCGGGCATTCCGGATTACTTGACGGCTACCTGCACACCCTGGAACTCGCATTCTGGGGCGCCGATGCGGTGCCTGCGGCCGGCCACGAACAACAGGTCTGGTGGCTCGCGCTGTTCGGCGCGACGCTGCAAAGTTATTCGCTGTACATGCTCGCGCTGGTGCACCTGGGCAATCGCTTGAAAGCCCCGGCAGTCTGGGGTTGGTTGATCGCGGGCATCCTGTTATGGGCGCCGCAGGACATGTGGCTTTCAGCGCAACAACAGGTCTGGTCGCACATGTGGCTCGATGGTTTTGCGTTGTTGGTGCTGGTGCCGCCGTTGTTCTGGCTGTATCGGCATGACCGCCGAAAATCCCCTTCAGTAAAGACTCGGAGCCAATCCAACTCGTTTGCCGGCGGCGCTTTCAAACGCGTGCTGATCACCGGCGGCACCGGGTTTATCGGTGAAGCCTTGGTCAATCAATTACTCGACGCCGGCCATTCGATCAGCGTCCTGACGCGCGATCCGTTGAACGCGGCCAATCTGTTCAACGGCCGCGTCCGCTGTGTGTATTCGCTCGGCGAACTCAGCCACGACGAAGCCTTCGACGTAGTGATCAATCTCGCCGGCGCGCCCGTCGCCGGCCCACGCTGGAGTCCCAAGCGTCAGGCGCAACTGCTCGCCAGCCGAGTCGGCACCACCGAAGCGTTGATGACTTGGTTGAAGAACACCGAGCACAAACCAGCACTGTGGATTCAGGCCTCGGCGATCGGTTTCTACGGCGTGCGCGATGCCAGCGAAAGCCTCGATGAACACGCCAGCAAGGGCGACGGTTTCATGGCCGAACTCTGCGCGCGTTGGGAAGCCGCCGCGCAACCGGCCACTGAGTTTGGCGTGCGTCAGGTGGTGCTACGCCTCGGCGTGGTGTTCGGCCCGGGCGGTGCGTTGACGCCGTTGCTGCTGCCGTTCCGATTTGGCTTCGGCGGGCGCATGGGCGATGGTCGGCAGATCATGAGCTGGGTGCACCGCGACGATGTGCTTCAGGTGATCGCAAGGGCTTTCAATGACGACAGTCTGCGCGGCACCTACAACATGGTGGCGCCGGAAACGGTCAGTCAGGCAGCGTTCGCCGAGCAGGCCGGCAAGGTCCTCAAGCGTCCGGTGTGGTTCCATATTCCCGCCGCGCCAGTGCGTGCAATGGCAGGGGAGATGGCGCAGCTATTCTTCGACGGTCAGCGCGTGGTGCCGCAGCGTTTGACCGAGGCCGGCTACACATTCCGTTATCCAACCCTCGACGCCGCTCTGCGCGATCTGACCTGAGGATCGCTCATGAGCAAGCCCTTGATGTACCTGTTGGCCGGCAACGGCAGCGCCGCCGATTGGTGGGATGACGCGCTGCCGCACTTCAAGCGTTACGAAGTGGTGCCGCTGGAGTTGCCGGGTTTCGGCGCCAATCCGCAGCCGCCCTGTGAGGATCTGGCGGACTACGCGCAGACCTTGCTGGCGATGACACAGCAGGGCAGCGCGATCATGGCGGTCGGGGTCAATGCGTTGCTGGTGTTGCATGCGTTGCAATGTCGGCCGGGGCACTTTTCCCGCAGCGTTTTGTTGGCGCCAGTCGGTGCGTTTCTGTGGCAGCGGCGGTTGCCTGCACTGATGTCGCCGCTGCCGATCCGCAAGACCATTCACTGGCTGCTGTCGAACCAGCCCACACTGTTCGCGCGCAAGTTTTCCAACCAGACCTGGACGCCCGCGCAGTACCAGCGCATGGGCGCCGGCTATGCGCGTTGCCGTGCGTTCGTGCCGCATTGGGACCTGATTCGCGCCGACACCGCGCTGCCGCTGCTGGAGTGGATCACCGATCCGGTCGAGCTGGTCTGGGGCGATCAGGACGCTGTGCTCGGCATCGAGCAAGCGGCGGCGTGGTCGACGATTCTCGCTCGCGCTGATCTGACTATCAGCCTCAAACCCGGTTGGGGTCATTACCCATGGATCGACTCGCCCGCGCAGTTCGCACAGTGGCTGGAGTCGGGCGAGCGCGGGTTTGTCGCGCACACCAAGGGCGGGCGTTTGCGCTTGGCTGAACTGGCGCGGCAAGCGGTGCCGGCGGCGCTGACGCTCAACGATTGCAATGATCCGCGTCTGCCAGCATTTCTCGCTGCCCAACCCGACGTGACCTGGGCGGTGCGCTCCTCCAGTTATGGCGAGGATCAGGCCGATTCGGCGAATGCCGGTTTGAGCACAACCTATCTGCGCGAACCGACCGCCAATGTGCCGAAACGCATCGCCGAACTGACGGCCGAAGGCGTCGAGGAAGTGGTGGTGCAACGCTTCATCACCCCCGTAGTTTCCGGGATCGCGTTCGTGCGCCATCTCTCGGTAGAGCTGGAGTGGGTTGAAGGCCATCTCGAAACGCTGGCCGACGGTCACGTCAGCCCCTCACGAGCAACGCTTTCGCGGCTTGGTGATGCCTGGCGCAGTGGCAAGTTCACGGCCGCCCACGGTTTGACCGAAGACGTGCTGTGGCGCTTTCTCCAGGATGTCTTGCGGGTGTTCCACTATGTGCCCGGCGATGTCGAATGGGCCTGGGACGGTACGCAACTGTGGCTGCTGCAATACCGGCCGATCAGCGACTACGGCTGGCGCCGCCACCTGACGGCCGCCAACATCGCCGAGATCCTGCCGCCGCAACCCAGTGTGCTGGTGGAGTACGCCCAGCGCCGAGCCGCTGCGAGTATCCCGGCGATCATGGCGCGTTGGGATGCGCGGGTGCTGCAGGACAACGAGCCGTTCACTGCTGTGTTCGGCGGCGCGTCCTACATCAACAATGACCTGTTTCTTGCCCGGTTGGCCGACTGGGGCATCAGCGCCAGCAACTACGCAGGTGAAGTTGGTGGTGCGACGCCGCATCTGCCGTGGCAACCGCTGAAGATGCTGCGTTCGTTGCCGCTGTTTTTGCGTATGCAACGCAAGGCTCGCGGCTATTTGCTGAGCCTTGAAAACGGTTTGCAGCGCTTCGATCGTGAGCTGGCCAAACTGGTCGCCCAAGCTGCCGATGGCCAGCAATTGGCAGATTGGTTCACCCGGTTCTACGTGTTCGTGGTGCAAGGCAATCTGTGCATCGCCACGGCGCTGGCCAGCAGTGGCGGCGACTGGCTGGGCCGCCCGCCGACCGCGTACGACAATCTGGAAAACAGTCCGCATCGATTGCCGTGGGAGACCGACCCGGCCACCCCGCGACCCGCGTCGAGCGAACTGCCGCTACAGCCATTCCCGCAATGGTCCGGGTTGATCCGCCTCGCGCATTCGACCGGCCTGCCGGGCCTGCGCGGTTACTACCTGCAAGTGCGCGAGTGGTATCGCGACAATCTGATGCGCATCTTCTTCCGTCTGCACCACGCCATGCCCATGGCGGATCGCGAACATTGGTTCGCGCCGCATCCCGACGTGCGCACCCGCGATGGCAGCTTTTGGCAGGACGGTCGCGAAGGTGCGGAGCGGGCGACCGGTTTCATGATTTATCCGGGGCAGGTGAGGGGCATTCTTGGCGAAGACATCCTGCTGGAAGACACCCTCGATCCCGGGCGTCACGCGCACTATCAGACCGCCCGGGCGGTGATTGCGCGGATGGGTGGGCGGTTGTCGCATGGTTCGACGTTGTTGCGGGAACTGCGCAAGCCCTCGGCGGTGATGCCGCAGGTGGATCCGGCGTGGATGGGGTGTGAGGTGTTGTATCGGGATGGTGAGTTGGAATTGATCAATTCGAAGGATAGGAAGTGAAAACACTATTGTTGCGTATGAACTGGCTGTCACTGGTAGCGGGCAGTCTCTTGGCAATTTCAACCGCCATGGCCTTCGCTGCAGATCCAACCTTCAAGGATTACACCGTCACGCCAGTTTTCACCGGCCCCAACCATAAGCTGGTGCCGCAAGAAAACAGCAGCCCAATGATGGACCAAGCGCGGACACAAGCCCTGAAAGGCAAGGTCAACTTCGCCGGCCATTACATCCTGCACAGGCTCGGCTGCGGCGGCAACGCCATTTGCGGCGAAGTGCTGGACGCCCAGACTGGGGAAGTCGTTGGTGGTCTGCCGAATGCCTACGACGGCAGCACCTTCGCCATTGTCTACCAGCCCGATAGTCGCATGCTCATCGTTTCCGGCATTTCCGCCGATACTGAAGAAGACGCACAGGGCAATGAGCTGGAAACCCGCTACAGGACTCGCTACTACGAGTTTGTGAACAACGAGTTCCGATTGCTGATGTTCAAAGACTTGTAATCGCCGCCGCTTGATTAAGGATGATTGGATGAACCGTTTTTCCATTCGGCTCACGCCGAATGCTCTTTTACTCTTGCCACTTATCTGCGCCATCCCGGCATCCGCCGAGGCAGCGAATTGCTATGGCTATCTCACCGAAATGGTCAGGAGCAGCAATTTCCCGTTTCGCTATGTCAGCAAGGACAAGGTCAACTTGCTGATTGATGAAGATGACGGCGAAGTGGTGCGTGCGAAGTTGCTCTTTGACACCGACGGTACCGGCACCATCGGCTGGATCAAATACACCCCGGCCACTCGGGTATTGCTCAACACCTCGGCGGAACTGGAGGAGCCAGTGGAGCTGTCATTCGATGCCAAGTTCGCCGACGGCTATGCAAAGTGCATGACTAAACAGCAGGTCGGTTAACGGCGAAAAGGATGTCTTCATGAGTCATCGTTATTTGGCGGGCAGCCTTGCGCTGCTGCTTTCGCTTCCAGCTTTCGCCGCTCCGGAAGGACGCCTACACCCAGCGCGATGTTATGCAATGTGGCGGTGTTGAAGTGGTGTTGGTGTCGTCCTGCCGTTGAGCGATGGCGTAGGCGGCTGAAGCTAGAGGCCGTGAATTGCTCGGACCAGATAATCAATGTCAGGGTATTTCTGTTGATGTTCAAAAGTCTTCAAACGCCGCTACGCTCTCGAGCTTGAAAATTGCCAGTGGTTGTCCATGTCCAAGAGTCGAGGGAACGGGTATCGCTACCAGATCTGGAGATCTGAGGCGCGTAAGGCAGCGGAAGCCCTGGCGCGCGAGAACCAGAACCTCATAACCAGAGGTATTGATACAACTCAAATTCGATATGAGCCCATTACTCTTGCTGCCATCGAAGCCGCCGATCTGTGGGGGGATGAGGCTACGCTATACCCATGGCATGACGTGCATCAATGGAAGCAGGCTGACATCCGAGGCTTTGATGTCTCGCTTTGGTTCGACCGGGAATTATGTGGGTTGTGTTATGCCTCACCTCGCAAGAGCAAGCTGTGCATCAAGATTGTGATTCTGGAGGGCAAGCCGGACAGATCTCATCCGTTGCGAGGCACCGTGGCTGCTTTGGCGCTAACCGCGATTGAAAACTACGCGATCTTAATAGGTTGTACGGAAATTGAAGTTCAAGAACCAGCCGCCGCTGCTATACCGTTGTATGAGAGTTTAGGGTTTGGCTTTGATCCGACGGGCCGGCTTGTTATTGGGGTTGAGCGGTAATACTATCCAGTCAAATTTCGAGACCCGAGAGGTTTCCATGAAAAAGTCCAAACATGAACCCAAGCCTATGATGGCTGCCCGGTTCCAGGCCGAAGCTCGTGAGGTTTTGGCCAAACGTTCCGGTAAGCGCAGCCGCTTTCTGGATGTCGCACTGTCCAAAGGCAGTGATTTCGAGTCTGTCGGTCGACTGTCCGGCTGAAGGTTTCGGATTCTCGAAAAAGCTGCCTGATTGGCAGTTTTTTTGTGTCTGGATTTTTTACCGATAGGTGCAGAAAGGGGACTTAACGTCCCCTTTTTTCATCCGTAAATCCCGCTACGACTTGGCTGCCAGGTTCCGCACTTCAATGTGGTCGAGCGTCCCTTCCACCATCAATCGCACCCCATCCGCCATTCTGCTCAGGGCCAGTGCAACCGAGCGGCGGGAGCCGTGGAGGTCGTCGGCGAGGTCGCAGGCGATGGCGCTGATGGACAGAAGGTCTTCGGAGGCGTTGGCCATCAGGGCTTCGGCATCGGTGCCGGGGGTGAGGCTGAAGAGGCCGGTTTCGCGTTTGGGTTGGGATTCGGTGCGCGGTTTGAAATGGTGGTCGAGGGCGCGTTCGGCGGCTTCGTGGAATTTCTTGGATTCCAGCGATTCGTAGGGCGATATGTCTGGGGTTTCGGGGGGATTGGGTGTTGGTTTGATCATTCGGTCTTACTCCAGTTTCAGGAGCCGACACCGTTTCGCTCGCACTTCGAAAGTGGTGGCAGCTGTGCATAGGTGTGCAAGACCGGTGGAGTCACCCGGCAGACCCGAAGGCCTCCCATACACAGCAGCCATAACGATCCGCGAGCATATGAAAACGCTCGGCGAATTGCCATAACCAATGTGGACTCCCGCCGGACTTGCACGTCCGTATCACCAATTCGTGGTGACCTATTGAGGCTATCGATGAACCCTCATCCTGCCTAGTTCACGCACAACACCACGCCTTGCAGGAAATTTCCCATAGGTTTGCAGGCCGGAAGATCAAAAGATCGCAGCCTTCGGCAGCTCCTACAGGGATGTGTTTCAACAGGTGTAGGAAGTGGCGTGCAGAAGCGTGACTTGGCGGTCATTGTGCGGGAAATGGGCTGCATCATCTTCCATTAGAGGCAGATAGTGGCGTTATCGTCTGAATCCCTTACACTGCCCCGGCCGTTCATTTTCCTTTTGAGGCTGTGCGCATGAAATTTCGTTTTCTTCTGTGGATGATGGGTTTGTTGATGGGTAAGGCCAGCCGGACAAATCCTGCGTTCCAGCAGCAGTTGGGTGACAAGGATCTGGTGTTTCAGCTGCAGACGCTGGACGGGAAAGTGGCGCGGCATTTCGTGGTGAAGAATCAGCGCGTTACCAGCAAGTCTGGGGTGGTGGCGGAGCCGGCGTTTGCGATTGCGTTCAAGGATGCGGGGTATGCCTTTGTCACGATGCAGGCGAAGAACAAGCAGCTGGCGTTTATGCAGGGGATTCAGGACAAGTCGATCCAGCTGAAGGGGAATCCGGCGCTGGTGATGTGGTTTCAGGGATTGATGAAGTATTTGAAGCCGAGGAAGGCCAAGCCTAAGGCTTGAGCCGAGTCTTGATCAGAAGAGCTTTTGTGGCGAGGGAGCTTGCTCCCGCTGGGCTGCGGAGCGGCCCTAAACCCTGAGGCCTTGTTGTGTCAGGCATATCTTGTTGGCTGGTTTTGCGACTGCTGCGCAGTCGAGCGGGACGGTGCGACGATTCGACAAGCTCCCTCGCCACAGGGGTTCAGTACATCCAGGAAACCGAGTTGGATTCTTCGCGAGCAGGCTCGCTCCCACAGAGGTTGTGTAAACCTTGGGGGAGCGGGCCTGTTTTGGTTCAGGCCTGGCTGAACTGCGAGGCCAGTTCGCGCAGCAGGACTTCGGCTTCGAGGACTTTGCTGACCACGTCGTTGGCTTTGTCGCGGCTCAGGCCGACGCGTTCGAGCAGGGCGTCGGGGATGTCTTCGTCGGGGCCGGAGCCGATGCCGCGGCTGCGCAGCAGGCGTACGGCCAGGCAGACGAGGTTCGGGTATTCGGCGTAGGCGCCGTCGTAGCTTGGGTCGTGCTGGAAGCGCAGGGCGGTGGCCAGTTCATCGGGCATGTCCCAGTAGCGCATCAGCCACGAGCCGATCTGTTCGCGGCTGATGCCCAACAGGTGCTGCTCGATGTAGCTGTGGCACAGGTGCGGGTTGACCTCCAGGTGGCGGCAGATCAGTGAGAAGTGCGGCGGGAACACGTGGGCCAGCAGCAGGTAACCGAAGTTGTGCAGCAGACCGGCTAGATACGTCAGGCCGGCTTCCGGGCGCTGGGCGCGGGGCATGGCGCGGGTCAGGCCTTCGATGACGGCGGCGGTGTAGATCGACTGCTGCCAGTACGGCGTGGTGTGTTGCGGGTGGTCTTTCGGCAGGCTCAGGGTCTTGCCAAGGGCCAGGCCCAGCGCGAGGTTGATCACCAGATCGAACCCGAGCACGCGAACGATCGCGTCTTCCACCGAGCGGATCTTGCCCGGCGAGGCGTAATACGGCGACGCCGCCCAGCTCACCACTTGCGCGGCCAGCGCCGGATCGGTTTCGACCACGCCGGTGATGTCGTCGATGGTGGCGTTGGGGTCGACGCGCAGCTTGATGATTTTTTGCGCCGTCTCGGCCAACGGCGGAATTTCGATGGTCGCTTCCAGACGCTGCTGAATCCGGCGTGCAGTGAACGCCTGCACGGCCTGGGTGATTTCCTCGCGGTCATCGTCCGGGCGGTCGAGGTTCGGGCGGATGCTGCTCAGGGCTTCACCGAAATTGGCGGCGCTGGCCTTGGTCAGCATGGTCTTGAAGTTCTCGCTGGTGATTTCCAGCAGCAGGCCCGGCTCGCCGGAGTTGATCAGCAGCTTCGGTTCGCGCAGCAGGCTTTCTTCGTAGAGGCACGGCGAGCTGGTCAGCGCCGGCAGGCCCGGCAGCAGGCTCAGGCTGTGTTTGCCGAGCATCTTTTCCAGGCGCTCGGTGGACACGGCGGTCAGGCGTCGGCCAGTGAGTTCGGCGAGGCGATTGAGGTCGAGCAACTGGCTCTGCGGAAACAGCACCATCAGCGCGCCCACAGCATCGTCCAGCAATACGGCTTGTACCTTGCGCGAAGCATTGAGGCCGTGGTGGTCGAGCACTTCTTCGTAAGCGATGCCCAGCTTGCCCAGCAGCAGCCGAATGACGGACGGAGCGTGCGGGAGTTCGGGGGCGAGAGCGGCTTCGGTCATGGTGTGTATCCGTTTTTGAAACAATGGCAGGAGTATAACCAGCTCTGTAGGAACGATCCTGCACAAACTGCGACGGTGCTCACACTTGGCCGTATTGCTGCCCGTGGCGCAACCAGCGGTCGAGCAATGGGCTGACGTGAGTCGGCCAGCGCTCTAGCAAAGCTTGCGCGGCATCGCGTACGGCGGGCAGCAGATCGGCGTCGCGCATCAGGTCGGCGACCTTGAATTGCAGCAGACCGGTCTGGCGCGTGCCGAGCATTTCGCCGGGGCCGCGCAGTTCGAGGTCTTTTTCGGCGATGACGAAACCGTCGTTGGTCTCGCGCATGATGCCCAGGCGCTGGCGGCCGATCTGCGACAGCGGCGGATGGTAGAGCAGCACGCAATGGCTGACCGCGCTGCCCCGGCCGACGCGGCCACGCAACTGGTGCAATTGTGCAAGGCCGAGGCGCTCGGGGTTTTCAATGATCATCAGGCTGGCGTTGGGCACGTCGACGCCGACTTCGATCACGGTGGTGGCGACCAGCAGTTGCAGGTTACCGGCCTTGAATTCGGCCATGACCGCGGCTTTTTCGGCGGGCTTCATGCGCCCGTGGATCAGCCCGACTTTCAGCTCGCCGAGGGCGGCGGTGAGGTCTTCGAATGTGGTTTCGGCGGCCTGACAGGTCAGCTCTTCCGACTCTTCGATCAGGGTGCACACCCAATAGGCCTGACGCCCTTCGGCGCAGGCGCTGCGCACCCGTTCGATGACTTCGACGCGACGGGTGTCGGTGACCAGCACGGTGTTGACCGGGGTGCGCCCGGGCGGCAGTTCGTCGAGGATCGAGGTGTCGAGGTCGGCGTAGGCGCTCATCGCCAGCGTGCGCGGGATCGGCGTGGCGGTCATGATCAGTTGGTGCGGGCACATGCGCCCGCCGACGCCTTTCTGCCGCAGCGCCAGACGCTGCTGCACGCCGAAGCGGTGTTGTTCGTCGATGATCACCAGTGCGAGGTTCTTGAACTGCACTTCGTCCTGGAACAGCGCGTGGGTGCCGACCACCATCGGCGTGCCGCTGGCGATCTGTTCCAGCGCGGTGACGCGATTCTTGCCCTTGAGCTTGCCGGCCAGCCACGCGACTTCAATGCCCAGCGGTTCGAGCCAGCGCTTGAAGGTGATGAAGTGTTGTTCGGCCAGAATCTCGGTCGGCGCCATCAGTGCGACCTGATAACCGGCCTCCAGTGCTTGCAGCGCCGCGAGGGCGGCGACCACGGTTTTGCCCGCACCAACGTCGCCCTGAATCAGCCGCAGCATCGGTTCGTGCTGGCTGAGGTCGTAGGCGATTTCGTTGCCGACGCGTTGCTGGGCGCCGGTCGGGTTGAAGCCGAGGTTGGCCAGGTATTTCGGTGGCAGTTTTTTCGCCTTCGGCATCGCTGGCGCGCGCAGGGAACGCATGCTTTCGCGCAGACGTTGTTGCGACAGTTGATGGGTCAGCAGCTCTTCGAAGGCCAGCCGATGCTGGGCCCAGTGATGACCGAGGGCCAGCTCATCGACATCGGCATCGGCGGGCGGGTTGTGCAGGTAGCGGATCGCGTCGGCCAACGGCGCCAGTTGGTAGTCGCGGGCCAGTTCGGTCGGCAGCCAGTCGGGCAGGGTGTTTGGCTTGAGCAGCGTCAGGGTCTGCATGCACAACTGGCGCAGGCGCTGTTGGGTCAGGCCTTCGGTGAGCGGGTAGACCGGGGTCAGGGTTTCATCCACGGGCGGCGGTTCGTCACCGGTGATGGCGCGGTATTCCGGGTGGTAGATTTCCAGCCCCGAAGCGCCGGGCCGCACTTCGCCGTAGCAGCGAATCCGCGTGCCGCGCTTGAGGCCTTCTTTCTGCGCGTTGCTGAAATGGTAGAAGCGCAGGCTCAGCCCGCCGGTGCCATCCTGCATGCGCACCACCAGGCTGCGACGCCGGCCCATGACCACGTCGGCGCCGCTGACGGTGCCTTCGACCACGGCGTCCTGGCCCGGTCGCAAGTGGCCGATCGGCACCACGCGGGTGCGATCCTGATAACGCAGCGGCAGGTGAAACAGCACGTCCTGGAGATTCTCCAGGCCGACCTTGGCCAGTTTCTCGGCCATGGCTTCGCCGACACCCTTGAGTGCCGTCACTGACACTTGCGACAGCTCGGTCATGACCCTGGCTTAACCGGCCGTGACCGGCGCTGCTGGCTTGGCCACCGAGCACAGGCGAACGGAGTCGGCGAGGATTTCGATGGCTTTCGGCCGTGGGAAGCTCGCGCGCCACGCAATCGCCACGGTGCGGAACGGCACCGGCGCCGACAGCGGGCGCACTTCGATCACGCCGGGGGCGTAGTGGTGGCTGTCCACCGCCGACAGCGGCAGGATCGAGATGCCCAGACCGGACGCGACCATGTGGCGGATGGTTTCCAGCGAACTGGATTCCACCGTGGTGTGCTTGGCGCCATCGTTGCCCTTGGTCAGGGTCGGGCAGGCCTCAAGCACTTGGTCGCGGAAGCAGTGGCCTTCGCCGAGCAGCAGCAGGCTCTTGTCGTTGAGCAGGGCAGCGTCGATGGATTCCTTTTGCGTCCACGGGTGCTGGGCCGGCATCAAGACGTAGAACGGCTCGTCGTACAGCGGCAGGGTCAGCACGTCGGCTTCGTTGAACGGCAGGGCGATGATGATCGCGTCGAGTTCGCCGTTGCGCAGTTTGTCGCGCAGCACGTGGGTGAAGTTTTCTTCGATGTACAACGGCATCTGCGGGGCGACCCGGTGCAGTTGCGGAATCAGGTGCGGGAACAGGTACGGCCCGACGGTGTAGATCGCGCCGACTTTCAGCGGGGCGGTCAGCTGGTTCTTGCCGGCCTGGGCCAGTTCACGGATGCCTTGGGCCTGCTCCAGGACTTTCTGCGCCTGGGCGACGATGCCTTCGCCGACCGGAGTCAGGCGCACGGCGCTTTTGCTGCGCTCGAAAATCAGCACACCGAGTTCGTCTTCAAGTTTTTTCACGCCCACCGACAGGGTCGGCTGGCTGACGTGGCAACGCTCGGCGGCGTGGCCGAAGTGCTGCTCTTGGGCGAGGGTAACGATGTAGCGTAATTCTGTGAGAGTCATAGCAAGCGTCCATGAAGTTGCGGGCCAAGCATAACGGCTGCAATCGATAGACGCACGTTATCAGACTGAGTGAGGAATGCGACACCGGGCAATGTGAGTTTGGCGTTGCCAGATATGCAAAAGGCACCTTTCGGTGCCTTCTCGATCCCACTGTCGATACATAACCCCTGTGGGAGCGGGCAAGCCCGCTCCCACATTGGATCAGCGGCGTCTCTCGAGGGAGTAAACAAACGGCGCGACAATTTCGATCGAGCCGTTGGTCAACATGTCCGCCGGTGGCTTGGGCAGCGGTTGGGCGCGGCGGATCATTTCCAGGGTGGCCCGGTCCAGATCAGCATTGCCGGAGCGGCCCACCAGTTCGAACGACAGCACATTACCTTCGGCATCCACCACGAAACGCAGACGGTTCAGGCCTTCCTTGCCCCGTGCCTGTGCGCTTTGCGGGTACTTTTTGTACTTGGCCAAGTGCGCGAGCAGGGTGCCTTGCCAACTGGCCTTGGCGGCCAATTGTGCGGGCGACGGGCCCGGTGCCGGCTGGGCGGATTTCTCCGTCGGTGCCTGGGTCGGTTGCGTGTCGGCCGGTTTTTCCTCGGAAGGTTTTTCCTTCACGGGTTCCGGTTTTTTCTCGACCGGTTTGGGTGGCTGCGGTTTCGGCTTTGGCTTGGGTTTCGGCTTCGGTACGGCAATCTCGGCCTTGGGTGCTTCAGCCAGTTTCGGAATCGGCAGCTCTTCAACCGGAGCCGGTGGCTGCGGCGGTGTGACGACTTTCGGCGGAGCAGGCGGTGGCGGGGCCGGAACCGGTGCCAGCTCGACCACCATTGCCTGCGGCGGCAGTTCGATGGGCGGGCGGGCGGTCCAGTTCAGCGCCAGCGCGATGGCCAGCGCGTGAACGCCCAGCACCACGGCCAGGCTACCGCTGTAACGCGTCAGCTTATGGCGCGTCGTGATCATTTCTTGGCTGCGCTCTCGAGGCCCACCAGACCGACCTTCAGGTAACCGGCCGAGCGCAACTTATCCATCACGCTCATCAGGTCGCCGTAGTCCACGCCTTTGTCGGCCTGGAAGAAGATGGTGGTGTCTTTCTTGCCCTGGGTCTTGGCGTCGAGGACGGCACCAAGGGTTTCGGCGTTGACTTCGTCGTCGCCGATGTACAGACGCTGATCAGCTTTTACGCTGAGGAACACCGGTTTCTCCGGGCGCGGCGCCGGTTTGGCGGTCGAGGCCGGCAGGTCGACTTTGATGTCCACGGTGGCCAGCGGCGCAGCCACCATGAAGATGATCAGCAGTACCAGCATCACGTCGATGAACGGCGTGACGTTGATTTCGTGGTTCTCGGCCAGATCGTCGTCTGCGCCTTCTTTCAAATGCAGGCCCATGGCCGATTACCCCACTTTCACCATGTGCGGTTGCGAGCTGCTGCGCTCAGGCTGGTGGTCGAGGTCACGGCTGACCAGCAGCAGAACCTGCGCCGAAGCGTCGGACACCTGCGCCTTGTAGCCGGCGATGGAGCGGGCGAACACGTTGTAGATGACCACCGCAGGAATCGCAGCAACCAGACCCAGCGCGGTGGCCAGCAGCGCTTCGGCAATGCCCGGCGCCACGACGGCGAGGTTGGTGGTCTGGGTCTTGGCGATGCCGATGAAGCTGTTCATGATGCCCCACACGGTACCGAACAGGCCGACGAACGGCGCGGTCGAACCGATGGTGGCGAGGACGCCGGTGCCGCTGCTCATGTTACGGCCACAGGCTGCGACGAGGCGCTCAAGACGGAAGCTGACGCGCTCCTTGATGCCTTCTTTCTCGCGGCTGTTGACCGACAGGCGCATCTCATCGAGCGCGTCGTGCACCAGCAGGTTGGCCAGGGTGCCTTCTTTAGCTGCGGTGGCGCTGGCTTCCTTGAGGGTCGCGGCTTTCTTCAGCGCAGCGATTTCACCCCGCAGACGACGCTTGGCGCCCATCAGCTCGAAGCCTTTGGCGATCCAGATGGTCCAGGTGATGATGGAAGCAATTGCCAGACCGATCATCACGATTTTCACGATGATGTCGGCGTTCTGGTACATGCCCCAGGGCGACAGGTCGTGCGCCATGCCCAGGGTGTTGTCAGGTTCGAGCACTTCAGGCGCGTCTGCTGCGCTGGCGTCTACAGCCTGTACCGGGTCGGTGGCGGCTGGCGCGGCGGCAGCAGGGGCGTGCTGTTCGGTGGCAGCCGGAGCGGCTGGCGCTTGTGCGTCAGCGAAAGCAGCGGTCGGTGCCAGCATCAGGCTGAGCAGCAGGGCCGCCACCGCGCTGAAGGCGCGAGGTCGTTTGGTTGGCGAAGCGGGGATTTGATTACGTGTCATGCTGGCCGGACCTGAGGTAGAAAAACGGTGATGCTCTTCCAGGCCTCGTGAGGCCGAGAACAAAAGTGGGGTGCATTATTGCAAGTAATTCTTGTTAACAAAAGTAATAGAGTTTCTTTTTTTCCTTCATTGCTAGCCGTTCGTCCTTTGCGAGGGCTAGTCTGTTCCTTTCGTTTGGGAGTTTTTTGATGTCTGCGCCTTCTGTTTTGATTGCCGGTTGTGGTGACGTCGGCAGTCGTCTGGCTACGCAATTGTTGGCCGCCGGCTGGGAGGTGCATGGTCTGCGCCGTGATGTTTCGCGTTTGCCGGACGGCGTCATCGGCGTGGCCGGTGACTTGTTCAAGGAAGATTGCCCAGAGACCTGGCCGGTCGGGGCGGTGGATTACCTGGTGTATTGCGCAGCGGCAACCGATCACGATGAGGCCGGTTATCGTGCGGCTTACGTGCAGGGTTTGCAGAACGTGCTGAGCTGGCTGGACGACTATGGGCAGACCCCTGAGCGGCTGCTGTTCGTTTCCAGCAGCAGTGTGTACGGGCAGCAGGAAGGGGAGTGGGTCGACGAGAACTCAGAGACTGTCGCCAGCGGATACTCCGGGCGACTGATGCTTGAGGCCGAGCAAGTGGCGCTGAAAAGCGGCATTCCGGCGAGCATCGTGCGCCTGACCGGCATTTACGGCCCGGGTCGTGAGTGGCTGCTGACCCAGGTGCGTCGCGGATATCGGGTGGCGGTCGAGCCGCCGCTGTACGGCAATCGCATTCACGCCGATGACGCGGCAGGTCTGATGGCGTTTCTGCTGCAGGTGGCTCATCAGGGCAAGTCATTGCAGGATATCTATATCGGTGTGGACGATGCGCCCGCACCCTTGGCCGAAGTGGTTGCCTGGCTGCGCGAATATCTGGGGGTTACCGATTGGGCGGAAGACGCCAGCGTACGTCGCACCGGCAGCAAGCGCTGCAGCAATGCCCGGGCGAAGGCGCTGGGCTGGACGCCGACGTATCCGAGTTATCGCGAAGGCTATGCGGCGATTCTTGAAGGCAAATGCTGACCTTCTAACGCCACAAACCACTGTGGGAGCGGGCTTGCTCGCGAAGAGGGTGTGTCAGGCAACATTGATGTCGACTGACACACCCCCTTCGCGAGCAAGCCCGCTCCCACAGGGTTACGTGTTGCTCTCAGGCGCGGTTACTGCTTCTCAAGCAACCACTTGCGTTCACCCGGGGTGAACTGCGGCATTTCATCCGCCAGTGCGCTGTTCACTGCCTGGAAAATCTCCAGCGCCTTGCCTTTGCGGGCAAAGATCCAGTTGTTGCCCTGGCCGTTGAGTTGCAGCCACATGCTGTCGTGGTCGCTGTTCATCGAGGCGCAGTCGCCTGCCAGGCACAGGGCATAGCGGTCGGCGCCGGGCAGACCGGACACCTGGCCGTCGGCCTGGAACTGCACGGTACCGCCTTCACCGTCGCCGCTGGCAATCTTCCAGCTGCCGCCCAGGTAGGCCGAATACAGTGCGCGTTCGAAGCTGGCGCCGATTGGCGCGCCTTCCGGCACGGGGATTTGTGCGCGGTCGAACAACTGGTCGGGTTCGTTCTCGGTGGCGGCTTGTTTCATCCGGCCGCCGTCACGTTTCAGCTCACTGCCGGAGCTGCCATAGAAGTCGACTTTCCAGGCGCCGGACTGTTCGCCCTGCAGCCGTCCTTCGACGTTCTCGAAGCCGTTGGTGTAGCGGGCCTGACCGGCCTTGGTGTTGACGTCCCACTCCAAGTTCGGGCCATAGGCCTGAAGCGCTTCGCGCAGGGGGCCGCCCTTGGCAGCAGCATCGATCGCCACCTGGTTGATCCAGGTGCCGCTGATGTCACGGTCGGCTGGGTCGCTGGCACAGCCGCCGAGGAAAATGGCGAGCAGCGAGAGAGCAAGCGCTTTGCGCATGGTGGAATCCTTTCAAAACCTTTTCTTTACCGCAGAGCAGTCGGCGCAGCGTGTGAGGGCTGCGCCGTGTGCATTACTCGATGACCAGGATGGCATCCATTTCGACTTGCGAACCCTTCGGCAAGGCAGCAACGCCGATGGCGGCGCGGGCCGGGTACGGCTGGTCGAAGTACTTGCCCATGATCTCGTTGACCTTGGCGAAGTGGCTCAGGTCGGTGAGGAAGATGTTCAGCTTGACGATGTCCTTGAACGAACCGCCGGCAGCTTCGGCTACGGCTTTGAGGTTCTCGAACACCTGGACGGTCTGGGCTTCGAAGCCTTCAACCAGTTCCATGGTTTTTGGGTCCAGAGGGATCTGGCCCGACATGTAGACAGTGTTGCCGGCCTTGATCGCCTGGGAGTAGGTACCGATGGCGGCTGGGGCCTTGTCGCTGGTGATAACAGTCTTGGTCATGTATGACTCCTTGTTAGGTGTGAATTAGGCACGCATGCGGGTGATGCGGATGACCCCGGTCAGGGCGCGCAGTTTCTTGATCACGCGGGCCAGGTGCACACGGTCGTGGACGCTGACCACCAGTTGGACGACGCTGATGCGGCCATCGCGCTCGTCCATGCTGATTTTCTCGATATTGCCGTCGGCCGCGTTGACGCTGCTGGCCAGCAGGGCGATCAGGCCGCGTTGGTGTTCCAGTTCGACGCGCAGCTCGACGTTGAATTCGCCGGTTACATCCTTGGCCCACGAGAGCTGGATGCATTTTTCCGGGTTGTGCCGGATTTCGCTGATGTTGCGGCAGTTGTCCAGGTGCACGACCATGCCTTTGCCCGCCGACAGATGGCCGACAATCGGGTCGCCCGGGATCGGCGTGCAGCACTTGGCGTAACTGAGCACCAGACCTTCGGTGCCGCGAATCGCCAGCGGACCTTCCGGACTTGGCAACTGTTCACCTTCGCCGAGCAGACGGCGCGCCACGACATAGGCCATGCGATTGCCGAGGCCGATGTCTTCGAGCAAATCTTCGATCAGTTCGAGGCGGTACTCGGTAAGCATGGCCGTGACGCGCTCGGCCGGGATCTTCTCCAGCGAGCTGTCGAAACCGTTGAGCACCTTGTTCAGCAGGCGTTCGCCGAGGCTGATGGACTCGGAGCGGCGTTGCAGTTTCAGCGCGTGGCGGATGTGCGTGCGTGCCTTGCCGGTGACCACGAAGTTGAGCCACGCCGGATTCGGCCGCGCGCCTGGCGCGCTGACGATCTCGACCGTGGAACCGCTTTGCAGCGGCTCGGACAGCGGTGCGAGACGGCGGTTGATCCGGCAGGCAATGCAGCTGTTGCCGACGTCGGTGTGCACCGCATAGGCAAAGTCGACCGCCGTGGAGCCTTTGGGCAGCTCCATGATCCGGCCTTTGGGCGTGAACACGTAGACCTCGTCCGGGAACAGGTCGATCTTCACGCTCTCGATGAATTCCAGCGAGTTGCCGGCACGTTGCTGCATTTCCAGCACACCTTTGACCCACTGACGGGCGCGGGCGTGAGTGCCTTTCGGCTGCTCGTCACCGCTGGACTTGTACAGCCAATGGGCAGCAATGCCGTTGTTGGCCATCTCTTCCATTTCGCGGGTGCGGATCTGGATCTCGATCGGTACGCCGTGCATGCCGAACAGTGTGGTGTGCAGCGACTGATAGCCGTTGGCCTTGGGGATCGCGATGTAATCCTTGAAGCGCCCCGGCAACGGTTTGTACAAATTATGCACAGCACCCAGCACGCGGTAGCAGGTATCGACCTTGTCGACGATGATCCGGAACGCATAGACGTCCATGATCTCGTTGAAGGCCCGACGCTTGCCGCGCATTTTCTTGTAGATGCCGTAGAGGTGTTTCTGGCGCCCGCTGACTTCGCCCTGAATGCCGTCGATCGCGAGGCAGTGGCCGAGGGACTCTTCGATCTTGTTGACGATTTCCTTGCGGTTGCCCCGGGCGCGCTTGACCGCCTGGTAGATCCGCGCGGAACGCATCGGGTGCATCGCCTTGAAGCCGAGGTCTTCGAATTCGATACGAATCGCGTGCATGCCCAGCCGGTTGGCGATGGGCGCGTAGATTTCGAGGGTTTCCTTGGCGATCCGGCGGCGTTTTTCCCCGGACAGCACTTCCAGCGTGCGCATGTTGTGCAGGCGGTCGGCGAGTTTGACCAGGATCACGCGAATGTCGCGCGCCATGGCCATGGCCATTTTCTGGAAGTTTTCGGCCTGGGCTTCGGCCTTGGTCTCGAAGTTCATCTGGGTCAGTTTGCTGACCCCGTCGACCAGTTCGGCCACGGTTTCACCGAACTGCGCTTGCAGCGCCTCTTTGGCGATACCGGTGTCTTCGATCACGTCATGCAGCATCGCGGCCATCAGGCTCTGATGGTCCATGTGCATGTCGGCAAGAATATTCGCCACCGCAAGAGGATGCGTGACGTACGCCTCGCCGCTGCGACGGCGCTGACCATCATGGGCTTGTTCGGCGTAGAAATACGCTCGGCGGACCAGGTTGACCTGGTCGTTGCCGAGGTAGGTCGATAAGCGATCGGCGAGGGCGTCTATGCTCGGCATGATGACTCCTGCCGTAGGCTGTGTTCCCGCGCCGTGCTACGTCGACCAGGCATAGGCTTAGACGGCCTCGTTGGACTCGTCCTCGAACGCAGCGAAGACCGGGTCTTCGTGGACGATTTCCTGCTCGGCGATGAACTCGTAGCTCATCAGGCCTTCAGCGATTTCACGCAGGGCGACAACGGTAGGCTTGTCGTTTTCCCACTGGACCAGTGGCTCTTTGCCGCCGGTGGCCAGTTGACGGGCACGCTTGGTAGAGAGCATGACCAGCTCAAAGCGGTTTTCCACGTGTTCTAGGCAGTCTTCAACGGTTACGCGGGCCATGGTATTCCTCGGAGCGAATGCAATATGCGCGCTGCCCGGTTGGGCGAGCGGACTGAGCAGTTTAAAAAATCACCAGCGATTAGGGAAGCGCTGATTTTTTGACCAGACCCTTCAACGCGCTGCAAGCACCAATGTAAAGCCCTTGCAGCGGTTTTGGGAAGTGCTGATTAACCCAGCAGTTCGGCCAGCAATTTGCCAAAACGTACCTGCTGACGTTTCTGTTGCAGCTGGTTGGCGCGGAAAATCGCCTTCAGATCGTCCAGTGCATGGGCGAAATCGTCGTTGATGATCAGGTAGTCGTACTCGACATAGTGGCTCATCTCGCTGACGGCTTCGCGCATCCGGCCGTCGATGATCTCGTCGCTGTCCTGACCGCGGTTGGTCAGGCGCTGGTGCAGGGCCTGAAGCGACGGCGGCAGGATGAAAATCGAGCGTGCCTGCGGCATCAGCTTGCGCACTTGCTCGGCGCCTTGCCAGTCGATTTCCAGAATCAGGTCGTGACCTTCGTCCAGCGTCTGCTGCAAGCGGCTTTGCGAGGTGCCGTAGAAGTTGCCGAAGACTTCGGCGCGTTCGAGGAAGTCGCCGTGCTCGCCCATTTTCACGAACTCTTCGCGGGTCACGAAGTGATAGTTCACGCCGTCCACTTCACCCGGACGCATGGCGCGGGTGGTATGGGAGATCGAGACGCGGATCTCCGGATTGGCATCGGTCAAAGCCTTGACCAGGCTGCTCTTGCCCGCACCCGATGGGGCGGAAATGATGTACAGGGTGCCGGTGCTGTGGGTCATGTCTGTTGCCTTACTCAATATTCTGCACTTGTTCACGCATCTGCTCGATCAACACCTTGAGGTTGACGGCGGCCTGGGTGCTGCGCGGGTCGAAGGCCTTGGAGCCCAGTGTGTTGGCTTCGCGGTTGAGTTCCTGCATCAGGAAGTCCAGGCGCCGGCCGGCGGCACCGCCGGACTTGAGCACCCGGCGAACTTCGATGATGTGCGTGCTCAGGCGATCCAGTTCTTCGGCCACATCGCTCTTTTGCGCGAGGATGACCATTTCCTGTTCCAGACGCTGCGGATCCAGTTCGGCCTTCATGTCGGTGAAGCGGTCGAGGACTTTCTGGCGCTGGGTCGCGAGCATGTGCGGCACCAGTTCGCGCAAGGTCACGACATCCTCTTCAATTGAAGTCAGGCGCTCGTTGATCAGGCGTGCCAGCTCCGCGCCTTCGCGCTCGCGGCCGGCCTTGAGTTCTTTCAGGCCTTGATTGAACAGGGCCAGCGCCTCGGCGTTCAGGGCTTGCGGATCGGTCGCGTCGGCCACCAGCACGCCTGGCCAGGCCAGCACTTCCAGCGGGTTCAGCGCCGCCGGGTTCTTGATCAGGCCGGCAACGGTTTCGGCGGCGGCGACCAGTTGCGCGGCGCGCTCTCGGTCGACCTGCAACGGTTTGCCGGTGCTTTCTTCGGTGAAGCGCAGGGTGCATTCCAGTTTGCCCCGCGACAAGCCCTGACGCAGGGCTTCACGCACCGCGCCCTCAAGGTCGCGGAACGACTCCGGCAGGCGCAGGTGCGGTTCGAGATAGCGGCTGTTGACCGAGCGCAGCTCCCAGCTCAGGGTGCCCTGGACGCCGGCTTTTTCGACGCGGGCGAAGGCGGTCATGCTGTGCACCATGGCGGTGACCTCGCAATGCAGATCGGCGCAGAAGGGATGTTCCGCAGGCTCGATATCAATGAATTTAAGCCGACTGGCAGCAAAGGCGCAGGATTGTAGCGCAGTGCGGCGGATGCGCCCAAACACACGGTGTGACAAAGGGCTGCAGGCCGTCGGTTATGCGCGTTTCAGGCCTCTGGGTCGACGGTCGGAATTTTTAACCCGTGCCCAGGCGCGGTGCAGCGCTCTATAATGCTCGGCAGTTTTCCGTCCCCAGTACAGGTATTCCCTATGAAACGTCCAAGTGGTCGCGCTGCCGATCAGCTTCGCTCGATCCGCATTACCCGCAACTACACCAAACACGCCGAGGGATCCGTACTGGTCGAATTCGGTGATACCAAGGTCATCTGCACCGTCAGCGTCGAAAACGGCGTGCCGCGCTTCCTCAAAGGGCAAGGCCAGGGCTGGTTGACCGCCGAGTACGGCATGCTGCCGCGCGCCACTGGCGAGCGTAATCAGCGTGAAGCGAGCCGTGGCAAGCAGGGCGGCCGCACTCTGGAAATCCAGCGTCTGATCGGTCGTTCCCTGCGCGCTGCGCTGGACATGTCCAAGCTGGGCGACGTCACCCTGTACGTCGACTGCGACGTGATCCAGGCTGACGGCGGCACCCGCACCGCGTCCATCACCGGCGCGATGGTGGCACTGGTCGATGCGTTGAAAGTAATCAAGAAGCGCGGCGGCCTGAAAGGCGGCGACCCGCTCAAGCAAATGATCGGCGCCGTGTCGGTCGGTATGTATCAGGGCGAGCCGGTGCTGGATCTGGACTATCTTGAAGATTCCGCCGCCGAGACCGACCTCAACGTGGTGATGACCAGCACTGGTGGCTTCATCGAAGTTCAGGGCACCGCCGAAGGCGCGCCGTTCCAGCCGGAAGATCTGAACGCCATGCTGGAACTGGCCAAGAAAGGCATGAACGAAATCTTCGAACTGCAAAAGGCTGCCCTGGCCGACTGAGCAGGTTCGTAACCCGCAAGGAGGACGCGATGAGTGATGAGCAAGAGTTGCTGCCCAAGCCGAGCCAGGAGGTTCGCCAATGGGCGATGTTTTGTCACTTGTCCGCCTTGCTGGGAATCTGGATTCCGTTCGGCAACCTGATCGGGCCGCTGATCCTGTGGCAGATGAAGCGCGAAACCGATCCGTTCATCGACGCTCAGGGCAAGGAAGCGCTGAATTTTCAGATCACCGTGGCGATTGCTGCCGCGATCTGCCTGCTGCTGATGGTGTTGATCATCGGCTTCTTCTTGCTGGGCCTGCTGGCGATCGGGGCATTGGTGCTGACGATCATTGCCGGGGTGAAGGCGAACGAAGGCTTTCCCTACCGTTATCCATTCACCTGGCGACTGATCAAATAATAACCAGCGACGATTTCCCTTGTGGGAGCGGGCTTGCTCGCGAAGACGGTGTATCCGTCAACGAGTAGGTGGCTGACACGACGCCTTCGCGAGCAAGCCCGCTCCCACATTTGAAAAGCAGTTACCCACAAAAAAGCCGACAGCAATGTCGGCTTTTTTGCATTCACGGATCGACGCTCAGATGGTCAGCGTCCAGTCGTAGTCGACGATCAGCGGCGCGTGCTGCGAGAACCGTGGCTGACGCGGCAGGCGTGCGCTGCGTACGAAGCGGCGCAGGCCCGGGGTCAGCAGCTGGTAGTCGAAGCGCCAGCCCAGATTCAGCATCTCGGCCTGTTCGTTGTCCGGCCACCAGCTGTACTGGTCGCCTTCGCGGCTGACTTCGCGCAGGGCATCGACATAGCCCATGTTGCCGACAATCTCGTCCATCCAGGCGCGTTCTGGCGCCAGGAAGCCCGGGGATTGCTGGCTGTCGCGCCAGTTCTTGATGTCGAGCTTCTGCTGCGCAACGTACAGCGAGCCACAATAAATGTACTCGCGACGTTTACGCCGCTGCTTGTCCAGGTACTTGCCGAAGTCGTCCATGAGCTTGAACTTCTGGTTCAAGTCCTCATCGCCGTTCATCCCCGAAGGAAGCAGCAAGGTGGCAATACTGACTTTGTCGAAATCTGCTTGCAGGTAGCGCCCGTAGCGGTCGGCCGTCTCGAAACCGAGACCGCTGATGACAGCCTTCGGTTGCAACCGCGAATACAAAGCCACGCCGCCTTGGGCAGGGACTTCAGCATCGCAGGCATAAAGGAAGTAGCCATCCAGTTGGAAGGCTGGGTCATCCAGTTCAAAGGCGGAGGCACGGGTGTCCTGCAGGCAGATGACGTCGGCATTCTGTGCCTGCAGCCAACTGAGCAAACCACGCTCGACTGCAGCCTGAATACCATTGACGTTCACACTGATGATCCGCATAAATGGCCCCAAAAATCGCGTGCGTGTATGATACACGGCGTCAAGCTAATTAGCTAAATCCGTGGTATTTGGGGTTTTTTTCATGCAAGCGTATCAGCGCGATTTCATTCGTTTTGCCATCGATCGCGGCGTTTTGCGCTTCGGTGAGTTCACCCTGAAGTCCGGGCGCACCAGTCCCTACTTCTTCAATGCCGGCCTGTTCAACTCGGGTTCGGCCCTGGCGCAGCTGGGGCGTTTCTACGCTGCAGCCATCGCCGAAAGCGGCATTCCTTTCGACGTATTGTTTGGCCCGGCCTACAAAGGCATCCCGCTGGCAGCCACCACCGCTGTCGCGCTGGCCGAACACCACAACCGTGACCTGCCATGGTGCTTCAACCGCAAGGAAGCCAAGGCCCACGGTGAAGGCGGCAGCCTGGTCGGTGCGCCGCTGACCGGTGACGTGCTGATCATCGACGACGTGATCACCGCCGGCACCGCGATCCGCGAAGTGATGCAGATCATCGCTTCCCAGGAGGGCGCCAAGGCGGCCGGCGTGCTGATCGCCCTGAACCGTCAGGAGCGTGGCAACGGCGAATTGTCGGCGATCCAGGAAGTCGAGCGTGATTTCGGTATTCCGGTGATCAGCATCGTTTCGCTGAACCAGGTGCTGGAATTCCTCGCCGACGACCCGCAGCTCAAGCAGCATCTGCCCGCCGTGGAAGCGTATCGCGCCCAGTTCGGCGTCTGAACTGTGGAATGAGCTTTTGTGGCGAGGGAGCTTGCTCCCGCTGGGCTGCGTAGCAGACCCGAAAAGCTTGTGAGCGCTGCGCACTCAAGCGGGAGCAAGCTCCCTCGCCACAATAGATGGAAGGCCGCAGGCAAAAAAAGACCCCGCTCAGCCAGGCTGAGCGGGGTCTTTTTGTTTGCGCGACGCCTTACGGACGCTTGCGATTGCTGATCAGCGTGCCCACACCGGTGTCGGTGAAGATTTCCAGCAGGATCGCGTTCGGTACGCGACCGTCGATGATCAGCGAGCTGCCAACGCCACCCTGAACCGCTTCCAGTGCGCAACGGATCTTCGGCAGCATGCCGCCGTAGATGGTGCCGTCGGCGATCAGGTCGTCGACCTGCTGGGTGCTCAGGCCGGTCAACACGGTGCCCGACTTGTCCATCAGGCCGGCGATGTTGGTCAGCAGCATCAGCTTCTCGGCTTTCAGCGCCTCGGCGACTTTACCGGCCACGAGGTCGGCGTTGATGTTGTACGACTCACCGTTCTCACCGACGCCGATCGGCGCGATCACCGGGATGAAGTTGCCTTTGACCAGCAGGTTCAGCAGCTCGGTGTTGATTCCGACCACTTCACCGACCTGACCGATGTCGATGATTTCCGGCTGGGTCATCTCCGGGGTCTGGCGGGTGACCGTCAGTTTCTTCGCACGAATTAGACCGGCGTCTTTACCGGTCAGGCCGATGGCACTGCCGCCGTGACGGTTGATCAGGTTGACGATGCTTTTGTTGACCTGACCGCCGAGGACCATTTCCACCACGTCCATGGTCGCGGCGTCGGTGACGCGCATGCCATCGACGAAGTGGCTTTCGATCGACAGACGCTTGAGCAGATCACCGATCTGCGGGCCGCCGCCGTGAACCACGACCGGGTTGATGCCCACGGCTTTCATCAAGACGATGTCGCGGGCGAAGCCGGTTTTCAGCTCCTCGCTTTCCATCGCGTTGCCGCCGTATTTGATCACCAGGGTCTTGCCGACATAACGTCGGATGTAAGGCAACGCTTCGGACAGAACCTGGGCGGTGTGGGCGGCGGCTTCGCGTTCGAGGGTCATTCAGGGCTCCGGGTGAATCAGAACGGTAGTTGGAGATCAGGTGCAACGCGTTTCAATTGGGCGTGGAACACATCCTTGATGCGCTGCAATTCAGCCTCGTCATCGGCCTCGAAGCGCAGCACCAGCACCGGTGTGGTGTTGGAGGCGCGCACCAGGCCCCAGCCTTTGGCGTAATCGACCCGCACGCCGTCGATG
Source organism: Pseudomonas sp. 14P5.3.2 (assembly GCF_057799175.1). Lineage (NCBI taxonomy): Bacteria > Pseudomonadati > Pseudomonadota > Gammaproteobacteria > Pseudomonadales > Pseudomonadaceae > Pseudomonas > Pseudomonas sp. 14P5.3.2. The sequence continues at coordinate 27,288 of NZ_JBYOKU010000002.1, read as the reverse complement.
GTGGTCAGGTCAGCGCCTGGGCCCCACTGTGCGTCGTGCAGTGCATCAATGATGCTGAATTTGCTCTCCTCGGTCACATGGATATTGATTTCCGGCGTAGAAATATCGTTCGGGAAGGTCGCAAACAGTTCTTCCGCGGTGGATTTTTCCTTGCTGAGGATCTCCAGCAGCCGTGCGGCGCTGTAGATGCCGTCGTCGAAACCGAACCAGCGCTCCTTGAAGAAGATGTGGCCGCTCATCTCACCGGCCAATAGAGCACCGGATTGTTTCATTTTCTTTTTGATCAACGAGTGACCGGTCTTCCACATTAGCGGGCGACCGCCGTATTCCTTGATCAGCGGCACCAGGCGGCGGGTGCATTTGACGTCGAAGATGATTTCCGCGTCCGGGTTGCGCGCCACCACGTCGCGGGCGAACAGCATCAGCAGGCGATCCGGGTAGACGATGCTGCCGGTATTGGTCACCACGCCGACGCGGTCGCCGTCACCGTCGAAGGCCAGGCCGAGGTCGGCGTTGGTTTCCTTGACCTTGGCGATCAGGTCGACGAGGTTCTCGGGCTTGCCCGGATCCGGGTGGTGGTTGGGGAAGTTGCCGTCGACTTCGCAGAACAGCGGGATGACTTCGCAGTTCAGCGCTTCGATCAGTTGCGGGGCGATCACGCCGGCCGCGCCGTTGCCGCAGTCGACCACGACTTTCATGCGGCGGGCCAGTTTGACGTCCCGGACGATTTCGGTGGTGTAGCGGTCAAGGATTTCGACCTGGGTCACGCTGCCCTGGCCGCTGCTCAGATCGTTGGTCTTGATGCGCTCGTGCAGCACCTGGATCTGCTCGTTGGCGAGGGTGTCGCCGGCGATCACGATCTTGAAGCCGTTGTAGTTCGACGGGTTGTGGCTGCCGGTGAGCATCACCCCGGATTTACCCGCGAGCACGTTGGCCGCGTAGTACAGCGCCGGGGTCGGGACCAGGCCGACATCGCTGACATGGCAGCCGCTTTCGGCGATGCCGCGGATCAGCTCGGCAACCAGCTCCGGGCCGGACAGGCGGCCGTCGCGACCGACGGAAACATTCGGTTCACCTTGGGCCAGGCTCTGTGAGCCGATGGCGCGGCCGATCCAGTAAGCGGTTTCGGCATTGAGGAATTCCGGCACGGTGCCGCGAATGTCATAGGCGCGGAAGATGCTGTCGGGAAGCTTCGGGGCGATCTTGGCGGGGGTGCTCATCTGCACAAATGCTCCATCTCGAAAGTGGCGGGACACACCGACGATTCACTCGGCGGCAGGCTCAAACTGAAGGGTATGACGGCGTTTTCCACAGAGAGTTCGTGGTGTGAAAGGGCCATGACGCCTTGTCTGGCGTGGCCTGCGGCCGGTAAAACCTTGATTTTCGGTGCTAAAACCTGCAGCGGATGTAGCGCATTTTTTGTGGCGAGGGAGCTTGCTCCCGCTGGGCTGCGAAGCAGCCCTAAAGATCTTGTGGGCGCTGCGCACCCAAGCGGGAGCAAGCTCCCTCGCCACAGTAACGGGTTATCGGTTATTTAGTGCCGGTATGGCCAAAACCGCCCGCGCCGCGTTCGGTTTCAACGAACTCTTCAACCATTTCGAAGTGCGCCTGCACCACGGGTACCAGTACCAGCTGCGCCAGACGCTCGCCGACGGTCATGGTGAAGTCGGACTGGCCACGGTTCCAGCAGGACACCATCAGCGGGCCCTGATAATCCGAGTCGATCAGGCCGACGAGGTTGCCCAGCACGATGCCGTGCTTATGGCCCATGCCCGAGCGCGGCAGGATCAGTGCGGCGAGGTTCGGGTCGCCGATGTAGACCGACAGACCGGTAGGGATCAGCACGGTTTCACCCGGCTTGATCACGATGTCCTGTTCCAGCATGGCGCGCAGGTCGAGGCCGGCGGAGCCTGGGGTGGCGTATTGCGGCAGCGGGAATTCGGTACCGATGCGTGGGTCGAGGATCTTGGCTTGCAAAGCGTGCATGTAAATTAAACCTGGTTCAGACGTTCGGCGATAAAAGTGACCAGTTGGCGAGCGATCTTGCTCTTGCTGGTCTGGGCGAAAACAGTGGCATGAAGCTCACGGTCGATCACGCTGCAGGCGTTTTCTTCGCTGTTGAATCCGATGCTCGGGTTGGCGACGTCGTTGGCGACGATCAAATCGAGATTCTTGTCTTTCAGCTTGCGTGCAGCGTAGTCGAGCAGGTGTTCGGTCTCGGCGGCGAAGCCGACACTGAACGGACGGTCGGGACGGGTCGCGATGGTGGCCAGGATGTCCGGGTTACGCACCATTTGCAGGACGAAGCCGTCGCCGCTTGTAGGGTCTTTCTTGAGTTTTTGCGGGGCAACGACTTCCGGACGGTAGTCCGCCACCGCTGCCGAGGCGATGAACACATCACACGGGATGGCCGACTCGCACGCTGCGAGCATGTCGCGGGCACTGACCACGTCGATACGCGTGACGCGATCCGGCGTCGGCAGGTGTACCGGGCCGCTGATCAGGGTCACGCGGGCGCCGGCTTCCACCGCGGCTTCGGCCAGAGCGAAGCCCATTTTCCCGGAGCTGTGGTTGGTGATGTAGCGCACCGGGTCGATGTTTTCCTGAGTCGGGCCGGCGGTGATCACCACGTGCTTGCCGGTCAGTGCCCTACGCTGGAAACAATCCGCCGCGCACTGCGCCAGATCGGTGGCCTCCATCATCCGGCCCATGCCGACGTCGCCGCAGGCCTGGCTGCCGGAGGCCGGGCCGAAGGTCTTCAGGCCACGGCTTTCAAGGAGTTGCAGGTTGGCCTGGGTCGCCGGGTCGCGCCACATCGCCTGGTTCATGGCTGGCGCGACGGCCACTACGGCATCGGTAGCAAGAACCAAAGTGGTCAGCAAATCGTTGGCGATGCCTTGGGCCAGACGGGCGATCAGGTCGGCGGTGGCCGGGGCGATCAATACCAGATCGGCCCACTTGGCCAGCTCGATGTGGCCCATCGCCGCTTCGGCGGCCGGGTCGAGCAAGTCGAGGTGAACCGGGTGCCCGGACAGGGCCTGCATGGTCAGCGGGGTGATGAACTCGGCGCCGCCATGGGTCATGACCACGCGCACTTCGGCGCCCTGGTCGATCAGGCGACGAACCAGATCGGCGCTCTTGTAGGCCGCAATGCCGCCGCCGACGCCCAGAACGATGCGTTTCCGATACAGCCGCTGCATAGGTCTGCCTTTCATTTCGTGGGTGACATACGTGGCGAAACCCCCTCCCCAGGGTGAATTCGCCCGCAAAAAAGATGGGCTACGATATCACAGCGACCGCTACGGAACAGCGGCGCCCACAGACAAGGAAGGTGTATGAGTATTCGCGATTGGCCAGCGGCGGAACGGCCGCGGGAGAAGCTACTTGAACAGGGCGCGGGAAGCCTTTCCGATGCCGAATTACTGGCGATTTTTCTTCGTACCGGGGTCACGGGAAAAAGCGCGGTGGATCTGGCGCGACACCTGTTGACTCAATTCGGCAGCCTGCGCGCATTGCTGGAGGCCGATCTTGCGGCGTTCAGCGTGCAGTTGGGATTGGGGCCTGCGAAGTTCGCACAGTTGCAGGCGGTGCTGGAAATGGGGCGGCGGCATCTGGCCGAGCGCATGCGTAAAAAACCGGCGCTGGAGAATCCGCAGGCAGTTCGGGATTACTTGAAGTCCATGCTGCGCCACGAGCCGCACGAGGTGTTCGGCTGCCTGTTTCTCGACTCCAAGCATCAAGTGCTGACGTTCGAGGCGCTGTTTCGCGGCTCGATCGACAACACCAGCGTGCATCCCCGGGAAGTGGTGAAACGCTCATTGGCCAACAACGCGGCGGCGGTGATTCTCTGCCACAACCACCCGTCGGGGAACAGCGATCCGAGCCAGGCGGATCGGCAACTGACCAAGCGCTTGCAGAAGGCTTTGGATCTGATTGATGTGCGGGTGCTCGATCACTTCATCGTTGGCGACGGCGAGCCGCTGTCGATGGCGGAGTGTGGCTGGATGTAGCTTTCAACAACAAACGCCAACCCCTGTGGGAGCGGGCTTGCTCGCGAAGGCGATGTGTCAGTCAATAAAAGTTTGGCTGATCCGACGCCTTCGCGAGCAAGCCCGCTCCCACAGGGGAATTGTGTTGTGGCGGGTTATTTCAGGGTGACCTTCGAATAGTCCTGCCGCCCGAACGGGCTGACGGAATAACCCTGCACATCCTTGCGCGTCAGCGCATAGGCAGTCGGGTGCGCCAGCGGCAACCACAGCGCCTGCTGCTGAATCTGCGCCTGGGCCTGTTCATACAGCTTGGTGCGCACGCCTTGCTCGCTGGTGGTTTTGCCGGCGCTGATCAGTTTGTCCAGATCGGCATTGCAGTAGCGGGCGAAGTTGGTGCCGGACTTGACCGCCGCGCAGGAAAACTGCGGCGTGAGGAAGTTGTCCGGGTCGCCGTTGTCGCCGGCCCAGCCCATGAACAGCAGGTCATGTTCGCCAGCCTTGGCGCGGCGGATCAATTCGCCCCACTCGATCACGCGGATTTCCGCCTGGATGCCGATTTCCGCCAGGTCCGATTGCAGCAACTGCGCCCCCAGACTCGGATTGGGGTTGAGCAGGCTGCCGGACGGACGGGTCCAGATGGTGGTCTGGAAGCCGTCCTTGAGTCCGGCCTTGGCCAGCAACGCCTTGGCTTTGGCCACGTCGTGCGGGTAGCCCGGCAGGTTCTTTGCGTAGCTCCAGGTGTTCGGCGGGTAAGGGCCGTTGGCGGGTTCGGCGGTGTCTTCGAACACGGCTTTGACGTAGTTGGCCTTGTCGAAGGCGAGGTTGATCGCCTGGCGCACCTCCGGCTTGTCCAGCGGTGGGTGCTGGCTGTTGATGCCGACGAAAGCCGTCATGAACGCGTCAGTCTTTTCCACTTTCAGGGTCGGTTCTTCCTGCGCCGCTTTCACGTCCAGCGGTTTTGGCGACAGGGCGATCTGACACTCGTTGCGCCGCAGCTTTTGCAGGCGCACGTTGGCGTCAGGGGTGATGGCGAAGATCAGCGGATCGACCGCCGGCTTGCCGCCGAAGTAGTCCGGGTTGGCCTTGTAGCGCACCGAAGCGTCTTTCTGGAAGCGCGTGAACACAAACGGGCCGGTGCCGATCGGCTGGCTGTTGAGCTTGTCGGTGGCGTCGGCCTTGAGCAGCTTGTCCGCATATTCGGCGGAATAGATCGAGGCGAAACCCATGCTCAGGGTCGCGAGGAACGTCGAATCCGGGTGGTCGAGGGTAAAGCGCACGGTCAGCGGATCGAGTGCGTCGATTTTCTTGATCAGCGCCGGCAACTGCATGGATTGGGCGTGCGGGAAACCGCTTTGCGCCACTTTGTGCCATGGGTTGGCCGGGTCGAGCATGCGGTCGAAGCTGAATTTGACGTCTTCGGCGCTCAGGGTGCGGGTCGGTTTGAAATAGTCGGTGCTGTGAAACTTCACCTGCGGGTGCAGCTTGAACACATAAGTCAGGCCGTCGGTGCTGACTTCCCAGCTGTCGGCCAGGCTCGGCACGACTTTGCCGCTGGCGGTGTCGAAGTCCACCAGGCGGTTCATCAGCACGTCGGCCGAGGCATTGGTGGTGGTCAGCGAGTTGTATTGCACCACGTCGAACCCTTCAGGGCTGGCCTCGGTGCAGACGCTCAGGGCGGCGGCCTGGGCCAGGGGGCTCAGCAGAAGCGGGGCGAGCAACAGGGGTAGGGCAGCGAGGCGCATGGTCGGCTTCCTTTACAGATCGAAGGCCATCTGCAGGTGCAGTCTGGAAAAGGGTTACCCTAGAGGGCTGGATTGCAAATGACTATCCCCTTTTGTATTTTTCGGGGTCGTGCACTGGCGTTTTTCAGACCGCGGTGCACCCAGAAAAGTCGGAAACCTCTGTCAGAGCGGTTTTCTGCGACGAGTGGTCAAAACTCGCGCCAGCCTTTATCCAAAGCGTCCGCAGCCGGAAAAAGTGCCTTTTTACCGGTTGATTGCACATCGATTGTTGTTGCACCCCGGTCTTTCTGGTATAAAGCAGCGCTCTTTTCTAGGGGCCCGGTTCCTTCACTGTAGGTGTAGCCGGTAAGACCTCTAAAGAAACGCGGCGCCTGGCGCCAAATGACTGAGAGATTAAGCGGCCAACCCATGCCGGGTTGGGCATGTGGTTTTAGAGGGCTGAGGCATGTCGAGAGTATGTCAAGTTACCGGTAAGGGTCCGGTAACCGGGAATAACATTTCCCACGCAAACAACAAAACCCGTCGTCGTTTCCTGCCGAACCTGCAGCATCACCGCTTCTGGGTTGAAGAAGAGAAACGTTTTGTGCGTCTGCGCGTATCTGCCAAAGGCATGCGCATCATCGACAAGCGTGGCATCAGTGTCGTGCTCGCCGAACTTCGCCGCGATGGCAAGATTTAAGGGAGCTAATCATGCGTGAATTGATTCGTTTGATCTCGAGCGCCGGTACTGGTCACTTCTACACTACCGACAAGAACAAGCGTACTACTCCGGACAAAATCGAGATCAAGAAATATGATCCGGTTGTTCGTAAGCACGTGATCTACAAGGAAGGCAAAATCAAGTAATTGATTTTTCCCGACTTACAAAAAAGGCCCGTATCTCACGATACGGGCCTTTTTTGTTGCCTCGGATTTCTGTGGTGTCTGGCCGGGCCTCATCGCTGGCAAGCCAGCTCCCACAATGATCGCCGGTATTCACAAAATGTGTGTTCACCACAAAACCTGTAGGAGTGAGCCTGCTCGCGATAGGGCCGGATCAGTCAGCGAAAATCCTCAAGCCTTCTGCTCAAAGATCACATAGATCTTGCGGCAAGCCTCCAGCACTTCCCAGGTGCCACGGAAGCCGGCCGGAATCACAAAGCGGTCGCCAACACGCAAGGTCTTGGCATTGCCGTCGCTGTCGCGCAGCACCGAAACCCCCTGCAGGATTTCGCAGTATTCATGCTCGGTGTAGTTCACCGTCCACTGCCCGACCGCGCCTTCCCACACGCCGACGCCCATCTGCCCACAAGGGCTGTCGTACTGATTGAACACCGCTTGCTCGGGATCGCCCTTGAGCACTTTGGCCGGGTCCGGGCGATAGCGTTCGGCTGTGCTGGTGGTCAGGCTGATATCGACGACGTTCTGGATGTTCATTGTTGTTTTCTCCCGTGATGACGGCGCGGTGGCTTGAAAGGGCCAAAGTCTATGTTTATTAAAATGAACACCGCAAGGCCGTATGGCGCGCTTATGTCAAATATATTGAAACAACCCCGGTCGCTGGTTTAGGGTGGCGGGTGCCTTGGGCCGAAAAAGCAGGCCGGCCGGGCAGCATTCCTGAAGACGTCCGCGAAGAACGCGGCGCTCGTATTCAACAAGAGGAGGACACTCGAATGACCACCCTGACTCGTGCCGATTGGGAACAACGTGCTCGCGACCTGAAGATCGAAGGCCGCGCCTACCTCAACGGCGAATACACCGACGCCGTCTCCGGCGAGACCTTCGAGTGCATCAGCCCGGTCGATGGCCGTCTGCTTGGCAAAATCGCCAGCTGTGACGCCGCCGACGCCCAGCGCGCCGTGGAAAACGCTCGTGCCACGTTCAATTCCGGCGTCTGGTCGCGCCTGGCGCCGACCAAACGCAAAGCCACCATGATTCGTTTCGCCAGCCTGCTCAAGCAGCACGCTGAAGAGCTGGCGTTGCTCGAAACGCTCGACATGGGCAAGCCGATCAGCGACTCGCTGTACATCGACGTCCCGGGCGCGGCGCAAGCGCTGAGCTGGAGCGGTGAGGCGATCGACAAGATCTACGACGAAGTCGCCGCCACGCCGCATGATCAACTGGGTCTGGTGACCCGCGAGCCGGTGGGCGTGGTCGGTGCCATCGTGCCGTGGAACTTCCCGCTGATGATGGCCTGCTGGAAACTCGGCCCGGCGCTGTCCACCGGTAACTCGGTGATCCTCAAGCCGTCGGAAAAATCCCCGCTGACCGCCATCCGCATCGCTGCGCTGGCGGTTGAGGCCGGTATTCCAAAAGGTGTGCTCAACGTCCTGCCGGGCTACGGCCACACCGTCGGCAAGGCGCTGGCGCTGCACAATGACGTCGACACCCTGGTGTTCACCGGTTCGACCAAGATTGCCAAGCAGTTGATGATCTACGCCGGCGAATCGAACATGAAGCGCGTGTGGCTGGAAGCCGGCGGCAAGAGCCCGAACATCGTTTTTGCCGATGCGCCGGACCTGCAAGCCGCTGCCGAATCCGCCGCCAGTGCCATCGCCTTCAACCAGGGCGAAGTGTGCACCGCCGGTTCGCGGCTGCTGGTCGAGCGTTCGATCAAGGACAAATTCCTTCCGATGGTGATCGAGGCTCTGAAAACCTGGAAGCCGGGCAATCCGCTGGATCCGGCAACCAACGTCGGTGCGCTGGTCGATACCCAGCAGATGAACACCGTGCTGTCGTACATCGAATCCGGTCACAGCGACGGCGCTAAGCTGGTGGCGGGCGGCAAGCGCATCCTCCAGGAAACCGGTGGCACCTACGTCGAGCCGACGATTTTCGACGGCGTGAGCAACGCGATGAAGATCGCCCAGGAAGAGATCTTCGGCCCGGTGCTGTCGGTCATCGCCTTCGACACTGCGGAAGAAGCGATCCAGATCGCCAACGACACGCCGTATGGCCTGGCCGCAGCGGTATGGACTCAGGACATTTCCAAGGCGCACCTGACCGCCAAGGCGCTACGTGCCGGTAGCGTGTGGGTCAACCAGTACGACGGCGGCGACATGACCGCACCGTTCGGCGGCTTCAAGCAGTCGGGCAACGGTCGTGACAAGTCGCTGCACGCGTTCGACAAGTACACCGAGCTGAAGGCGACGTGGATCAAGCTGTAAGCCGTTAGCGGGAGCCCGTTCACTCCGGGCTCCCTGACGAAACAGAGATTCCCTGTGGGAGCGGGCTTGCTCGCGAAAGCGGTGTATCAGTCAGCACATTTGCTGAATGTGAAACCGTTTTCGCGAGCAAGCCCGCTCCCACAGTGATTTTGTGGCGCACATAAGAATATCCACAGGAGCGTGGACCATGCGTTGGGCGACGTATTTCGCCGTGTTGGCGTCTGTCTTGAGTGTCGGTCTGGCCCTGGGGGTCAGCATGCCGTTGGTGTCGTTGCGTCTGGAAGGCTGGGGTTATGGCTCCTTTGCCATTGGCGTGATGGCGGCGATGCCGGCGATTGGCGTGCTGCTGGGGGCGAAGATTTCCAGTCACTTGGCGGCGCGTTTCGGCACGGCGAACCTGATGCGTCTGTGCCTGTGGGCGGGTGCGTTGTCGATCGGCTTGCTGGCGTTGTTACCCAGCTATCCGATCTGGCTGGTGCTGCGCCTGATGATCGGGGTGATCCTGACCATCGTGTTCATCCTTGGCGAGAGCTGGATCAATCAACTGGTCGTCGAACACTGGCGCGGTCGGCTGGTGGCGCTGTATGGCAGCAGCTATGCGCTGAGCCAACTGTCTGGTCCGCTGCTGCTGGGTGCGCTCGGCACTGAGCACGATTACGGGTTCTGGGTTGGCGTCGGACTGCTGACGGTCTCACCTTTGCTGTTGATGGGCCGCAGCGGTGCGCCGAGCAGTGAAGCCAGCAGTGTGACGTTCAGCGATTTGTGGGGTTTTGCCCGTGAGCTGCCGGCGATTGCCTGGGCGGTGTCACTGTTCGCCGCGTTCGAGGCGATGATCCTCACGTTGTTGCCGGTGTATTGCCTGCAGCAGGGCTTTACTGCCGAGATCGCGTTGGCGATGGTCAGCACGGTGGTGGTCGGCGATGCGCTGCTGCAACTGCCGATTGGTGCGCTGGCGGACTACCTGTCGCGACGTACCTTGTTCACCGGATGCGCGGTGGTGTTGATGCTGTCGAGCCTGGCGATTCCGCTGTTGATCGACACGCTGCTGATCTGGCCGTTGTGGGTGTTGTTCGGGGCCAGTGCCGGTGGGCTGTTCACCTTGTCACTGATCCTGATCGGCGAGCGTTATCGCGACGATGCGCTGGTGCGGGCCAATGCGCACATTGCGCAGCTGTGGGGTGTCGGTTGTCTGATCGGGCCGTTGATGGCAGGGGCGGGCAGCCAGTGGATCAGCGGGCATGCGTTGCCGCTGTTGATGGCGGTGGGGGCGTTTGGGTTGGTGATTCTGCTGATGCGCCAAGGTGCGTTCGGGGCAGTGCAAACGGCTTAAGGTCAAAAGATCGCAGCCTGCGGCAGCTCCTACAGGGAAACCGCGTTCCAGTGTAGGAGCTGCCGCAGGCTGCGATCTTTTGCTTTTTAAAGCATCCGCTCCAGACCGACAGTGGTGCTGAACCACGCATTGAACCGCCGCCACCAGCTCCCCGGCTCTTTGGTCAGCGTGTGCATCTGGCCGTTGTCCTCGGTCATCCAGACGATCTTGCCATCCTGCAGTTTCGCCTCATAACTCAGTGCTGGTGCCATGCCTTGCAAGGCCAGTTCGCGTGCGCGTTCGGCCAGTTCCGGGCTGTCCACCAGGACCCCGACCTCGGTGTTCCACAGCACCGAGCGCGGGTCGAAGTTGAACGAGCCGATGAACGCTTTCTGCCGGTCGAAAATCATCGCCTTGCTGTGCAGGCTGGAATCCGAACCCCGGAATGACTTGCTGTAGAACAGGTGTGGGCCGCTGCCATAGTTATCCCCAGGCTGGCGGCGCAGCTCATACAGTTTCACCCCGTGCTCCAGCAGCGCCTTGCGATACGGCGCATAACCGCCGTGTACCGCCGGTACATCGGTGGCCTCCAGCGAGTTGGTCAGCAGGCTCACCGAGACCCCGGCGTCGGCACGCCCGGTCAGGTACACCAGCCCCGGCTGGCCGGGAACGAAGTACGCCGAGATCATGATCAGTTCTTTGCTGACGCCGCGCAGTTCCGGCGCCAGTTGCGTGGTCAGTAGCAGTTGCGGGTCCGGTTCGTCCTTGGCCAGCACCTTGCTCGGCGCATCCCACAGCGCCTGGTTCCAGGCCCAGATCAATTCCTTGCGCCAGATGTCCATGCGCGGCGCGGTCTTGAACGTCATCAGCTGTTGATACAGCGCGTGGTTCTGTTTGCGGGTTTCATCCAGCGATTCTTCGAGGCGCGTGCGGGTGTTCTGCAGGTCTTTGGCGCTCGGTTTGCTCGAGAGGAATTCGTCGATCGGCTTGCTCAGCGCGCTGTTCCAGTACTGATCGAAACTGTGTCCGAGCTGCTCGGCCACCGGGCCGACGCTGAGCATGTCGATGTCGGTGAAATTCAGGTTCGGTTCGGCATCGAAATACTCGTCGCCGAGATTGCGCCCGCCGACGATGGCCACGCTGTTGTCCGCCAGCCACAGCTTGTTGTGCATGCGCCGATGTTGCAGCGACAGGTTGAACAGGCGGCCGGCGGCGCGGGTCACGCCCGTGCTGCGGCCCAGGTGCAGTGGATTGAACAGGCGGATCTGGATCTGTGGATGCGCCGCCAGCGTGGCGATGATCGTGTCGAGACCGTCGCTGGTGGTGTCGTCGAGCAGGATGCGTACGCGCACGCCGCGGTCGGCGGCCTTGAGCAGTTCTTCCACGAGCATCCGTGTACTGACGCCGTCGTGGACGATGTAGTACTGCAAGTCGAGGCTGGTTTGCGCATTGCGGATCAGTTCGGCGCGAGCGGTGAAGGCCTCAGTACTGTTGGACAGCAGGCGGAACCCGGAGCGGCCCTGATAGGGCGTCGCCTGTGCCTGAATCGAGCGACCGAATGCGGAGCCGGCAGACGGCAACGCCTGACTGGGTTCACGTGCTACATCGAGATTGGCGCAACCACTGGCCAACGAACACAGGACAAAGACAGCGAGCAATTTTTTTCCGGGTCGCACGTTGCTTTCTCGGCTGGGGGCTGGGGGTGACGGAGTATGGCATGCAGAGGATTTCAACGACCGCTTCCAGGCGGATCCTCGCCACACTGTGTAAACAATTAGTCGTTCGAAAGTAGGAATGAGTTCGCATGTGTTTTTGGACTATTTGCCATGTCGTTTTTTCCGCTCTTGGTTGGTGCCTATTCCTACATACGGATCCTGCAAAAAAGGAAATCATCGCCCCCGGTATTCACGGCCCCGGTGAAAGCGATGCCCTGAATACCTGCCATTTATAAATAGCCGAACAAGTAGGGACTGATGAAAAAAACAACATGGATGGCGGCCATCGCGGCCGCGGTATTGCCGACGCTGGCCGCTGCCGAGAGCGTGGATCTGAACGTGATCGGAACCATTATTCCGACCTCGTGCATCCCGGCATTTGCCGGTGGTGGCACCGTCGATCTGCGCAAGATTTCGGCGGCCACACTGAACAAGACCACACAGACGCTGCTGCCGACTCACGATATTTCGCTGCACATCAATTGCGATGCGCCGGCGCCGGTGGAGGTGTCGGTCAGAGACAATCGTGCGGCAACCAAATTGCCGGGCATCAACGATGGCGCCGGTAACAGCGATCCGGCCTTGTTTTACGGGCTAGGCGAAATCGGCGGCATCCGTATCGGCGGCTTCGCTCTGCGCCACGGGCGTCCGGAAGCCGACGGTATCCAGCAGACCCTGATGACCCGCACCCTGGCGGCGCCGGCGTGGCAATTGCCTTCCTCGCCGCTGGTGAGCAATGCCCCGGCGCTGTACTCCTGGGGTACCGGCGTGGCAGCCGGCCCGGTCGCGGCGCGCCATCACGGGTTTCCGATGAGCCTGTTGCCGATCATTGGCCCGAGTAACGCGCTGCCGATCGCCAGCGAGATCCCGCTCGATGGCTCGGTCACCTTCGACATGTACTACCTCTGATCGACAGAGCCCGGCCATTGCCGGGTTCTTTCAGGTTCATTCGGCGCGTCCTTAGACGGGGGCGCTGAAACTTTCCAGCGGAACAATCCCGATGCCGATTTCAATGTGCCGTCCTGGCTTCAGGGCGCTGCCACTGTGCCTGCTCGCCGTGATTTTGATGCCCAACGCCCACGCTGCCGGAATGGTGCCGCAAACACCTGTGCTGGTGGTGGATGAAGGTCTCGGTGAGGCAACGATGAATGTCCGAAATACCGAGACCCGTCCGGCCCTGCTGCACACCACGGTGGTAAACATCGAGCCGCATGATCAGACGCTGTTGCTGTTCAGCCCGTCGGTTACCCGTGTCGAGGCCGGGGCGGTGCAGCAAGTGCGGTTCATTTTGCAGAGCGCCGAACCGTTGCAGACCGAGCGTCTGAAGCGGGTGATTTTTGAAGGGATCAATCCTCTGGCAAGTGCTGACGGCGCCCGGGTCAATCTGGGCGTGCGGCAAAACCTGCCGGTGATCCTGCGCCCCGCCGGCCTGCCGGTGGAGCGCGAGCCATGGCATCGCCTGAGCTGGTCGGCCACTGCTGAAGGCTTGCTGGTCAGTAATCCCAGTCCTTACGTCGTTCGCCTGGCGAAGGCGATTGTTCCGCTGCCGGGCACACAGGCGGTGGATCTGCCGCGCACCTGGATCCTGCCTGGCGAGCGCCTGTCTGTCGCGTTGCCCTTGAGTTCGACGGTGCGGACCATGGGCGTGCGGATTTTTCCGGCCACCACCTATGGCTTTGCGGTCGATCACTTCGATGCTCCGGTAACGCACTGATGCGCAGGCCTGCCCGTCGGGGACTGGCACTGGTGATGGTTCAGGGCGCAGGCGCAGCGCTGGCCGGCGAGGTGGTGGAGTTCGATGCGCAGCTGCTTCGCGAGCGCGGACTCGACCCCGCACTGGCTGCGTACTTCCGCCAGGCACCGCGTTTCTCTCAGGGCACGCGCCTGGTAGCACTGGAGGTCAATGGACAGCCTCGCGGCCGCGTGTTCGTGACGTTCGATGCCGAGGGCGAGCCGTGCCTGCAACCGGCCTTGCTCAAGGCTGCCGGCGTGCGCTCGCAAACCTCTGCGGCGTCGGCAGACCGACAGCTGTGCCTGACACTGCGCGAAGGTCTGCCCTCGGCCATCATTGAGTTGCATCCCGGCCAGGAACAGATCGACCTGCTGTTGCCGACCGACCTGCTGGCGTTGCCGGAGTTTCAATCGCGCAGCTTCGCCAATGGTGGTGTGGGTGGTGTGTTTAACTACGACGCGTTGCTGATGGGCAGCCGGCACGAGGGACAGCGCAGCGACTTTCGCAGCCTGGGCTCGGAGATTGGCTTGAATGCCGGCGACTGGATCCTGCGTAGCCGGCAGTCCTACACGCAACTTCCGGACAGTACGCGTTTCGAGCATCTGTATGCCTATGGCATGCACACGCTGGAAGACGCCGAAGCCAGCGTGCAGATCGGCCAGTTGAATCTGCAGTCGCCCCTGTTTGCCGGCGAATCGTTCAGCGGCGTGCAGATCCTGCCGGAAGACGCGTTCGCGCAAATGCGTGCGGCACAATGGGGTGCGCGTGGTGAGGTCGAGGGCATCGCCTGGTCGCCATCGCGGATCGAAGTCCGGCAGAACGGCGTGCCGATCTACACCACGCGAGTTCCTGCCGGGCCGTTCACCCTGCGCGCGCTGCCGTTGTTGAGCAACCAGCTCGACCTTGAGGTGAGCGTGCACGAGCAAGAAGGGCAGGTGCGGCGCTTTCGCGTCCCGGCCGCCAGCCTTCAGGATGCCCGGTTCGACCGGGCCGACACGTTCAATCTGGCGCTGGGTACTGTGCGACGCCAGGGCTCGGATGATCGCCGGGCGCCGTCGTTCGCCACCCTTGGCAAGGAATGGAGCCTGTCGCGAGCGCTGCGCATGAGTGGCGGTGTACTCGGTGGTTCGGACTACCTGTCGGCGGGGTGGGGGCTGCAGCGGCAATGGCCGGGCAATCTGACCACTGGTGTGCGCCAGCTGCTGTCCAGCGACCGGGCTACAGGCGTTGCGGGTCATCAGGTGCAAATGACCGTCAATGCCGTGCTGGCACCGAACCTGTCCACCAGCGTGGTCGCTGTGCGTCGTGGCCAGGGCTTTCGTACGCTGTCGGACACTGGCTGGAACTCGCAGCTGGGCCGGGCCGAATTGCCCGGGCGCGAGCACTGGACGTTTGCCCTCAACGGTTCCGTCGAACGCTGGGGCGCGTTCGGCATGACCTGGTCGCGTTACACCAGCTTGGATCAGCCGCCGCATATGCGCCTGGGGCTGTCGTGGTCGCAGACGCTGCCCGCGCGGATCAGTCTGTCATTGAGCCTGGAACGGGGAATCGGCGATGCCGACGTGGGGCGCCGGGGCACCTCGGCTTACCTGACGGCGGCGATGCCATTGGGCGAACAGCGCCGGGTTCGCAGCTACCTGCGCAGCGATCCACGATCCGGGGCGCGCAGTGGCGTGTCGATGAGCGAAGTGCTCAGTGAAACCCTGGCCTACAGCGCCAGTGCCGAACACCGTGAAGACGCGGCGCCGTCCCTCGGATTGCGGGTCAACGCTCTGGCGCGTTACACCCGTCTGGACCTCGGTATGAGTCAGCGGGACGAAGCGCGCGAATTCGATGTGGGCCTGCGTGGCGGCATGGCACTGCATCGCGATGGCGTCACGCTGTCGCCCTATCCGCTGCGCGAGACCTTTGGCGTGCTCAAGGCCGGCGACCGTGCGGGTCTGAAGTTGTCCACGCCGCAAGGTCCGGTGTGGACGGACGGAGCGGGCCGGGCGGTGGTGGCGAGTCTGCCGGCGTATTCGACCGCCCGGCTGGAAGTCGACCCGTTGAGCCTGCCGCGCAACGTCGAGGTGCTCGACGGTTATCAAGAAGTGGAAGCCGGGCGCGGGTCGGTGCAGCACCTGGAGTTTTCCATCACCCGCGTACGGCGCGTGCTGTTGAAGGCCAGGACGGTTGATCGGCAATGGCTGTCCAGTGGCCTGGCCGTACAGGACGGGCAAGGTGAATACGTGACCACGGTGCTTGAGGCCGGGACGATCTTTGTTTCGGACATCAAGCCTGGGCAACTGTTGCGGGTGCAGCTGTCGGACACCACGCACTGCGAGCTGCAATTCACCCTGGCCGAATCGCCTGACAAGCACGCACTGATCGAGCCTGTCGAAGCGCTCTGTCAGCCTTTGAGCAATACATGACTGAGGTTTTTCCCATGCAACGATGGATTATCCGGATCATGCTGGCATGGCTGTTGTCCGCATCCGCCATGGCCAGTGCGAGCTGCCGGATGACGCTGTCGCCGGGCGCTGTGGACTATGGCGTCTCGACGAGGGCGCAACTGCTGGCGCGGCCATCGAGTGGCGACGACGGCAGCTTCGGGGTGCGCAGGGTTCATCTGCGGATTCAATGTCCGGATGTGCGCTCGATCAGTTGGTCCTTTGCTGCCCCGAGCAGCGATGCGCTGCATTATCGCTGGGCACCGGGACGGTTGCAGGTACGCATAGTGACGGTACGTCTGGACGGCGCGCCGGTGCAGTGGCAGCGCGAGGGAGAGCGGGCGGGCGCGGCGGATTTGCTGCAGCCTGGCGATCGCATCGTGAGCTGGCGCGCGGGCAGCATCGCCACCGGTCGTCATCTCGACGTGGAGCTGGACATCGAGGCCCGCGTCAGCGATGCCTCAAGCCGTGTCGCCGACCTTCGTCGCTTCGACGGGCACGGTACGTTTCGGCTCGAATGACTCGGTTTCGGCCAGCAGTCTGCTCGCCGCTGCGCCGACCTTGCGCACCGCCTCTTCGATCTGCGGTGTCGGTTTGGCCGCGTAGTTCATCCGCAGGCAATTGCGGTATTTTCCCGAGGCGGAAAAGATGCTGCCGACGGCGATCTGTACACCTTGATCGAGCAGCGCACGGTTGAGTTTCAGCGTATCGAAACCCTCGGGCAGTTCGACCCAGAGCATGAAGCTGCCCTGCGGGCGACTGGCGCGGGTGCCGGCGGGAAAGTAGCGAGTGACCCAGTCGATCATCGCGTCGCGATTGCGCTGGTATTGCGTGCGCATCCGCCGCAAGTGCGGTTCGAAATGGCCGCCCTTGAGAAATTCGGCGATGGCGATCTGCGGCTGCGGTGCGGTGGAACCGGTGCTGATGTATTTCATGTGCAGCACCCGTTCCAGATAACGACCCGGTGCCACCCAACCGATGCGCAGGCCTGGGGCCAGGGTCTTGGAAAACGAGCTGCACAGCAGCACTCGACCTTCTTCGTCGAAGGACTTGATCGTGCGCGGACGCGGGTAGGTGTAGGCCAGCTCGCCATACACATCGTCCTCGATGATCGCCACGTCGAAACGTTGTGCCAGGTTGAGCAGGGCGCGTTTGCGCGACTCCGGCATGATGTAGCCCAGCGGGTTGTTGCAGTTGGGGGTGATCTGGATGACCTTGATCGGCCACTGCTCCAGCGCCAGTTCCAGCGCTTCGAGGCTGATACCGGTGAGCGGATCGGTGGGGATTTCCAGGGCTTTCATGCCCAGGCCTTTGAGCGTTTGCATGGCGCCGTGGAAGCTCGGCGAATCCACCGCGACGATGTCGCCCGGTTCGCAGATTGCGTGGATGCTGGTGGACAGCGCTTCGTGGCAACCGGTGGTGATCACCAGGTCGCTGGCGCTCAACTGGCAGCCGGAGTCGAGCATCAATCGAGCGATCTGTTCGCGCAGTTCGAGGGTGCCGTGAATGTTGTCGTAATACAGACCGGGCATGTCCTGGCGGCGGCTGATCCGCGCCAGTCCGCGCAGCAGCGGTTTCATGGTGGGCGTGGTCACGTCGGGCATGCCGCGCCCCAGTTGCACCACGTCCTTGCGCGGCACTGCGCGAATCAGCTCCAGCACCTGATCCCACTGCGAAATCTCCACCGGCCGCTGCGCCGGCCGCCCGACTGCGGGTAACTCCGGCAGCTCGCGACCCACCGGCACGAAGTAGCCGGACTTGGGTTTCGGTGTGGCCAGGCCGCTGTCTTCGAGCATGCGATAGGCCTGCTGCACCGTGCTGAGGCTGACCCCATGTTCTACGCTCAAGGCGCGCACCGAAGGCAGGCGATCGCCAGGACGGTAGAAGCCTTGTTCGATGCGAGTGCCGAGCAGCTCGGCGAGGTTCACATACAGGGTCATTGCACTGCCTCGATGCAGGTGATTCGTTAAACCAGTACAGATGCGGCAAAAATCGGTGATTCAGTCTCAGGAATGGCAAATCTGTATGGAGTTAATACAGAAGTGTTGAATCTGTAATGCTTTTGCCGACCCGCGCATCATGGAATCTCTGGCTACCCAAGTAAACAGGAGCGACAAAAATGAACGGCTTGAGCGATGTGCGGCTGACGTTACACAGTCAGGAACTGGAGGCAGGGCAGGAGGACAGTGCATGGAATACCGCCATGCGCAACGCGCCGTCCGGCCTGAGTCGCTGGAGCCTGTTCTGGCATCGTCTGCACACGCGCAAGGCGCTGTTGAACCTGACGCCGGAGCAGCTCAAGGATGTCGGGTTGACCCGGGAGCAGGCGCATGAAGAGGGGTTGAAGCCGTTCTGGCGGATCTGAAGGATGTGGTGCTGTTTCTGACCCCATCGCGAGCAGGCTCACTCCTACAGGGGAATACGTTCCTACTGTAGGAGTGAGCCTGCTCGCGATGAGGGCATTAAGGCTGGTGCAAAAATATCAGATCAGCTCTTTGAGCCGATGCCACAACATCCCCAGCGCCAGCAGCGGCGAACGCAAGTGCTTGCCGCCAGGAAAGGTGATGTGCGGCACCTTGGCAAACAGGTCGAAGCCACCGCTGTGCTGGCCGCTGATCGCCTCGGCGAGCAATTTGCCCGCCAGGTGCGTGGCATTCACCCCATGCCCGGAATAGGCCTGGGCGTAATACACGTTCGGCTGATCATTGAGCCGGCCGATCTGTGGCAGTCGATTGGCACCGATGCCGATCATGCCGCCCCATTGATAGTCGATCTTCACGCCTGCCAGTTGCGGGAACACTTCAAGCATCTTCGGCTGCATGTATGCGCCGATGTCTTTCGGATCGCGCCCGGAATAATGGCAGGCGCCGCCGAACAACAAGCGTCGATCCGCCGAGAGCCGGTAGTAATCCAGCGCCACGCGCTGGTCGCAGACCGCCATGTTTTGCGGCAGCAGGCTGTGCGCCAGTTCTGCGGAAAGCGGTTCGGTCGCGATGATGTAACTGCCGGCGGGCAGTACTTTGCCGCTGAGTTGTGGATTGAGGTCGTTGAGATAAGCGTTGCAGCCCAGCACCAGGGTTTTCGCCCGCACTGAACCTTGAGCGGTGTGTACGCGAACCTCGGGGCCGTAGTCGATGCGGGTGACGGCCGACTGTTCAAACAGTTTGACGCCCATTTGTTGCGCAGCAGCGGCTTCGCCCAGCGCCAGATTCAGCGGATGCAAGTGCCCGGAACCCATGTCGATCAAGCCGCCGACATAACGCTTGGAGCCAACCACGGTGTGCATTTCATCGGCTTGCAGCAGACGGGTTTCATAGCGATAGCCGAGGCTGCGCAGCTCTTCGGCGTCTTCGGCAAAGCCTTCAAGGTCGGCAGGTTTGTTGGCAAGGTCGCAGTAGCCCCAGGTCAGGTCGCACGGGATCTGGAAACGTTCGACGCGCTGGCGGACGATTTCCACCGCTTCCAGGCCCATCAGTTTCATCTGGCGTACGCCGTCGGCACCGATGACATTAGTGAACTGGTCGAGCCCGTGGCCGACCCCGCGAATCAACTGCCCGCCGTTGCGACCACTGGCGCCCCAACCGATCCGATGCGCTTCCAGCAACACTACGCTGAGGCCGCGTTCGGCCAGTTCCAGCGCGGTGTTCAACCCCGAGAAGCCGCCGCCGACCACGCACACGTCGGCAATCACTTCGCCTTGCAGCACCGGATGGTCAGGCTGCGGCAGGCTGCTGGCGGCGTAGTAAGAGGCAACGTGGGGTTGGCTCGCGAAGGTTCGGGCGCGGGCATTCATGGGCATCATCCAACGGCTGGGTGTCGAGAAAATTTGACGGAGCATAAGCCGCAGGCCCGAAGACCGGCAACACTGGTCGGCCTTTGCTGTCTGGATCACGGCTTTTGCGGCACAATTGCCGCCTATTTCATGTGGGTTACCGTTTCGATGAGTTGCAACCGCCAGACCATTCGCGACCTGCGTCAGCAGATCCCCTCGTTCGAGTGCGTGCCCGGTTGCCACGATTGCTGCGGGCCAGTGACCACTTCACCGGAAGAAATGGCCCGCCTGCCGCGCAAGACCCGCGCCGAGCAGGATGCGGCGATGGATGAGCTGAATTGTGTACACCTGGGGCCGAATGGTTGCACGGTGTATGAGGAACGGCCGCTGATTTGCCGGTTGTTCGGGACGACGAAGACGTTGCCGTGCCCGAACGGGCGGGGGCCGGTGGAGTTGATTCATCCGCGGGTTGAAAAGCAGATCTTCGAATACATGGCGGCGAATCGGCAGGTGCTGGTTTAACCGGTTCACTCGCAACCGAGCTGACGCCTTCGCGAGCAGGCTCGCTCCCACATTTGAAATGCATTCCCCCTGTGGGAGCGAGCCTGCTCGCGAATGGAGCGACGCCAATCTTCAGTCTGGAATCGGCAGGCTCAGGCTCTCTTTCACCTCTTCCATCACGATATAGCTTTTGGACTCACGCACATGCGGCAACTTCAACAGAATGTCGCCCAGCAGTTTGCGGTACGAGGCCATCTCGGAAATCCGCGCCTTCACCAGATAGTCGAAATCCCCTGACACCAAATGGCACTCCAGCACGTGCGGCAATTTCAGCACCGCGCGGCGGAACTCTTCGAACGTGTCGCCGGATTTGTAGTCGAGGCTGATCTCGACGAACACCAGCAGGCTACCCTTCAAGTGCTGCGGATTCAGGCGGGCGTTGTAGCCCATGATGATCCCCTCGCGCTCCAGCCGCCGCACCCGCTCGGTACACGGCGTGGTGGACAGCCCGACCTTTTCCCCGAGTTCGGTAAACGATATGCGCCCGTCCGCCTGCAGGATCCGCAAGATGTTGCGGTCGATCTTGTCCAGCTCACGTTTGGTCTGAGTGTTGGTACGCATAGGGGATGCGCCTCCGTGAAAAGGGTTTTTGCCGAGAATTGTCGCCAAATATAGGCGCTTATATAGTGAAATGCACTGGCCATTCTTTTTTACACTGCGCGCATCATTGCTCTAACAACAGACGTACGCGGCCCTGCCGCGATGAGGGATACAAAAATGCGCGTAATGGTCTTGGGTAGCGGCGTCATCGGTACCGCCAGTGCTTACTATCTGGCCCGTGCCGGGTTTGAAGTGGTGGTGGTCGACCGGCAGCCAGCCGTGGCCATGGAGACCAGTTTCGCCAACGCCGGCCAGGTATCGCCGGGCTACGCCTCGCCGTGGGCCGCGCCGGGCGTGCCGCTCAAGGCCATCAAGTGGCTGCTGCAGCGCCACGCGCCGCTGGCGATCAAGGCCACTGCCGACATCGACCAATACCTGTGGATGGCGCAGATGCTGCGCAACTGCACCGCCAACCGTTACGCGGTGAACAAGGAACGCATGGTGCGTCTGTCCGAGTACAGCCGCGACTGCCTCGACGAACTGCGCGCCGAAACCGGCATCGCCTACGAAGGCCGCAGCCTCGGCACCACTCAGCTGTTCCGCACTCAGGCGCAGCTCGATGGCGCCGCCAAGGACATCGCCGTCCTGAAAGAATCCGGCGTGCCGTTTGAAGTCCTCGACCGCGCCGGCATTGCCCGCGTCGAGCCGGCACTGGCCAACGTCACCGACATCCTCGCCGGCGCCCTGCGTCTGCCGAACGACCAGACCGGCGACTGCCAGATGTTCACCACGCGCCTGGCGGAAATGGCGGTGAAACTCGGGGTGGAATTCCGCTTCGGCCAGGACATCCAGCGCCTCGATTACGCCGGTGACCGCATCAACGGCGTGTGGATCGACGGCAAGCTGGAAACCGCCGACCGCTACGTGCTGGCCCTCGGCAGCTACTCGCCGCAATTGCTCAAGCCGCTGGGCATCAAGGCGCCGGTGTATCCGCTCAAGGGTTATTCGCTGACCGTGCCGATCACCAACCCGGACATGGCTCCGACTTCGACCATTCTCGACGAGACCTACAAAGTCGCGATCACCCGTTTCGACAACCGCATCCGCGTCGGCGGCATGGCGGAGATCGCCGGTTTTGACCTGTCGCTGAACCCGCGTCGGCGCGAAACCCTGGAGATGATCGTCAACGACCTTTATCCTCAGGGCGGCAATCTGGCCGAGGCGAGCTTTTGGACCGGTCTGCGTCCGACCACCCCGGACGGTACACCGATCGTTGGCGCCACGCCGTTCAAGAACCTGTTCCTCAACACCGGTCACGGCACCCTGGGTTGGACCATGGCGTGCGGTTCCGGTCGTTTGCTGGCCGATCTGATGGCGAAGAAAAAACCGCAGATCAGCGCCGAAGGCCTCGATATTTCCCGTTACGGCAACAAGCCTCAGGAGTCCGCAAAACATGGCAATCCAGCGCCAGCTCACCAATGAGCGCATGAGTCAGATCGTCAGCCACAACGGTACGGTGTATCTGGCCGGACAGGTCGGCGACGACTTCAACGCCGGGATTGAACAACAAACTCGCGAAGTCCTGGCCAATATCGAGCGCCTTCTCGATCTGGCCGGGACTGACAAGCAACATCTGCTGTCGGCGACGATCTACCTGAACGACATCGAGGCGCACTTTGCCGGGATGAATTCGGTATGGGATCAGTGGTTGCCTAAAGGCGCCGCGCCGGCCCGTGCCACCGTCGAAGCGAAGATGGCCAAGCCGAGCATCCTGGTCGAGATTTCCATCGTCGCCGCGTTGCCGTAATCGTCTCAAAGATCCCTCTCCCGGCGCTGTTGGCGGTTCACGCCGTCAGCCAGCGCCGGTTTTTCTTCCCATGACCGCCAAGAAGTCTGCTGCCATGCGTCCTGCCCGTGCCCTGATCGACCTTCAAGCCCTGCGTCACAACTACCGAATTGCCCGCGAAGTCACCGGCGCCAAGGCGCTGGCGGTGATCAAGGCGGATGCCTACGGTCACGGCGCAGTGCGTTGCGCCCAGGCCCTGGAAGCCGAGGCCGACGGGTTTGCCGTCGCCTGCATCGAAGAAGCGCTGGAGCTGCGCGCGGCCGGCATCAAGGCCCCGGTGCTGCTGCTCGAAGGCATCTTCGAAGCCGATGAACTGGCGCTGATCGTCGAGCATGATTTCTGGACCGTGGTGCACTCGCTGTGGCAGCTCGAAGCCATCGAGCAGGCGGCACTGAGCAAGCCGATCACCGTGTGGCTGAAGCTTGATTCGGGCATGCACCGCGTCGGCCTGCATCCGAAGGATTACGCGGCGGCCTATCAACGCCTGCTGGCCAGCGGCAAAGTGGCGAAGATCGTGCTGATGAGCCACTTCGCCCGCGCCGATGAACTGCATGAGCAAAGCAGCGCCGATCAGGTTGCGGTGTTTGAGGCGGCGCGTCAGGGCCTCGCCGCCGAAGTCAGCCTGCGCAACTCGCCGGCCGTGCTCGGTTGGCCGCAGATCCACAGCGACTGGGTGCGCCCGGGGATCATGCTCTACGGTGCCACGCCGTTCGAAGAAGCCAACGCCGTGGCCGAGCGCCTGCAACCGGTGATGACCCTCGAATCGAAAGTCATCTGCGTGCGCGAATTGCCCGCCGGCGAGCCGATCGGCTACGGCGCCAAATTCATCACCGACAAACCGATGCGCATCGGCGTGGTTGCCATGGGTTATGCCGATGGCTACCCGCGTCAGGCGCCGACGGGCACTCCGGTGCTGGTGGCCGGCAAACGCAGCCGGATTCTTGGCCGTGTGTCGATGGATATGCTGTGCATCGACCTCACTGATGTGCCGGAAGCCGACCTCGGTTCGACCGTCGAACTGTGGGGCAAGAACATCCTCGCCAGCGAAGTGGCGCAGTGGGCGGACACCATTCCGTACCAGATCTTCTGCAACCTGCGTCGCGTGCCAAGGCTCTATTCCGAGGGTTGACGCCGCTGCGGGGGCCAAGTGTTGTAAATACTGAACGCTGTCGCCATGATAACGCTCAATATTCTTACAACATCAGGAGGCTCCCGCCTTGGACGTCGGTGAACGACTGCAATCGATCCGCAAGCTCAAAGGGCTTTCCCAGCGTGAACTCGCCAAGCGCGCGGGCGTCACCAACAGCACCATTTCGATGATCGAAAAGAACAGCGTCAGCCCTTCGATCAGTTCGCTGAGGAAGGTTCTGGGCGGGATTCCCATGTCCATGGTCGAGTTCTTTTCCGAAGAAATCCTGCAGGAAAAACCGACTCAGATCGTCTACAAGGCCAACGAGCTGATCGACATTTCCGACGGCGCCGTGACCATGAAACTGGTCGGCCGCGCACACCCGAGCCGGGCCATCGCGTTCCTCAACGAAATCTACCCGCCGGGCGCTGATACCGGCGAAGAAATGCTCACCCATGAAGGCGAGGAAACCGGGATTCTGGTGGAAGGTCGTCTGGAATTGGTGGTGGGCCTGGAAACTTTTATTCTCGAAGCCGGCGACAGCTACTATTTTGAAAGTACCAAGCCGCATCGTTTCCGGAATCCGTTCGACGCGCCTGCGCGACTAATCAGCGCAGCCACGCCGGCAAATTTTTAACGATAGAGGCGCCAAGCCATGACGGCGAAGGCATCCGCAGAGTTTTTCCATTGCGCGGTATAACCCCTTCGACTATGGGGTTGTTTCAGTGTGGCGGGCTACCCGCTATACTTGCGCCCGCCTGCGAACCGTGGCCGCAGGCGTGAATAGCCACCATTGAGGGTGAACGCGTGAATCTAATTATGAAAATGCTGGCCGCACCAGCAACCGTACTGGCCCTCTGGGCTGTCAGCGCTCAAGCTGCGACGAATGACGACATTGCCAAACGCCTCGAGCCGGTCGGCCAGGTGTGTGTTCAGGGGCAGGAATGCAAAGGAATGGAAGTCGCTGCTTCCACTGGCGGCGGCGGTGGTGCAAAGACGCCGGACGAAGTGATTGCAAAACATTGCAACGCTTGCCACGGTACTGGCCTGCTGGGTGCACCGAAAATCGGTGACACCGCCGCCTGGAAAGACCGCGCCGATCATCAGGGCGGCCTCGATGGCATTCTCGCCAAAGCCATCACCGGGATCAATTCCATGCCGCCAAAAGGCACCTGCGCCGATTGCTCGGACGACGAGCTCAAGGGCGCGATCAAGAAGATGTCCGGCCTGTAACAAGGCGCGCTTCTGACGAAAAAAACCGTCTTCGGACGGTTTTTTTATGCCTGCGATTTACGGCTTTCGCTGTCCTTTGCAGCAAAGTCGAGGCAAGCTCGGTCTACCCCTATTCACGGAACGGGCAGGAGGCTTCAGATGGTGCAGTTGTGTTCGATCGAACAGGCAGTGGACGATGTGCTTGCACGTCTGCCGGCGCATATCCACATGGGCATGCCGCTGGGGCTGGGCAAGCCCAATCACTTCGTCAACGCGCTGTACCGGCGGATCAAGGACTTGCCCGAGCGGCAACTGACGATCTATACCGCGCTGTGCCTCGGTCGGCCGACGCTGGGTGACGGTCTGCAGAAGCGCTTCATCGAACCCTTCGTCGAGCGCGTCTTCGGCGACTACCCCGAATTCGATTTCCTTGCCGACCTGCACCGCGACAGCCTGCCCGCCAATATCCGCATCGAACAGTTTTTCATGCAGCCCGGCAGCCTGCTCAACAGCCCGCCGGCCCAGCAGGATTACGTCAGCAGCAACTACAGCCACGCCGCCCGCGATATCAATGCCGCCGGCCTCAATCTGGTGGCGCAATTGCTCGCCAGCAGCAGCGAACATCCCGATCGCCTGAGCCTGAGCTGCAACCCGGACATCACCCTCGACCTGTTGCCGATGATCGCCAAGCGCCGCGACGCCGGCGAGACCATTCTGCTGGTCGGCCAGGTGCACACCGATCTGCCGTACATGCCCGGTGATGCCGAAGTCGATATCGACACCTTCGACCTGCTGATCGACGCGAAGGACAGCAGCACGCTGTTTTCCACGCCGAACATGCCGGTGGGCTTTCAGGATCATTTCATCGGCCTGCACGCCAGCACCCTGGTGCGCGATGGCGGCACCTTGCAGATCGGCATCGGTTCGATGGGCGACGCGCTCACGGCCGCATTGCTTGCGCGGCAGGCAGATAACGCCGGTTACCAAGCGTTGCTCGATGACATCAATCTCAGTCAGTGGGCGCAACTGATCGAGCGCGAGGGCGGTACCGCGCCGTTCGCCAAAGGCCTGTATGGCTGCAGTGAAATGTTCGTCAACGGTCTGCTGGTGCTGGCCGATGCCGGGATCATCCGGCGCAAGGTCTACCCCGACGTGCACACTCAGGAGCAGGCCAACGCCGGCACTCTCGATGAGTCGGCGCAAACCGATGGCATCTCGGTGCACGGCGGCTTTTTTCTCGGCCCGCGCAGTTTCTACGAGCGCCTGCGCGAACTGCCGTT
Organism: Pseudomonas sp. 14P5.3.2; assembly: GCF_057799175.1. NCBI lineage: Bacteria > Pseudomonadati > Pseudomonadota > Gammaproteobacteria > Pseudomonadales > Pseudomonadaceae > Pseudomonas > Pseudomonas sp. 14P5.3.2. The sequence goes on along the minus strand of NZ_JBYOKU010000002.1, from coordinate 886 downwards.
GAGCAAGCGCCTCGAATTCAACATGACCCGCATCAGCTACATCAACGAGCTGTACGGGCAGGAAGAATTGAAGCGCTTGCAACGGCTTGATGCACGGTTCATCAACACAGTGTTCACCATGACGCTGATGGGCGCGGGGGTGGCTGATCAACTGGAAGACGGGCGGGTACTCAGCGGCGTCGGCGGGCAATACAACTTCGTCGCCCAGGGCCATGCGCTGCACGATGCGCGTTCGATTCTGATCCTGCGCAGCTGGCGTGAGTCCGGCGGCGAGGTCAGTTCGAACATCGTCTGGGAATACGGGCACTGCACGATTCCACGGCACCTGCGCGACATCGTGGTCACCGAGTACGGCATCGCCGACCTGCGCGGCAAGACTGACGCGGTGGTGATCGAGTCGTTGCTGAACATCAGCGATTCACGCTTCCAGCCAGAACTGATCGAGCAGGCGCAGAAGGTCGGCAAACTGCCGCAGGATTTCCGTCTCGATCCGCGTTTCGCCGAAAACACCCCGCAACGCTTGCAGGCGATTGCCGCGAAGCATCCGAATCTGTTTCCGGAGTATCCGCTGGGCTGTGATTTCACCGCCATCGAGCGGGATTTGCTGCGGGCGCTGAACTGGCTGAAGAGCAAGTTCAAGCTGAGCGAGATATTGGAGCTGGGCAAGGCCGCGCTGGATGCGCCGGAGGCTTCGACGTTTCCCGAACACCTTGAACGTATGCAGCTGACCCACCCGGAAGGCCTGAAAGAAGACTTGTTCCAGCGCCTGCTGCTCACCGGCCTGAAGGCTACCGCGCAATAACTGCCTGACCCAAAACCAACTGTGGGAGCGGGGTTGGGGGGGGGGGGGGGGGGGGGGGGGGAAGAAGGGGGGGGGGGGAAAAAA